>JAJDUC010000040.1 GCA_022826865.1 Anaerolineae bacterium
TGTATCAATTTCGGTTGAAATAGCCTGGTAGGGGCGATCCGGCGGATCGCCCGATGGGTAAAACAGGATCGAAATTGGGCGACTCACCGAGTCGCCCCTACCAAATCGTCGGTATTTGAAGAAATTCAACCGACTTTGATACAGTACCCAAGCCGGCATGATTGCGCCGATTCCCCACAGCAAGCTAAAATAAGCGCGACTGACGGAAGCCCCAGGTCGGCCGCTATGAGCGTCAACCGCGTCCACACAGCGCGCGCACTCGATGAACCCGTCTGCATCTCCATGGACGAAGCCCTGTCTACGATTGAGCAAGGCGTCATGGACGATGAAGTCGGCTTGATGCGCTGGGGCTCAAACTATACATTTCTCGTGAATATCGTGCGCGCCGGCATCCGCCTGATGGCGATCTACAAGCCGCGCCGGGGCGAGCGCCCGCTCTGGGATTTTCCCGATGGCACACTCTGCAACCGCGAGACCGCCGCTTATCTGACATCGAAGGCCCTGGGCTGGAGCCTGGTGCCGCCGACTTTCCTGCGCGACGGCACGCGCGGCATCGGCTCGGTACAGCTTTTCATCGACCATAATCCGGATGTGCATTATTACACCTTTGACAAGCTGCAATTCACGACTCAGCTCGAGCGCATGGCCATCTTCGACGCCATTGCCAACAATGCCGATCGCAAAGGCGGGCATTGCCTGGTGGATGAGGACCAGCGCCTCTGGGGCATCGACCACGGCTTGACCTTCAACGCCAGCGAGAAGCTGCGCACGGTGATCTGGGATTTCTCCGGCCGGGCGATTCCGCCGGAGATCCTGGATGATCTGCGCCTGTTCTGCGCCCGGCTGCATGACGCGGAGGATGCCTACACGCGGTCGATGTCGGAATTGCTCTCGCCCATCGAAATGCGCATGCTGCGGTTTCGGGTTGAAGATCTGCTGGAAAACGGGGTTTTTCCGCTGCCAGGCCCGGGGCCGAATCGTCCTTGGCCGGCGGTGTAGGCTTTAACCCCGGCTCGTACAATCCAGAACTTGTCTCGCAAAATCAAGGCGCTCTCAGCCACAAGAATGTGTAGGGGCGTCTCGTGAGACGCCCCTACAGATTACGAAATGTGAGCAAAACTATCATTTATCAGCGCCATTTCATTTTTGTGCGATTGCTCTAGGGCGCCCCGGCATCGCGCGTCAATGACAATCGCGACTATGCTATAATCCCATCACTCAACCCAGGGACAAGGAAGATCCATGCCCATCACAGCAGAGGGACGCTGGTTCATCGACGACAGCGGGCGGACGCGCATCCTGCACGGCGTCAACCTCAGCGGCGGCAGCAAGGTCCCGGCCGTCCCGCCCGGCTTCACCCACCTGCCCGACAGCCTGGCCGAGAAACGGGCGGTGTCCTTCGTCGGGCGCCCCTTCCCGCTGGAAGAAGCCGACGAGCATTTCCTGCGCCTCAAGCATTGGGGGCTGGATTTCCTGCGCTTCATCGTCACCTGGGAAGCGATCGAGCATGACGGCCCCGGCCAATATGACGACGACTACCTCGACTATCTGGAAGCCCTGCTGGAAAAGGCGCTGGCCCACGATATCCATCTCTTCATCGACCCGCACCAGGATGTCTGGAGCCGCTTTTCCGGCGGCGATGGCGCGCCCGCTTGGACCTTTGATGCGGTTGGCCTTGATGTCGACCGCTTCCACCAAACCGGCGCCGCCACCCTGCATCAGATGCAGCCGGATGATTTTCCGCAATTGATGTGGGCGAACAATTACTCCCGTTTCGCCGCCTTCACCATGTTCACGCTCTTCTTCGGCGGGGCGACATACGCGCCCAACCTGATGCGCGACGGGCGGAACATTCAAGATTACTTGCAAGAACACTACGTCAATGCCTACGCCCATGTGGCGCGGCGCATCGCCCACCTGCCCAATGTCGTCGGCTTCGGCACGATGAACGAGCCGCATTTCGGCTTGATCGGCGTCGCCGACCTGCGCAGCCACGATCACCTGCTCGTCAAACTCGGCATCCTGCCGACACCGGCGCAAGCCATCTTCCTCGCCAATGGCTTCGCACAAGATTGCCTGGATTATGGCCTGCCCATGGTCAACCGGCTGCCGGAACAATCGACCAGAGTCCGGCTGGATCCGGGCGGCGCAAGCGCCTGGAAAGAGGACTGCGCCGATGTCTGGCGCGCGCATGGCGTTTGGGATCTGGACGGCGATGGCGCGCCGCGCCTGCTGCGCCCGGGGCATTTCGCCCGCGGCGATTTCACTCAGGATTTCCTGAAACCCTTCACGGAGCGTTTCGCCGCCGCCGTCCATGCGGCGCAGCCGAAGGCGCATATCTTCGTCGAAGCCGAGCCTTTCGCCCCGCCGCCAAAATATGACGCGCCGGAAAAGTGGGTCTACGCCCCACATTTTTATGACGGCGCTACCTTGTTCACGCGCCGCTTTCATCCGCATCTCAACTTCGATCTTTTCAATTTCAAACCGCTCATCGGCGAGAGCGCGATCCGCCGCTATTTCAGCCGTCAATTCGGTAAGTTTCGCCAATATGCCGATGAGGCCATTGGCGTCGTGCCGATTGTCGTCGGCGAGTTCGGCATTCCCTTCGATATGAACGGCGAAGGCGCTTATCGCAATGGCGATTTTTCGCGTCAGGCAACCGCGCTGGACTACAACTTCCGCGCCCTCGATGACCAACTGCTGAATTATACGCTCTGGAATTACACGCCGGACAATACAAACGAGCGCGGCGACCTCTGGAATGGCGAAGACCTGTCCATATTCAGCCGCGATCAGCAGAGCGATCCCGCCGACATCAATTCGGGCGGCCGCGCATTGTCCGCCGTCGTCCGCCCCTATGCGCGCGCCGTCGCCGGCGAGCCGCTCAACATGCGCTTCGATCGCGAGCGCGGGCTTTTCACCTTCAGCTTCCGGCATGACAGCAGAGTCAGCGCGCCAACCGAGATCTTCGTGCCCAACTCGCAATTCCCCGACGGCTATCGCGTCGAGGTCAGCGATGGCGAATACGAGATAAAAGCCGATGAGCAGCGCGTCGTCTATCGACACAGCGACAAGGACATGCCGCATCTGGTCCGCATCGTCTCCAACACGCCGCCGCCGGCTGAACTCTCGCCTTATGACAAGCTGGCGATCTTTGGATTGATTATGCTGTTTCTGCTGTATCTGCTTGGGCGGGCTGGGAGGAATAGACGATGAAAACTCCTCAGTAAACGCAAGTAATTAATTGAAAAATGCGCATCGTCTTTCGCGACATACATGCGGGCGAGCCAAGGCTCGCCCCTACGGCAAAAGAAGAGACTCGGTGTACGGGCGAGCCACCGGCTCGCCCACTCTTGCTTCAAAATGCCCAGCAGATTTTGCACGACTTACTTGCGTTTACTTCTGTTGAGTTACAATAGGCATATGATGCAACCGCGTGGCTGAAGGAATTATGTCAACTGACTTCCTCATAATGTTAGGAGACGCTGCGATTGAGTTGGCGCAGTTAAACAGCGATTCTGTACAACTGATCGTCACATCCCCGCCCTATGCTGATCAACGCAAAAGGACTTACGGCGGTATTCATCCTGACGAATACGTCGATTGGTTCCTCCCGATTTCCCGAGAATTGCTGCGCGTTCTTAGTCCCCGCGGAACGTTCATCCTCAACATCAAAGAGAAAGCCGTCAATGGGGAACGGCATACATACGTGCTTGACTTGATCAAGGCGCTGCGCGAGCAAGGCTGGTTTTGGACCGAAGAATTCATTTGGCACAAGAAAAACTCTTATCCAGGCAAGTGGCCAAACCGCTTTAGAGACTCATGGGAGCGTCTGCTGCAATTCAACAAATCAAAGAAGTTTGATATGTACCAGGAAGAGGTCATGGTGCCGGTGGGGGACTGGGCAAAAGTGCGGCTGAGCAAGCTTAGTAACACGGATAAGGTCCGTGACGAATCCAAAGCGGAAAGCGGCTTCGGCAAGAATGTGTCGAATTGGGTTGGTCGCGATATGGTTTACCCGACGAACGTAATTCACATGGCAACCGAGTGCAATAATCAAGGTCATAGCGCAGTCTTCCCGAAGCAGTTGCCTGAATGGTTCATCAAGCTTTTCACTGTTCGAGGCGACACGGTGCTCGATCCCTTTGCAGGATCAGGTACTACTCTATACGCCGCACGCGAAATGAAGCGCAAGGCTATCGGCATTGAGATCGTGCCCGAATATGTCGAAGCGATAGAGTCGCGGCTGGGTTATTCTCAACAAACACTCCTATGAGGCGCGAATGAGTGACAATCTATTGCAGGCGGTTCAGGATTATGTCGAAACCAACATCGGCTCATTCCATGAAAAGCGCCTCGCCACTGTCAAGAACAAAAGGCTGGATGAAGTACTAAGACGAAAGAATCCCTATCTGTTTCGCGCAAAAAATCAGACTGTTATTCAACTTGTCTATGGCATCATGGACGCATTTTTATCTTCCCAGGAGGAAACCCTGTTCGGAGATTTTTTGGAAGGGGTAGCAATATTTGTAGCGTGCCGGGAATTTGATGCTTATAAGCCAAGCCCTGATGAGTTTAGAGGACTTGACCTTTTACTGCATAAAGGAAACAAGACTTACGTCGTTGAAATAAAGTCAGGCCCGAATTGGGGTAATTCCAGTCAAGTTCAGAGGATGCTGCTTCATTTCAAGGAAGCCACTGAGGTTCTGCAACGGCAATACCCAGACCAGGATATCGTCGCCGTAAACGGATGCATGTATGGGAAAGATCGCAGTCCCTTGAAGATCGGGAAACTTAAAGCCACGGGCAGATCAGACGAAATTGTCCAGTATTGGAAATTCTGCGGTCAAGATTTCTGGTATTTCATCTCCAATAGCAAAGACTTGTATACGGAAATCATACAGCCCCTCGGTTATCGATCCAAACAGCGAAACGGTGAGTTTCTGGAAGCCTACGACAATTTCATCAACAATCTCGTATACGAATTCTTGACCAAATATAGGAATCAAGACGGAAGCGTCGCATGGGAGCGGCTGACAGAGTTCGTTTCTCAAAGTGATTCTCCCGAAACTGTCAAGCAATTGGAAACAGAATAATTACATATACGGCGAAACACAGGAGACTAAACTTGTGCGTATTATTCTCGCGCTTTCCATCTCCCTATTCATTTCAATTTGTTCCATCATCGCCCAAGATCATCCACCCTTCAAATCAATCACCCTAGAACGCCCTGACAACACCACCCTCGTCGCCGACTTCTACCCAGCGCCGGCCGCCAGCGGCGACGCCCCGGTCATCCTGCTCCTTCACATGCTCAACAGCAATCGCGCCGCCTACGATCCCCTCATCCCCGACCTGCACAGATCTGGCTACGCGCTGCTCAACATCGACATGCGCGGCCACGGCGCATCCGGCGGCGCGCGCGATTGGGAAGCGGCGATCGACGATGTCGCCAGCAGCTGGGCCGGTTGGCTGGAAGAGAGTGGTCATACAAATGAAGCGGGCCTGGCCATCATCGGCGGCAGCATCGGCGCCAACGTCGCGCTGATCAGCTGCGCTGAAATCGAGAGTTGCCGCGGCGCGGTCGCCCTCTCGCCCGGCCTGGATTACCGCGGCGTCAAGCCGGAGTCGGCCCTGGTTGATGGCCTGGCGGCTCGATCCGCCTTGCTCGTTGCCGCGCAAAACGACGCCTCCAGCTCAGAGGCGATCCGTCAGATGTTCCTCAATGCAAAAGGCGATGTCAGCGCGCGGCTCTACCGCGGCCGCGCCCATGGCACGCGCCTGTTCGACTCCGAATACGAAAGCGTCAGCCGTCTGATTCTGCACTGGTTGGCCGAGACATTCAGCTCGGACGACGCCTAGACTGTTCAAATGTCGCTGCGAAACTTTTAAGAGAAGCGCGAACTGGGCGCATCCCGTCTAGTTGTGGATGAAACGAAGCTGGCCGTAGGCGCTTCAGGCCCCGCCACTGGCCACGGACTAAAAACGCGCTTTCATTGACGCAAGCGGGCCAGTCGGGTTCTTGGATCAAGATATTCGCTGAAGGCCAGCGAAACCAGATAAAAGCCGACCACCATCACAACCGATGCCACAATCGGCGCCGCCAGAATCCAGACACGGCCTCTCAACAAAGCGTGATGATAGTTGCCCCAAAAGATCAAGGTGCCGATGCTGGGCGCCGTCAGGTCGCTCAGACCCAGAACGGATAGCGTCACCTCCATACCGATGGCCCAGAGGAAGCCAGCCACCGCATCTGCCAGCAGCAGCGGGATCAAAAAGGGCAAATGCTCTTGCACAACCACTTTCACGGCATTCATGCCCGAGAAGATCGCCGTATGGGTGAATTCACGCTCGCGCAGGGACAAAATCATTGCACGGTAACGCTTGGAGGGATGCGCCCAGTCCAGAATGCCGAGCAACAAGGCAAGCGACAGCACAGTCATCTCGCCTTGCAAAATCGCCGCGATCAGAATGAGCAAGGGCAGTCGCGGAATGACGATGATGCTATCCACAATCGAGGATATGACCCGATCGGTCTTACCGCCGAGATAACCGGTAATCATCCCCAACATGACGGCAATACTGCGTCCGATTAGCACCGCCACGCCCGATACCATCAAGGTGTTGCGGATGGCAAAGGTCAGGAGCCAGAAGCCATCCTGCCCATTGCCGGTTGTGCCTAAAATGAATTCTTGTGATGGCGGTTTATTGCGGGGCACAACGCGCCGATCATCTGATTCAAATGGGGAGAAAAACGAAAGCAGCAAAAGAATGCCGACAATCATCAGGATAATCGAACCGAAACGGAACGATAAGCTGAAACGAAAGAGGTCTCTAATCGTAGCTCTTAGCACATCATTCGCCACATAAACTAACGATAGCGGACACGGGGATCAATCAAGGGGTAGATGAGGTCGATGAGCAGTGAAGCCGTCGCAATGCCCACAATTGACAGCAAAGTGATGCCCATAATCGCGTTATAGTCGCCGTTGTTGATGGCGGTATACATCGTCGTGCCAATCCCCGGATAACCAAATACGAATTCGGCGATGAGCGCGCCGCCAAAAAGCGCCCCCAAGGACAAGCTCAAGTCCGTCACCTGGGGCAACAGCGTGTTTCGTGCGACGTAAAACAGCAAAATTCTGCGTTCTGGCAGCGCCGCCATCTGCGCGTACTGCACATAATCGCTGGACTTTTCGGTCGTCGTAAGGGCTTTGGACATAATGAAGCGATGGGCGGTAGCGCCAATGACAATGGACAGAGCTGGCAAGAAACCATGATGCAGGACACTGCTGATGTATTCCCAGGTAAGGGCCGCTGTGCCGCGCGCGCCTCCGATAAGCGGGAAGATCGGCAGATAAAACGTGAAGGCCATCAGCAATACAAAAGCCAGTATGTAATACGGCACCGGGTAAACGGTGATCAGCGATTTCTCCAAGCCTTCCGACCACCAACGGTTCGGGTAGTAGCCCGCCAGCGAGCCGAGAATCACACCCAGCGTCCAGGCGATGAGAATTGACGTGCCGAGCAATCCAATCGTCCAGCCAATGCTTACGCCGATCAATTGATTGACCGACAGCGGGAAAGAGGCAAGGGACGGACCCAGATCACCCTTGAGGACGCGTTTCCAGAAGTTGACATATTGTTCCAGAACGCTGCCTTCCAGCCCGTATAGATCAAGCAAGGTCGCACGCATTATTTGCACCGCCTCGGGGTCTATATTCTGGTACATCTGCACACGCGCCAGAGCTTCATTTACCGGATTGACCGGCGACAAGCGAGGGATGATAAA
>JAJDUC010000087.1 GCA_022826865.1 Anaerolineae bacterium
CATCCGCGCCTTTCAGGGCTTTTCCATCCAGTTCGTGATGTCGCCGTCTCAAGGGGGACCACTCGATGTCAACACGACGCTGGGCATCGTCATCTGGAAATACGGTTTCCAATTCTTCCGCATGGGCGACGCGGCCGCCATATCCGTCGTGCTTTTCGCTTTCATTCTAATCTTCACTCTATTCCAATTGCGCCTGGGACGCAGCGATGATTTTTCTCTCAGCTAAGTTAACCGATCCTGCCGCCAGCCGGGGACAGAAGCATGGCATCGCTTAAACCCTACGAAAGCGACTGGGCTTTTGAGGCGCGCCTGCGGAGGCGCATCCGAAACCTGATCCTCTGCTCGGTCGGCCTGCTGATCTCGCTGCTCTTCTTTTTCCCCGTGTACCTCATGTTCAGTTCCAGTTTTAAGTCCGAGGGCGAGATCTTCGCGATTCCCATGCATTGGCTGCCGCATGAGTTCCAGGGCTTGCGTCAGTATGAGTTCGCCTTCGAGGAGACGCGGCTCGAGCGCTGGTACATCAACAGCCTGCTCATCGCGGCTGTCCAGACCATCGCCACAGTCTTCTTCGGCGCGCTGGCCGGTTACGGCTTCGCCAAGTATCGCTTTCCCGGGCGAAACATTCTATTCCTCTTCATCTTGAGCATCATGACGGTGCCCTTCCAGATCCTGGTGATTCCCATGTTCGTGCTCGTGCACCAATTGGGCTGGCACAATACCTACGAAGGCATCATCATGCCCGGCCTCATCAGCGCCTTCGGTGTCTTCATGATGCGCCAGTTTGCATACAACATCCCGGATGAATTGCTGGACGCGGCCCGCATTGACGGCGCCAGCGAGTTCTCCATTTTCCGGCGCATCGCCCTGCCGATGCTGAAGCCGGCCGCCGCCAGCCTGGCCATCATCACCTTTCTTTTCAGCTGGAACAATTTCCTTTGGCCGCTGGTCATCGCGCAGAATCGCGACCTGGTCACTTTGCCGGTCGGGCTAACCTACTTCTCCCAGTCGCTTGACCGCGAACCATTGTGGGCGGTGGCAATGGCCGTTTCCACAATGGCGACCATCCCGGTTATTCTGCTTTTCGTCTTCTTCCAGCGCTACTTCATCGAAGGCATGATGGTCTCCGGCATCAAGGGATGAAGCGCGCTCGACTCCTGGAGCTGCGCGAAATCTATCGGCGCGTCATATCTACGGCTTCATCATGCGCCATGGCTCCGACCGCGACGGCAGCCTGTCGACGCCGCTGAAAGGCGGCATGTGGAAAGGGTTCTTCCATACGCCGCGCGCCTTGTGGCTGTGTTGGAGACTGCTCGGCGATATGCTGGCCCGAACTACTGCCTGACGTGAATGCGCGAGCCGAAGCGCAGATAGCGAATCGCCCCGGAATCGTCCCGGATAAAATCCGCCCGCGCCCCCTTGAATTCGCCTTCGAGCACAAGCAACTGATCGACGCCGCAGCGCGCCACTGGCGCCGGCGGCATATCGGTCTGTTCGCGATTACTGGGCATGCCGCCGCGCGCGACTATGGCGGCGCGCAAGCCCCCGGACTCCATACCGAGTTCGATCGCGCGCATCGTGCCGCGGTAAAAACCGACATAGGGCGCCAGCTCCGCAACCGAAGATTCGATGGCTTGCGGCTCGGGGATTTCGATGGCGCAGAACTCCCGCAGCGCCGCCTTCATATACCAGTCGCGCAGCGCCGTTCCCGTCTCGCCATTGGTCATCATGCCCAGGCTCAGTTGACATTCCGGGACCAGGGCCAAAACGGCGTTCTGTCCATTTGTGCCGCCGGTATGCCAAAGGAGATCCGTCCCGCTGTGGCGGCTCCGCATCCAAGACAAACCACATGTCCCCATATAGGGCATGGCGGGACTGTGCATGCGCTGCATATATTCCAGGCTCTCCCGGCGCAGCAATGGCGAGCCGTCGCCCAAGTGAAAGGCGCCATATTTCAGCAGGTCCTTGATGCGGCAGCTAATCCCGCCGGCGGCGTTCATCCCGCGCGGGATCGCCCAGGGGCTGAGGACTTTCGCTTCGTTTTCAGCCAACTGGTGCCCGGCCGCGAAGCGATGCAGCATCACTTGATGGGGAAAGAAGAAGCTGCGCTCCATTCCCAGCGGCTCAAAAATCATCGCCTGAATCGCCGCCTCGTATGTTAAGCCGGTTAGCGCTTCGATGATGCGCCCGGCCACACAGAAGGACGCGTTGTTATAAGAAAAGACTTGCCCCAGCGGCGCCAGTTGTTCGAAAGCGGACATAGCGCTCACGTAGCGCTCGGCGGCATCATCGTTGTCACCGGTATCGCTGAAGACATCGCCGGTCCAACCCGCCAAATGCGTCAGCAAATGCCAGACCTGGACCTGCTTCGAGACCGCCTCGTCGCGCACGCGAAAGTCGGGCAAGTAATCCCGCACTGCCGCCCCCATATCCAATTTCCCCCGCTCAACCAGGCGCATCATTGCCGTCGCCGTCACCGTCTTTGTGATCGAGCCGATCTGAAATATGGTCTCATCAGTGACCGGCAGCGGATGCTCCACATGGGTCAAGCCGATGCCTCCGGTGTAGCTTTCGCCATTGATCATCAGGCCGAAGGTCGCGCCCGGGACGCCAAGTTCCGCCCGCCGGCTGTCGACTTGTTCGGCGATTCGATTAAAGATCGCTTGATTGTCACGAATCATCATCGCGCTCCTCACTAAAGTATACGCAAGTAAGTCCTGCAAAATCTGCTGGGCATTTTGAAGCAAGAGTGGGCGAGCCAAGGCTCGCCCGCATGTATGTCGCGAAAGACGATGCGCATTTTTTCAATTACTTACTTGAGTTTACTAAGGCTTTTCAATTCTGGCATCAACGGCGACCGGCCGTGAGACGAATGCTGAGGCCGTTAAGCAGGACGAGGATGGCCACCAGCAGCATGATATGTCGCGTGCCGATCTCCGTCTGCAGCCAACCAAATCCCAGCGTCGAGGCGAACCAGCCGATATTCCAAAACACCAGGCCGACGCTGCTGGCAAGGTTATGATAGGCGGCGTCGAGCGAATCCATCAGCAGGGGCTGGAAGAGCGGCTGCATCGTATTGCGAATGCCGATGGCCAAGACATAGAAGACGACGGCAATGGTCAAGGCCTGCGACAGACTGAAGCCGACGAAGGCCAGAGCGCTGGCGAACATAAGCGCTGTCAAGGCGCCCGCCCGCCCCATCCGCGCTTCCCAGACTGGATTGAGCAGAGGCAGCAAACCCATCGCCAGCCAGCCCAAGCCGATCACGCTGCCTATGGCGCTGTCGCTGATGCCAAACAGATCACGAAATATGAGATTAAAGAAGGGAAAGGTCAAGCCGCCGGAGAGGCCGAAGACCAAAAGCGGGAAGGCCAGGCGCAGGATGCGGCGCCAAGGCGCCCGCGCCGTCAGGCGCAGTTGATCCCGACGCGGATCCGCGCCCGCCGGCCGATTCTTCAAGGCGAGAATCGGGATCATGCTGAGCAGAAGCAAGCCAGAAGCCGCGATAATCGCGGCGCGATAAGCCAGTGGCATCTGCTCGGGCCGCAATGCGCCGGCCGCTTCAATGGACAGCAGGCGACTCATAAGAATGGGCAGCAAACCGCCGACTGCGCTGCCGAGGGCGACAGCGAACATGCTGACCAGATTATGATAGGCGAATTGCGCCGTGTGTTCGCTGCGGTCGGTCAAAGTGACCATAAATGGCGACTTGACAACTTGATTGGCGCCGAAACAAGCGCCCCAGCAGAAGCGGCTTACGGCGATCACCAGGAAGTGCGGCGTCAGCGCCGTCGCCGCCACCGACAAGGCGATGCCGCCGCTAGACAACACGATCAGGCGGCGGTTGCCGATGCGGTTGGCGACCAGGCCAATCGGCAAGCCGATCAAAAATCCGCTCAAGCGAGGCAAAGATTGCAAGAGACTGATGGCCATCGAGTCATAACCAATGCTCACCAGGTAGAAATTGAGCAGGATATCGGCGATGCCCAGCAAGCCAATATGAAAAAGCAGACTGTGGCAGAGGAAGAGCAGGACCTGCCGGTTCAAGCCGGGCAGACGCCGGCGGCGGATCACAGGCAGCAGCGCAGCGGACAGCGCCTTCATCGCTGAACGCGGCGCCGGGCGCCGTATCCGCATAGCCTGCTCGCGACTTTGCGGTCCTGGCGCCGCGGGAAAGAGCTGGCTTCCATCGCCGCTCGCTTCCAGGCTTGAAGTGCTTGACACGCTTTGGCTGCGGGCATATAATCTCACGAATTCGGGTGAAATTGTCGACATTCACGAATATTATACCCGCTGCCGATTCACATCTTGCCAGGCAACGGCGGTTATCGCCTGCGGCGGTCTCGCAATTTTGCGTCGAATCCGCCGCAACTTCGGGCAGCCGGTCTGCCCGCGATTGCATTATTTGGGAATTTCGCGCCGACACAGCCGCTCGGCGGCAGCGAGAATGTCTACCGCGCTCACGCAAAATTATAATGATTCTCGGCTACCGCAAATGGCGGTTTGACAAAAAAAGAACAGGAGCAAGAGGATTGTCATCACAAAATAAACTGGGCTTACTCAAGCGGCATGAAGCGAACGGGGATTTGAACAGGCCCCTGCCGGGGCCGATGATGCGGCACGCGGCTGACCTGGCCGCGGACGAGGCGATCAGTCCCTTGGATGAGCGCGTCATCGCCGCGGCTTCCGAGGCTATGGAAGCGGGACAGACGCATTATGTCGATGTGCCCGGCATCGGCCCCTTGCGCGAGAAGATCGCGGCCTATCTCAACGAGAGCACTGGCAGCGCCTGCCAGGCCGGCAATATCATCGTCACCGCCGGCCAGCAGGAATCCCGCTTCTTGACGATTCAGAAAATCGGCGAGTTATACGAGAGCATCGCCGTCCCCGATGTTGTGCATCCCGGCGCGCGCAAGGCCCTCGGCGTGCGTCAGCGCCAAATCGTCTCGCTGCCGGCGGATGCTGAAGGCCGATATTTGCCGACGCTGGCCGGGCTGGCCGCGGCCGTTCGCGGCGGCTGTCGCCTGCTTTATTTGGAATCGCCCTCGCGCTTGACCGGCGCCGCTTATTCCGCCGCGGAAGTGGCTGAAATTGGAAAGATCCTCAGCGACAACAATGCCGCCGCCATCTGGGATCAGGGTTTGGCGCCCTGGGTTGACGGCGCTTGCAGCAGCCTGGCGGCGCAGGAGAGCGCGCCGGCGCGCGTCGCGGCGATCGGCGAAACCTGGCCCGGCCAAGGCTTGGCAAGCTGGTTCATCGCATATATCGCTGCGCCGGAAGATTGGGCGCCGACGATGCAATCACAGAAACAAATCATGGCGATCTGCACCGCCACCGCCAGCCAGTACGCGGCCCTGGAAGCCGGCGATTTGTTCGCCGAGGCCCGCGAGCGGCAACTGGCGCAGCTCAAGCGCCAGCGCGACGCCTTGCTGGACCAGGCGCGGTCCCGTCAGCTCGAAGTTTGCGGCGGCGGCGCCAGCAACATCATCGCGCTGAAGACAGTTGGGGGCGCGGATGGCGCTGTCGACCGCTTGCGCCGGGCCGGCTACGAAGCCGCCGATGGCGCGCATTTCGGCGCGGCGAATGTGATCCGTTTGAGCGTCGGCAGTGGCACAGAGGCCGCGCTCGAAGCGCTCAGTTGACGGCCTGAAAGGAAGACGATGAGCAAGAAACAGGACCAAGGCACGAACCTGCTGTACCGCTTGATCGGCGAGGCGCGGACTTACGATGACGTCATCGTCATGGGCCGCGGCGATCCGGATTTTGACACGCCGGCGCATATTGTCGCCGCCGCCAAAGAGGCCATGATCCATCATCATGCCGATCACGCGCCGCCCGAGGGTCTGCCCGCCTTGCGCGAGGCGATCGCCGAGCGTGTCAAGCGCGTCAACAACATTGATGTCGATCCCGCGACTGAGGTTGTGGTAACAAACGGCGGGCAAGAAGCGCTTTTCCTGATGGTGCTGGCCGTCATCGCGCCGGGCGACGAGATGATCGTGCCCGAGCCCAACTACAATACCTACGCCGATTCGCTGGCTTTTGCCGGCGGCGTCAAGGTCGAAGTTCAGACCTGGCCAAATGATGCCTTCCGCGCCGACCCCGACCTCGTCCGCGCCGCCATCAGCGAACGTTCCCGCGCGCTTTTGCTCGTTTCGCCCAACAATCCGGCCGCCAGCGTCATATCGCCGGCGGATACGGCGGAGTTGCTCGATATCGCCAGCGAGAATGACCTGATGATCCTGTCCGATGAGATTTACGATCTCTTCGTATATGACGATTTTGTGCACACAAGCCCGGCCGCGCTTCCCGGCGGCAAGGAGCGGACGCTGACGCTGAACGCCCTGTCCAAGGCTTATTCCATGACCGGCTGGCGGCTCGGCTGGATTGTAGGTCCGGCCGACCTGATGGCGCGCGTGGCGGAACTAAAGGCGGCCATCAGCGGCGGCGCCTCGGTCATCTCCCAGCATGCCGGCATCGCCGCGCTGACGGGTCCGCAGGAACCGGTGGAGATGATGGCGGAAGCGTATCGCAAGCGGCGGCGCCTGGTGCTGGACGCGCTGGACGCTATGGGCATGAAATACGGCCTGCCGCAAGGCGGGCAATTTGTCTTCGCCGATATCGGCTTCACCGGGCTGGATAGCGCCGAGGTCGCCCAGCGCATGCTGACGGAACAGCACGTCCTGGCTTATCCCGGTTCGGCCTTTTCCAAAGATCGCAAGGATTACCTGCGCATGACCTTCCTGCAGCCGGAAGATCAACTGATAGAAGGCTTGGAGCGGATGAAGACGGCCATGGGCAGCATCATGGCCGGGCAGTAGGGACGTCTGGCAATGGAAAGCAATTTGAATGACAAGATAGCGGTAGTCACGGGGGCGAGCCATGGCTTGGGAGAGGCGGTCGCGGCGCAATTGGCGCAGGCCGGCGCCCATGTCGCCTTGATCGCTCGCCGCGCCGGGCCGCTGAACGAAGTTGCCGAGCAGATCCGCGCCGCCGGCGGCGCCGCCAGCGCCTACGCCTGCGATGTCGCGCGCGCCGAGCAAGTCAAAGCGACCGCCGCCCGGCTCCAGACGGACTTCGGCAAGGTCGATATTCTCGTCAACAACGCCGGCATCCCCGCCCCGCGCAGCTTCGCCGAGACCGATATCGCCGATTGGGATGAAGTGATCGGCGTCAACCTCTCCGGCGTCTTCTATGTCACACGCGCCTTGTGGGGCTGCCTCCAGCGCGCCGGCGCGGCCTATGTGATCAATATATCGGGCACGGCCGGTTTGCGCGGCGGCGGGAGCCCAGCCTACGGCAGCGCCAAATTTGGCATGACCGGCTTGAATGGCGCCATCGCGCAAGCCGGGAAGGACCAGGGCATACGCTCGACAATCCTGTATCCCGGCGGCATGGACACCGGCTGGCGGGGCGCGCCCATCGGCGTTCTGCCCCGGCGCGAATCGATGGATCCGCAAGTCGTGGCCAAAATGATCCTGCATATTGCGCTGAGCCCGCCCGAGTTCGTTGTCAACGAAGCGGTGCTGAACCCCCTCGATCATCCCTTTATGTAAGGTCGGCAAATGGCATACGACATCCAAGACGCGTCGCTGATAAATCATTATTCATTGGAAACCTTGCGCGCCTTCACGGCCGATTTCATGCGCGGGCTGGGCGCGACCGCCGCTGAAGCCGAGATCATCAGCGATGGCTTGATGACAGCATCGCTATGGTGGCACCCGGGCCAGGGACAAGGCATCGAAAAACTCTTTCGTTATCATCGCCGGGTCAAGAATGGCGGCATCCTTCCGGACGCCCCCATGCGCTTCTTGACGGACGGTCCCGCTTATGCCCTGCTCGATGCCGCCAAGGGCTTCGGCTATGTTGCCGCGCAGCGGGCAATGGCCTGCGCTATCGAAAAAGCCCGGGTCAACGGCATCGCCATGGTCGGCGTGCGCAACAGCAATCACTTCGGCATTGCCGGCTACCACGCCCTCAGCGCGGCCAAAGCCGGCTTAATCGGCTGGTCGATGACCAACGCGGCCGCGGAAATGGCGCCTTGGGGCTCGGCGCAGGTCGTGCTCGGCACCAACCCCTGGGGCATCGCTATCCCGCGCGGGGAGGAAAACGCAATCGTACTGGATATGGCGCTGACCATGTCCGGCAAAGGCATGATGCGCTGGTATGCGCGCGAGAAGCGGGAAATGCCCGACAACTGGGCGCTGACGCGGGACGGCGCAGTCACGACTGATCCGGACGCGGCCATGGACGGCCCGCTTTTGCCCATCGGCGAATATAAAGGGTATGGCTTGAGCCTCTTGACTGATGTGCTGGCCGGTGTGATGACGGGCGCCCTTTTCGGGCTGGATGTCTTTCAGGATGACAGGAACTTCGATGTCGGCCATATGCTGATCGCCATTGATCCGGCGGCGCTGATGCCGGCGGCGGATTATCAGCGGCGGCTGGAAGATCTGGTCGCCCAGGTCACAGGCGCGCCCCCAATCGACCCGGCGCGTCCAGTCCTGCTGCCGGGCGAAGTCGAGTTCCGGCGCATGGCCGAACGGGGTGTGGAGGGCATCCCGGTCTCGCGCGAGACAGTCGACGGCTTGCGCGAACTGGCGGCTGATATCGCTGTGCCATTTACCTTATGATCGACCGAAGCAAATCTGAGGCGCTAATATGACAGGGGCAATCACGATCGGAACAGTCAAAGCCGTTCCCGGTGAAATTGCGCGGGGGGGCATCCCGATTATCGGCGACATGCGCGGGCGCTCGCGGGAGATTCCGATCATCGTCTACAACGGCGTAAAGGATGGGCCAATCCTTTGGTTAAACGGCGCGACCCACGGCGACGAACCCGAAGGGCCCTTCTCCATTTTCAAGATGCTGGAACAGATTGATGTTAAAGCATTAAGCGGCGCCGTTGTCGCCGTGCCCGTGATGAATGTGGGCGCCTTCAGCGCCGGCGCCCGCGGCGACCCGCTCGATAGTTTTTCTTATGACATGAATCGGCTTTATCCCGGCCGCCCGGACGGTTACCCGACCGAACGCATCGCCCATGCGCATTGGCTGGCGATGAAAGACAACTGCGACCTTCAGATCGCGATTCACTCCGGCGGCGAACATTCTTATCTGGCGCATATGATCTTCGCATCCGACAATCCGCCGAGCCTGGAATTGGCGGCGGCGATGGGAAAGGGCTGGAGCCTGGTCTTCCGCAGCGGGACCGGCGGCGGCAATCCCAGTTCACAGATGGGCGCCCTGGGCAAAGCCGGCGTCACGGTCGAACTGGGCGGCAACTGCCGCACCCTGACCGGCGATTTCCATGATATCGCCGACGATCTCGCCGCTGGTTATCTCAATGTCATGCGCCACTACCGGATGATCTCGGGCGCCGCTCAATATGAAGGGGAATGGCGCATGGGTTATCAGATTCCCCTGCTGGCGCCGGCCACGGGCATGTACGTCGGCGTTGCCGACCTGCCCTTTGAAACGGAATTGGAAGCGGGAACGTTGATCGGCGAAATCTACGATCTCTACGGCGATGTGATTGGCGAAGTGCGCGCGCCTCAAAATGGCGTCGTATTCGGCATGCGCGCCCGGCCCTCGGTCATTGAAGGGCACTGGTGCTGCTTCTTCGGCGTGGTGGAGGAGACGGTTTCGAATCTGATCCCGCGTTAGAGAGCGAGATTCTTGAGGACGGAAACTATGGACGAAAAGCAACGCATTTCTGCCGACCGCCGCCGCGGGCTCATCCCCGAAGATCTGATGAAATTCAGCTGGCTGTCCGAAATCGCCATCGCCCCGGACGCCTCGCAAATCGCCTACACCGTTCGCCGCCCCCACGCTCCCTCCAACGGCTACATCTCTCATCTTTATCTTTACGATCTGCGCAGCGACAGCGCCAGCCGCTTGACGGATGGCGAATGCCAAGTTTCCTCCATCGCCTGGAGCCGTGACAGCAGCCGCCTCGCCTATGCGCGCAGCGACGCGGAAGGCGATTCGCTGCGCGTGATCGAAGTCGAGGACGATTTCGAGGCGATCTATTCGACCGACGGCATGCCCATGTCCGGCCTCGATTGGTCGGCCGATGGCTCGAAGCTGGCCGGTGTGCGCTGGACGCCCATGCGCTCGGCCGATGACCGCGGGCCCGCGCCCGGCATCCCCAAACCCAGCATCAAAGTCGTGCGCCGCCTGCGCTACAAGCAAGACGGCGTCGGCTGGGTGCACGACCGATTCAAGCAGATCTGGGTGCTCGAGTTGGAAACCGGCGACTTCGCCCAGGTCACCCACAGCGAATGCGACTATTCCGAGCCGAAATGGAGCAACAGCGGCGCGCGGATTGCCTTCGTCGGCATGGCGCGCGAACAGAATATCCCTCTCGGTTATGGCCAAATCTTCACCTGCGATTTTCCGGACGGCGAACCGCGGCTTCTCATCCCGGAATGGCAGGGCACGGCCTTCAGCCCGGTCTGGGGCGTCGATGACAAATATATCGCCTTCGCCGGGCATAATCTCGCGCCGCCGGTCAACCGCCGCAACTTCTGGCAGCCGCACCTGGCCGATGTAGAGGCGGGCAAAGCCTGGAAGCTCGGCGCGGATATCGATGAAGAAGTCGGCAACTATTCGGTCGCGGATCAGCGCGTCAGTTTGTCGAACGTCACCATGAAGTGGGCGCCCGGCGACGAGTGGATTTATTTTCTGCTCACCGAGCAGGGCGCGGCCAATCTCTTCCGAATTAACACGGACGGCGAATACGAGCGCCTTGTCAGCGGCGAAACCATCACTTTCGAATATGCCCCGGCAGTCGGCGGCGTCGCCGCCTTTGGGCAATCGAACCCGGCCAACCCGGGCGACCTGTATATCTGGCGGAACGGCGAGACGCGCAAGCTGAGCAATCTCAATCCCTGGCTGCGCGACCACAAGCTGTCGCCGCCGGAGAGCTACTGGTACGACGGCGTCGACGGCGCCAAAGTGCACGCCTGGCTGATTAAGCCGCTGAACTTTGAAGAAGGCAAAGCTTACCCGCATGTGCAATATGTGCACTGCTCCATGTTCGGTTGGGATTTCAATCACGAGTTCCAAATTTACGCCAACGCCGGCTATACGGTCGCCTATTTCAACCAACGCGGCACCACCGCCGGCTACGGCCAAGCCTGGACGAAAGCCAGCGAGGGCGACCAGGGGGGCGCCGAATTTGACGAAATCATGCTCGGCGTCGACGAGCTTGTGTCGCGGCCCTACATTGACGGGTCGCGCATGGGTGTCACGGGCGGCAGTTGCGGCGGCTTCATGACCAACTGGGTCGTCGGCCACAGCGACCGCTTCGCCGCGGCGGTGACGCAGCGTTCCATCGTCAATCAGATCAGCTTCTTCGGCACCTCCGACATTGGGCCAGAATGCACCGGCGGCGAAACCCGCACCGACCCCTGGCGGGATCTACAGAGCAGTTGGGCGCAATCGCCTGTCGCATATATCGAAAACATCAATACGCCGCTGCTTATCATCCACAGCGATGAAGATCATCGCTGCGCGCTAGAGCAAGCGGAGCAGATGTTTGCGGCGCTGCGCTGGCGCGGCAAACCGGTTGAGCTGGTCATCTTCGAAGGCGAAGATCACGGCCTGTCCCGTGGCGGACGCCCCGGCAACCGCATTGAACGGATTCACCGCATCCTCGGCTGGTTCAAGAAGCACCTGGGCACGCATGTGCTTGAGCTGGAAACCGCCTGACGGCGACAAGCGTCTGAAACCTGAACGGGCGACTTATTGAGTCGCCCGCAACATTGTCAGAAGCGTAGGGGCGACCGCCCGAACAACAGAAGGAGAAACTTGATGTTACAAGTAGGCAACTTAAAAGCCAAACCGGGGGAGAAGACCTTCGGCTATCTGGAGACGGCGGCTTCGCGCTCAGGGATGCGGCTGGATATTCCGGTCCATCTCATCGCTGGCGCCGAAAGCGGGCCGACTTTGATGCTGCAAGGCGCGATCCACGGCGCGGAAATCATCGGCTCCATCGCGATCCTGGACTTTGTGGCGAAAGCCGACCCGGCCGCCATCCGCGGCAATGTGATCGCGGCGCCGGTGGTCAACCGCGCCGGCTTCGAGCTGGGCGAGCGCGGCTCCCGTGTAGACGAAAAAGACATCAGCCGCCTTTTTCCCGGCAACAAGAATGGCAGCGTCTCCGACCAGACGGCATATATCTATTTCAAGGAAGCCATCAGCCAAGCCGATGTCTTGATTGATTTTCACGCCGGCGCGCGCACCGCGTATGAACGCTACGTCCTCTTCACGGTCGAGAATGACCCGAACAACCTCAGCCTCATGGAAAAACGGCGCCGCAAGCTGGTGGTTGCCTTCGGGCTCGATCAAGCCGCATTCTTCCCGCCGGGCACCTTCGGCAGCGGCGCGTCCAAAGTCGCGATCGAGGAGGCGGACACCCTGCAAATCACGCTCGAATTCGGCGGCGGCACCGGCTGGCACAAAAACGGCGAGGACAACGTTCGCGACGCCAACCGCGGCATTTGGAATATCATGAAAGCAATGGGCATGATCGACGGCGAGTTGGAAGCCGACGGCCCGCTCTGCACCGTATACAACGCCGGCGTCGTCATCTGGAAGCCGGATGTCGACGGGCTCTTCATCCGCGATGCCAAGTTCAAGGACGCGCTCAAAACGGGCGATATTTACGGCCGTCTGGTCGATCCTTATACCGGCGAGCTGCTGGCGGAGATGCCGACGCCAGCCGACGGCATCGTCATCCCCAGCGGCCAGGAGTGGCCCACGGTTGGCGCTACCTCCATCGGCATCCTGGGCACAATCGACCGCGTCGAAGACCGCCGCACGCTGGACCTGTCGGTCAGCTTTGATTAAGTCGCCATGCCCGCTCCCGCCCATCGCGATGGGCCGGGGCCGGGGTAGGAACATAAAGGAGAAAAGCAAAACATGAAACTGGGCAACATACAGGCGGCAAGCGGCACAAAAGCCTACGGCTTATTCCAGGTCGGCGAGACCCATGGCCGCTTCCCCGTCCACATTCCGCTGCACATCGTCAACGGCGCCGCCGATGGCCCGACGCTCGTCGTCCAGGCCGGGGCCAACGGGCTCGAGATCGAACCTTCGCTGATCCTTCCGCATGTCGTCAAGGAACTTGATCCGGGGGCGATCAGCGGCGCTGTAATCGTAGCGCCTCTGATGAATACATCCGGCTTCGAATTTGCGCAGATGAACAGCGTCTTTGATGACAAGCACCTGAACAAAGTCGGGCGCGGCAACGCCATGGGCAGCGTCAGCGAACAGCTCGTCGGCGCTTACTATGAAGCGGCAATCTCCAAGGCCGATGCCCTGCTCGACATCCGCACCGGCTCGCAATGGAGCTACCATCATTACGCCTCCGTCTACGATGACGGCGACTTTGACAAGTCGAAAGCGCTCGCCGCAGCGCTTGGTTTGCCGCATGTCCTGCTGGGCAAGGCGCCCGACCAATCGATGGCGCATGAAGCGGCCAAGGACGGCATCGCCACTGTCGTCGCTTATATCGGCGGCGGGCCAGGCCTGCGCGATTACCGCGACCGCGATCTGGGCCGGATGCGGAATGCTGTGCTCAACGCCATGCGGGAATTGGGAATGATCGAGGGCGCGCTGTCGTCGGATGTGGACAAGACTGTTGTGATCCGGAAACACACGGTAATCAGAACCACCGGCGCGCGCGGCTTCACCTTTATGGACAAGAGCCTGCGCGGCGAATCCGTGAAAGCGGGCGACAAGCTGGGCTACGTGCGGCATCCTTTCTCCGGCGAATTGCTGGAAGAAATCCGCGCTCCCCGCGACGGCGTCGTGGTGGATGGCGGCGCGTCTTGGCCGGTGCCGCTTGAGGATGTCGTGCTTGCGATCCTCGGCGACGCGGTGGAAGAGATCGCCATCAGCTAATGTCCCGCAGAAACGACGCCGGCAGCGGCGAGCTCAAATACCGCCAAAGTCAGTCTCGGACGCTGGCTGCCCGCGGTGGAATGTCGCTTGAATCGGCGGGCCGAGTCGCTTCATGATCCTCGCCTTGATTAACCGCAGCAGCTTCCGCATCAGCGTCTATCGCTGGTATTGGGCGGGCAACGTGCTGGTGCACATCACCTATCTGCTGCAGGCGGTGGCATTGGGCTGGCACATGCTTGAAGTAACCGGCTCGCCTTTCCAGGTGGGATTGGTGGCCTTCATGTATGGCATGCCGCTGCTGGTGGTTTCGCCCTTCGCCGGCGCTCTGGCCGATCGCGTGAAGCGGCAATGGCTGGTGGGCGCGTCCTTGACCGTTGCCGTGCTCGCATCCAGCCTGCTGGCGCTAACGGCGGCCGCTGGCGGCGCGAGCGCGCCGCAAATCCTGGCGACATCTTTCACGCTGGGCGCGACTTTCTGCTTCTACGCGCCGGCGCGCCTGGCGATTTTGCCCAATCTCTTGCCCGAGGACATGGTTTTCAACGGCGCGACCTTGAGTTATTCCGGCACGCGCTTGATGGGCTTTTTTGGGCCGGTGCTGGCCGGCCTTCTGTTAGATCTCACCGATGTCGCCACCACGCTAACCGTGCAAGCGCTGCTCTTCGCCATTGGCGCCGGCATCTACCTCCGGGCGACCTATACCTTGCCGCAGCCGAAACGCAAGAATCGAGCGAGCGGGAATTTCCTGACGGCCTACATGGAAGTGATCAAGTGGCTGCGGCGCGAACGCGCGCTATTCGCCCTGACTGTGCTCGCCCTGGTTTTTGTGCCCTTCGGCATGCCCTATCAGAAGCTGATGCCGATCTTTGTCGACCAGGTCCTGGGCGAAGGACCGGCGCTGCTAGGTTTGTTGGTGGGCAGCGCGAGCCTCGGTTCGGCGTTCTCGGGTTTCGCCGTCGCCCTCATTGGCGATGTCTATCCCAAAGGCCTGGCCGTCCTGGTCTTCTCGGCCCTCTTTGGTGTCGCCATGGTCATCTTTTCGCTCATGCGCGATCCATTGATCGCCTGGGCGGTCATCTTCATCGTCGGCGTCTTTTCCGGCATCTTCCTGACGCTGATCAACGCCCTGCTGCTGACGACGATCCCGGATGACATGCGCGGGCGCATGATGAGCGTTTGGGGCATGGTCTGGGGCTTGATCCCGGTGACGACACTGGTCGCCGGCTCTCTGGCCGAGCTTCATGGCATCGCGATCGTGCTGGCCGCGGCCGGTTGCTGCGTAACGCTCATGTGCCTTTGGATGCTGGCGACGCGCTCGCCCCTGCTGGATTTATGAGAACGGGCGCCTATAAATATGCATCGGGAAGCTGAGCCGAAAACTGACCGTATCGATGAATGCGGGCGGCCTGAGGGGCTACCCAGACAATATGTGAACTTGGCAATTCCAAGTAAGTCGTGCAAAAGGAATAACGATTCTCATATCTCGAAATCTGTAGGGGCGATCCTTGGATCGCCCGTAGCATCGCCATTTTGCATTCGGGCGACTGGCGGTCAGTGTCTACGCGACCCAAGAGTCGCCTCTACACTGTCCTTCTTGAATGTCCGTTGCTTTCCTGGAGTTACCTTATAGTTATGGTCCTGCTGCTGCATAATCACGAAATACGCGGACTGATGGATCTGTCCGAATACATTGACGCGGTCGAAGCCGGCTACCGCGAATTCGGCCGAGGCGCCGGCGTCGCCTTCCCGCGCGAGAACCTCTGGATCAAAGGCGACCGACGCGACAGCCGGGGCGGCGGGCATGTACCAGCCGGCAGCAAGGCTTCCTTCAAATTCAAAGCGGGATTGCTGCCCGGCTTGGGCGGCGCCGGCGTCAACGCCTACACCGCGGGATTGCCGGGCGGTTTATCCACCTTTATGTTCCTCTTTGATACGGACAGCGGCGCGCTCGCCGCCATCCTGGAAGTGATGTACCTGAGTTGGCTCAAAACCGCGGCGGTATCGGCGCTGGCGACGCGCTACCTGGCGCCGCCGGATAGCGCCGTGCTGGCGCTGTTTGGCACGGGTCGCCACGCCCGCTCGCAGCTTTACGGCCTGACCCGGGTCGCGGACATTCAGCGGGTCCAGGCCTACAGCCGCAACCCGGACAAGCGGGGGGCCTTCTGCGAAAGGATGTCGGACGAGCTCGGCATTGAGGTCATCGCGGTTGCGTCAGCCGCGGCGGCGCTGCGCGATGCCGATATCGTCACGGCGATCACCAGTTCGCCGACGCCCGTATTTCCCGGCGCCGCCCTGCCGGATAAGCCGCTGCACATCAATGGCTTGGGCGCTCATTATCCCTGGGTCCGGGAAATTGATACGCAGACTGTCGTCAACAGTCGTGTATTTGTCGATGTCTTGCGCCAGGGCCTCAAGGAGAATGGCGAGTTGGTTATTCCCATAGAGGAAGGCCGGATCGACGCCTCGCATGTGCTCGGCGATCTCGGCGCCTTGGCGGCGGGCGCACTGCCCGGCCGTCCCCCCGGAACGCGGTGGACGCTCTTCCTCTCCGGCGGAACTGGAGTGGATGATGTTGCCGTGGCGACGCGCCTCTGCCAGAAGGCGCGGGAGCGCGGTATCGGCAGTGAATTTGAATTCGGCCAACCTTACGAATTCGAGTTCTAGGCGGCGGCGCTCATGGTCTTGTTCTTGCGCAATCATGAAATCCGCGGGCTGATGGACCTGCCCGAATACATCTCAGCGGTCGAAGCCGGTTACCGCGAAATCGGCATGGGCGCCGGCGCCGCCTTCCCGCGTGAAAACCTTTGGATCCGCGGCGACCAGGGCGAGGGCCAGGGCGGCGGGCATCTGCCGGCCGGCAGCAAAGCCTCCTTCAAGTTCAAAGCGGCGCTTCTGCCGGGCATGGGCGGCGCCGGCATGCAAGCCTACACCGCCGGCTTGCCATCCGGGCTCGAGACCTACATGTTCCTCTACGACACGAACACAGGCGCGCTGGCCGCGGTCATGGAGGTGCTTTATTACGACTGGCTGAAGACGGCGGCGGTTTCGGCGCTGGCGGCGCGCTGTCTGGCGCCGGAAAACAGCTCGACCCTGGCCTTGTTCGGCACGGGCCGGCATGCCCGTTCGCAGCTCCATGCCTTGACCGCAGTCCTGCCGATTCAGCGCGTGCAAGCCTACAGTCGGAACGAAGAGAACCGCCGCGTCTTTTGCCGGAAGATGTCCGCCGAACTGGGCATCGCGGTCAGCCCAGCCGCGACGCCGGCGGCGGCGCTGTGCGACGCTGACATCATCGTCGCCATCACCACCTCGCCGACACCCGTTTTCGATGGGGCGGATTTGCCGAACAAGCCGCTGCACATCAACGCGCTGGGCGCCCACTATCCCTGGGTGCGCGAGGTCGATGACTATACGACGGTCAACAGCCGCGTTTTCACAGACGAATTGGAACAGGGTTGGGCCGAGGAAGGCGAAATCATCATGCCGCGGGATGCCGGCCTCATCGACGCCTCCCATGTCGTTGGCGACCTGGGCGCGCTTGTCGCCGGGAAGGTCCCCGCGCGGCCGGAAGGCACAATGTGGACGCTCTTCCTGTCGGGCGGCACGGGCATCGAAGATGTGGCTGTGGCGACCCGCCTGTACGAGAAAGCCCTGGCTGCCGGCATCGGCGCCAGCTTTGCATTTGATCAAGCATACGAATACGAATTGTAAGGAGACGAAGGAATGCTCACCCACGATGCACTGAAACGAGACACGGCGCGCCGCGTACAGCGCCTGCAAGCCATGATGAAAGACCAGGACCTGGATGCGCTCATCATTTGCGGGCAGGCGATGCCGGGGGGAATGGGCGCCATCCGCTACATCACCCACGCTCACCTCTGGGGCGGCGTCGCCTATGCCATTCTCGGCGCCGACGACCCCCACCCCTGGCTGCAAGTTTGGAGTTCATACCAGGCCGTCTGGAGCCGCAACGAAACCACCACCCTGCCCGAGCGCGTGCTCTCGCCTTATGAAGACATCGTCGCCGCCACCGCCGATAGCGCCAAGGCTTATGCCACCGGCAGCAAGCGCATCGGCATGGTCAATATGAACAAGTTGATGAGCCTCGGCACCTACAATGCCTTCAAGAGCGCGCTTGAGGGCTATGAGATGGTTGAAGTCAGCGCCGCCTTCGATGCCATCCGCCAGATCAAATCGCCGTTCGAGCTGGAGGCGATTCAGCAGAACGGCGCCATCCTCGATTCGGCGATGGATGTCTTCAAGGATGTCGCCGGGGTTGGCGTGCGCTATTGGGACGCCTGCGCCGCCGTCGAGGGCTATATCAAGTCCTTCGGCGCCTTCTGGGGCCGGACGAAGCTCTCGATTGACGGCACGCCTTACACGGTGCCCACGCCCAAGGATCTGCGCATGGACGGCGACGACATCATCAACTTCGAGATCGTCTACGAATCGCCATACGGTTACTGGCTGGAGATGACGACGGTCTTCTCCTTCGAGCCGCTGCCGGATGATGCGCGCGGTTTGCTCGATGGCTATCTGGCCGCAGTGGAGGCCAGCTCGGCGGTGGCGAAGGCGGGCGCGACCTATCGCGATATTTCGGAAGCGAATGACAAGGCCTTGCGCGACCGCGGTTACCCGGTGGATGGCAAGCACACACCCGATTGCCACAGCACCGGTCTCGATGGCAGCGACGGCCCCAACTCGTTCAGCGCGCCGGACTTCACGCTCAAGTCCAACATGGTCTTATCCTACCATCCGGGCACAGTGCTGGAGAACGACCGCGGATTCTTGATCTCGGATAATTTCCTGGTCACGGCCGAGGGCGCGGTCCGGCTCTCGCCGCATCATGCCGATCGCTATTATATGCAGCTGGAGGCCTAAGCGGCGCCTGGGTTTACGTATTGCGGGCGAGCCAAGGCTCGCCCCTACGTTATTGCGGGGTGGGCGGCCCAAGGAGCGCCCCTACAATATCTTGGGGTCCGGCGACCAGTCAAAATCGCGGTCGAAGGGGTACATTGGCCGCTGAATGTTGTGGAAAGGCAGGGTCTCGGGACGGGCATCGACCGCGCCCGGACTAAAGGCCATGATCGCTTCCGGCGCGATCCGTTGAAAATCTGGGAAGAGATAGCCAAGCTTGAGGCAGACGATGCGGTAGGCCAGCGGGTCCAGGCCCAAGTCGCTGAATTGCGCCAGCGTCGTAAAGGCCAGACGCCTTTCAGTCAGGATGACATCAACGCGATCGACCCGCAGGATTGCCTGCCGCCCGGCGCGACCGCGCTCATGCAGCCCTTGGACCAGACCAGTTACCGGCAATGGCCGGCCATGCACTGGATCAAGCGCCCCGCCGAGGCGCAAATCCAGGCGAGCGCCGACCCCGGCTCGGAAGCAAGCGGCGACGGCCGCGGCGTCGGCCATGCCGGCGTAAAGTGTCCGGGGCGCGCCCTGGGCCAGCAGGCGCTCTAACATGAATGGCACATCACCGGCCGCGCCCGCCGTCACATTGTCGCCCGAGTCGCTTAGGAAAACGGTGGAGGCCGTCGACGCCAGCGCCTGGCTGACGCAGGCGTCGACCGTGCCGGTCGGAACGGCGAAGCCGAAGGCATGGCGCGCGTCCCAGTAGGCCCCCGCCAGTCGGCGCGCCGCGGATTGGGCCGCATCGGCATCCCAGGCCAGCGCCACCGCCGCCGCCTGGCTGCGCGCTTGATCGGCCCAGGTGAAGCCAACAAGCAGCGAGGCATCCAGCAGCGCCTCTTCAGCGCTGACGCGCGCGACCTCGGCGTAGACGGATTTGCCAGGCTCGACCAGCGTCATCGTGCGCTCGCCCGAGAGCAGCGCCGGTATGGGCAAGAAGGCTTTTTGCGGCCGGCGGCCGGCGCGCAGGCAGTGCAGCAAAAGTTGGAAAGCGCGGACGCGAGTCTCGGCGGCATCTTCATGCGGCGCCGTACGATACGCGGTGATCAGGTCAAGCGCCTCCAGGACGGCGGCCGACAGGTTGCCGTGCAGATCGTAGCTGGCGCTGATGAGGCAGTTCGGGCCGACGGCGGCGCGCACAGCGCGGATAAAATCGGCTTCGGCGTCGTCCAGGCCTGCGACCGCCATCGCGCCGTGCATGTCGAGATAGACGCCATCCCAAGGCGCGGACGCGGCCAAGCCCGCCAGGAACTCTTGCTTCAGCGCGGCGTAGACAGAGCGGCGCAGGACACCGCCGGGAACGGCATGCGCCTGCAGAAGCGGCACAAATTCCACATCGCGATGCCGCTCGGCAAAGGCGTAGCGCTCGCGCAGCGCGCCGCCGCGCAGCACGTCAAAATCAGAGAGTTCCGACGGCAGCGGCGCGAACGTGGCGCATTCAATGGCGATGCCGCCGGCGGCGATTTTCCACATCTTGCGGCGCCCCTCCCCCATTGTCTATTCGGCGAAGGGATCGTCAAGCCAGGGGTATTTGCGCAAGTCGGCGCGCCGGTAAGGGATGTCCTTGAAGCGCGGCGCGACCGCGCCCGGGCCCGCCATATAAATGATCTGATCCGCGATCGGCGCAAAACCGGCATAGAAGTGCTGGGTCGACTTGATGACCAAGAGGCGTTTGGCGCGCGGATCAATGCCGAAATTGGAAAACACGGTCGGGCTGAAGACCTGGCTGCGCCGGCTATTGACTATGATGTCGATGCCTTGGCAACAGAGCGCGACAGAATCGCCACAGTCGATTGCGACCGGGCCATCGCTTTGCGTCCACTGCTGCTTCATAGCAGGAATAATGGCGGAGACGGTGACGCGCAGATCAAGCGGATCGCCGGACATAGGTCCCATCTTGCCGCCAAGCCGCAGGTCCAGTTCCGCGCCTTCACCGGCTGACATCGCCACTTTGACCGCGACCGGATCCCAGATCATGCCGAGCGCGGCTTCGCTAACGCCGCGCTCCAAAAGCGCGCGCAGGACGAAAGTGGAATCGCTGGGCGCGCCGCCGCCGGCATTATCGGCTTGATCGGCAACCACAACCAGGCCGCTCTCCGCCGCCAGCGCCTGGTCAAGCGCGGCATCAAGCGGCAGCGAGCGCGGATCGACTTCATGGCGCATGGCAAAGAATCTCTCGCCAAATTCACGCGCCAGCCGCGCCGCCAGCGCCGGATCGCCGTCCGTCACCGCCAGCATCTGCGTGCCGCAGGTTGGCACATCGCCCCAGGGGAAACAATGCGCCAGCGAGAGCGAAAGCACATGCGGCGCCGCTTCACGCGCGATCATGTCGTCGACGAAGGCGCGCATCGGCTGGTACGGTGTCAGATACAAGCCGATCATCCGGCAATCGAAGAGCGCCATGGTCGGCCGGGTCTTGGCGTCGGCGGCGTCGGCGATGATGGCGAAGAGTTCTTCGGCTCGCTCATTGATATCAGTATGCGGATATTCCTTATAGATGACGATCGCATCGGCGGCATCGATCAGCGCGGGCGTGACATCGCAATGCAGATCGAGCTCGACGCCGATCTTCGCCCGCGGACCAACGATGGCGCGCGCGCGCTGGACGATGTCGGTTTCGCAGTCGTCATAGCCCTCGGCGACCATGGCCCCGTGCAGAGGCAGCAGCACAATATCAACAGGCAGCGCCGCCTTCAACGCCGCCAACATCTCGTCGCGCAGGCTTTCGTAAGCGGCGCGGACGGTGGTTCCGGCCGGTTGGGCGAAAGCGTAGAGGCTGAAAATGTACTCCCAGCCCCGCTCCTGGCAGCGGTTGCGGAAGGCGTTGAAGGGCCCGCCGAAGCCGGGCAATTCACCCGAATCATCGAGGTCGCGGGCGCGCTGGACCTCGAAATCCGCCAAGCCGGTGGGCATCGGCGAAAAGGTATTGGTTTCGGTTGCTATCCCGCCGGCGAAAACTCTCATGGGCGCGTATCCTCACGTCAGTTGTTCAGGAGAATATAGTGCTTTCGCCGCGCGGGCGCAATGCATGTTGCGGGCGCGGTCAGCGCAATCGCATCAAAATTGGCATCCGCTGCGACATACATGCGGGCGAGCCACGGGCTCGCCCCTACGGCATAAGGGAAGACTGTGGGTACTGGAGAGCGGCGGTCGGTGTCTACGCGACCTACCCGACCCGTTGAAACGCCCGCAATTTGCAGGCCAGTTTCAACGGGCGTCTCACGAGACGCCCCTGCATTTTCGCAATTCTCGTGGCGAACGTCTCATTATGATTTTGATGCGATTGCCCGGCCCATTTTGCCCAGTGATTGGACTGGGCTAAATCCGACGTTATAATCGGCGCTGCCTCATGCCTCATCGACGGATCCAAACCCGGCGCGCCCTTTTCCGGCGCGGGCCGGCCTGGCAAGGAGCTTCATTTGAAACCGATTACGATTCGATCTATCAAGCTGCATACCGTGCTGCTGCCTTATCTGGCGCCCTTCGAAACCAGCTTCGGCGCCGAAACGGACAAGGTCGCCGTCCTGGTCGAGCTCATCACCGACGCCGGTGTGACCGGCTGGGGCGAATGCGCCATCGAATTCTGGCCCGGCTATGGCCAGGAGACCGCCGAAACCGCCCGCCACATCTTGTCGGAATTTCTCGTCCCGGCCGTTATCGGCGCGACCTTGGCTTGCCCGAGCGAGTTCCCGGCGCTAATCAAGCGCTTCCGCGGCAACCACCATACTCGCGCCGGCCTGGAAGCGGCCGTCTGGGACGCCTTCGCCAAGAGCAACGACATCCGGCTGACCCATCTTTTCGCCCAATGCGCGCCCGAAGGCCACGAGTCCGCGGGGCGGGCGACGGTCGGCGTCAGCATCGGCATCCAGCCTTCGCTGGCCGCGACCTGCGATGCGATCCGCCAGCGCTTGCAGCAAGGTTACGGGCGCATCAAACTCAAGATCAAACGCGGCTGGGACCTCGAGGTGGCGCGGGCTGCGCGCGCCGAATTCCCTGATGTTCCTCTCATGCTCGATGCCAACAGCGATTACGCGATTGAAGATGCCGATCATCTGGCGCAGCTCGACCAATTCAACTTGATGATGATCGAACAGCCGCTGGCGCATGACGACATATTTCAGCACGGGCGTCTGCAAGCGCGGCTGAACACGCCGATTTGCCTCGATGAAAGCGTCAAATCGGCGAGCGATTTGCAGTTGGCGCTGCAAGTCGGCGCCATTGGCGTTCTCAACCTGAAGCCGGCGCGGGTCGGCGGATTCAGCGAATCGCTGGAGATTTATCGCATCTGCGTGGCCCAGGAATTGCCCTTGTGGATTGGCGGCATGCTGGAGACGGGTGTAGGCCGCGCCGCCAATGTCGCCTTCGCCGCGCTGCCGGGCGTTACTCTTCCGTCGGATATTTCGGCGACCGACCGCTATTTCGCCTCCGACATCAGCGAGCCGCCTTTCGCGCTCGGCGCGGGCAGCACACTGGCGACGCCCGAAGGCAGCGGCATCGGCGTCGATGTGCAGCGCGACCGCCTGGAAGAAGCGGAGCGGCGCTGGCGCGAGAAATACCCCTATGGGAAAGGCGGATAGCGATGACGCTGGTCGAGCAGATCCAAAATATCGCAGCGGCGGCCGACATGCATATCGGCGCGGCGGTCTGGCATATCGAGTCGGATACGCGGCTGGATGTCAACGGCGATGAACCCTTCCCGATGGCCAGCGCCTTCAAGATTCCAATTCTGGCGACCGCCTGCCGACAGTTGGCCGAGGGGCTCATCAGCCTCGACAGCCGCGTCCCGCTGCGCGACGAAGACAAGAGCCTGGGAAGCGGCATTCTGCCATTCTTTGAAGCGGGCCTGGAACCAAGCGTACGCGACCTGCTGACGCTGATGATCATCATCAGCGACAACAGCGCCACCGATATCATGGTGGATTATCTGGGAGGCGCGGCAGTCGTCGAAGGATATATGCATGAGCTTGGACTGCGGGAGATCTTCTTCAAGCTGAATTGCAAGGACTTGCTGCGGCATGCCTTCCCGCCCGAGGCAGCGGATTTGCCGATCGAGGATCTGGTCAAGTGGACAGTTGAGAACGACATTTTGCGCGACGGCCTGGCCTTCAGCAAAGGGCCGGAGAATAACGTCAGCACAGCCAATGCCATGAACGCTCTGCTGCAGCGGATGCATGCGGATCTATTCCCGGATGAGGTCCGCGCCCTGGCTTTCGATATTTTGCGCAAGCAGCAATACAGCCAGCGGATACCGCGCTTTCTGCCGCCGGGGACCAAAGCGGCGAACAAAACCGGAACCATTGGTGGCATCCGCAACGACAGTGGTATCATCACAATCAGCCCGGATAGTCACCTGATACTGACGATCTTCAGCGAATGGGATGAGGCGTCGGTCTGGAACCAGCCGAAGGCGCAGCATCAGCGGGTGTTCGAAGTTGAGACGGCGATGGGTGAAATTGGCCGCGCCGCATACGATGCATTCGCGATCCTGGATTAGGCAGCGAGGGGAGGGCGTAACGACAATTTGCGAGATGGCTTTTCTTCGTTTAGCTGAACCAAACCTGGAGGTTGAAGACGTGTACAAGACAAGAACTGCAATACTGCTTCTGCTCACGATCCTGTTGCTCACGATAGCTGGCGCGGCGCTGGCGCAAGATGACATGATGGCGGGCAAGGGTGGACGGCTGGTCGTGGCGGACGCCAATTCCAATACTTCCTTTGATCCCTTCGTTTCATCCTGGCACAGTTGGCCGCATTATGCCCTTTATCCCACGCTTTTCTCGCGCGCTGAGGACATGAGTTATATCGGCTTCCTGGCGGATACCTGGGAAGTGTCGGAAGATTCCAAATCCCTGACGATCAACTTGATCGACAACGCCAGCTTCACCGATGGCAACCCGATTGACGCGGCGGCGCTGAAATGGAACCTGGAAAAATACGCCGATCCGGAATCAACCGCTTCGACCGGACGCGCTTTGATCACGCTGCTGGATAACATTGAAGTCCACAGCGACTACAGCTTCACGATGCACATGAACTCGCCGCACGCGCCCCTGTTCTTCGTGCTGGCCGGCCTGGAAATCGTATCGCCAGCGGCCTACGAAGCAATCGGACCCGATGACTTCGGCACCAACCCGGTCGGCGGCGGTCCCTTCATCCTGAAGGAGTTGGTCACCGATAACTACGCGCTGTTCGAGCGCAATCCGGATTTCAACTGGGCGCCGCCGGAATTGTACGATCATCCCGGTCCGGTCTTCCTGGATGAATTGCAGATTCTTTTCATCGGCGAGGAGCAGACGGTCCTGGCCGCTTTGGAGACGGGCGAGATATCGCTGGCCGGCATTCCGACGCAGAATCTGGCTGATGCGGAAGCGAACCCGGATATTGATGTGCACGTTGCCAAGTTGAGTCAGATTCGTTACGTGGGATTCAATACTTCAAAGGATCCCTGGACGAATCCAGATCTGCGCAAAGCCTTCGCCTATGCCACGGATCGGCAGGAATTTGTCACGCTGGCCTGGGACGACCTGGCGGACCCGCTCTATCAGCCGCTGCCGCCAACTATATGGGGACACAACCCCGAGCTGAACGCGATTGCGCCCAGCTTCGACCCGGACAAAGCCGGCGCGATGTTGGATGAGCTCGGTTATGTCGATGTGGACGGCGATGGCTTGCGGGAAGACCCGGAGGGCAATGCCTGGACGGTGCCGCTGGCGACCGCCTCACCGGATGAGTGGCTGCGTCAGGCGGAAGTGCTGGAGGCGCAGTGGCGCGCCGTCGGCATTCCGCTGCAGATTGACGTGCTGGAATTCTCGGCATTGATCGACCTGACGACCACGGGCGAACATGATCTTTTCCTCCTGCTCTATGGCTACCAGGATCCCAGCATTTTGACCTACTTCTTCGATCCGGAGCGCAAGGGCGGCAGCAACCGCGCCTGGTTCTCGACCGATGAATTGACGGACTTGCTGGTCGCGGCTGATTCGCAATTGGACCCGGATATGCGCTATGAAGCGGTGACAGCCGTAAGCGAGTACATCATTGAAGCATCGCCCTGGGTCTACCTGGCGGTGCCGCCGGCGCTGACCGGCGTTCGCGCGGAGTTGATGAATTGGCGCATCCATCCGGATACGAGCTTCTTGTATTGGAATGCTTACTTCGAGGCGGAGTAAAGAAACCCCCATTCGCTCGTGGCAAGAATTGTAGGGGCGACTCGGTGAGTCGCCCGAACGAGAACAACCGGAATGGACGGGTCAGCCAATGGCTGACCCCTACACGTATCCACTGATGTCGAAATGCAGGGGCGAGCCGGTGGCTCGCCCGTACGCACAAGATCATTCGAGGAAAGTTCAGGCTTGAGCCAGTATATTCTGCGCCGGATCGCGATTGCCTTTCCCTTGATTCTGGCGGTGACAACGGTCGTCTTCGTCATGTTGCGCGTCGCCCTGCCCGGCGACCCGGCCCAGATCATGGCGGGCGATCGCGCTTCGCCGGAGCAGATCGAGATTATCCGCCGAAAGCTGGGATATGATCGGCCTGTGCTCGAGCAGTATCTCATCTTCCTGCGCAACTTCGCCGGTGGCGACCTGGGCCGTTCGGTCAAGTTTCGCGAGCCGGTCATCGGCGTCATCGCCAAAGCCTTTCCCTTCACCGCGACCTTGACGCTGCTGAGCGTCACAGTCGGCACGACCATCGGCTTGGGCATCGGCATCCTCACTGCCGTCTATCAGCGCACCTGGGTCGATAACCTCGGCATTGTGCTAACGGTGTTTTTCTTTTCGATCCCGACCTTCTGGCTGGGGCTCATGCTGATTCTGATTTTCTCGGTGGGCTTGCGCATCCTGCCGGTGCAGGGGGCGGGCACCTGGCGGCATTTTGTCCTGCCAGTGGCGACCTTGGCCGTCGGGCAAAGCGCCTTGATTGCGCGGCTGACGCGCTCCAGCATGATCGAAGTGCTGAGCGCCGATTATGTGCGCACGGCGCGGGCCAAGGGCTTGGCGCGGCGGCGCGTGCTGGTCCGCCACGCCTTGCGGAATACGCTGATACCAGTGACCACCGTGGTCGGTTTATCGGTCGGCGGTTTGCTCGGCGGCGCAGTCATCACCGAGAGCATCTTCGGCTTGCCCGGCGTCGGCCGCCTGGCGATTGACGCCATCAGCAACCGCGACTATCCGATGATACAGGGGGCGGTGATTCTGGTGGCCGCCTCATTCGTCTTCGTCAATCTCATCGTCGATATCATCTACGCCTTTATCGACCCGCGGATCCGCTATGCCTGAGGCGAGCCAACTGCGCGCTGAACAGCCGACCGGCTTGTATACGCTGGTCTACTTGAAATTTGTGCGCAACCGCGTGGCCCTGGTCGGATTATTCTGTCTGGCGCTGCTCCTGCTGGCGATTCTGTTTGCGCCGCAGGTGACACCCTACGACCCGATCGGCAAAGATACACCGGCGCGCAACCAGCCGCCCTCCCTGACGCATCCCTTCGGCACCGACAAGCTCGGCCGCGATATCCTGAGCCGCGTGCTCTATGGCGGGCGCGTATCGCTGCAGGTCGGCTTCCTTTCGATTGCGCTGGCAGTCGCCGTCAGCGGGCCGCTGGGTTTGGTCGCCGGTTTCTTCGGCGGTCTGCTGGATAACGCCATCATGCGGATCATGGATCTGATCCTCGCCTTCCCCGGTTTGATCCTGGCGATTTGGCTGGTGAGCCTTCTGGGCGCGAACATTGGCAATGTAATCCTCGCAATCGCCTTCTTCTCGCTGCCGACTTTCTCACGCTTGATCCGCGGCATCACGCTTTCGATCCGCGAGATGGAATATGTGATGGCGGCGCGCAGCATGGGCGCGGGCTCGCTGCGGATCATGTTCTACCACATCTTGCCCGGTGTGCTGGGCCCGCTGATTGTGCTGACGACGCTGGGTGTTTCCGGCGCAATCGTCGCCGGCGCCAGCCTGAGTTTCCTCGGTTTGGGCGTGCGGCCGCCGACGCCGGAGTGGGGCGCGATGCTGGCCGACGGCCGCAATTACTTGCGCACACAATGGTGGATCGCCGTCTTCCCCGGCATGACAATCACGCTGGTCGTGCTCATTCTCAACATCATCGGCGACGCCCTGCGCGACGCTTTGGACCCCAACGTGCGCGCCTAGGGCCAGAGCTCGGCGCTGAGGTATTTCAAGCCGGAATCCGGCAGTAAGATGGCGATGCGCGCGCCGGGCTGCGCCGTCTCCAGCAGCTGCAGAGCGGCGGCCAGGTTGGCGCCGGACGAGAAGCCGGCGAACAGCCCTTCTTCCCGCGCCAGCCGCCGCGCCATCGCCATCGCCTCTGTGTCGCTAACTTGCAGGCAGCCGTCGACCAGGGCGCGGTCGACCTGCGCCAACTCCGTCATGGCATATCCGCCACCCTGAATCTTGTGGTTGGGACGCGTGACCGCCCCGCCCGCGAAGGCGGCCGCCCCCTGAGGTTCGACAACGTAGCATTGAATCGCGGAATCGCGCTCTTTGAAATAGCGGGCGCAGCCAGCAAATGAGCCGCCGCTGCCGATGAAGTCGCAGAAGGCGTCGATGCCGCCGGCCTGACGCCAGATTTCAGGCGCGGTGTGGCGGTAGTGGGCTTTCGCGTTGCCCTCGAGTTGAAACTGATCGGCGCGGAAGGCGCGACGTTCGGCGACGATTTCCCGCGTCCGCGCCTCGACAAGCGCCAGATCAGCGCCGGAGACCTGGCCGGGCCTGGAATCCGGGCCTTGGTCCACCAACACGACTTCCGCGCCGAGCGCGGTCATCATGCGCGCGCGTTCCCTGGAGTTGCCGCGGGACATGACAGCGACAAAGCGGTAACCTTTTGCGGCGCAGACGATGGCCAGGCCGGCGCCGGTATTGCCGCTGGTCAACTCGACCACGGTGTCGCCGGGCCGCAGCGCGCCGCTGGCCTCGGCGTCCTCGATCATCTGCCGGGCGATGCGATCCTTCTTGGAGTAACCCGGGTTCAAAAACTCGAGCTTGGCGAAAATCCGCCCGTCAATATCCCGTGTGATGCGCGCCAAATCGACCAGCGGCGTATTGCCGATGACATCAAGCACGGAATCGGACAAAGAAGCGCGAGGCGCCGACAATGTGTTTCTCCTCGTTTCAGCGGCCGCAGCGGCACGGTTTAAGCGACGACGCAGCGCCCGCTGATTATAAGCCGCTCGGCCTGAATCGACCAATCGGGCGGGCATTTAGAGGTACTGTATCAAAGTCGGTTGAATTTCTTCAAATACCGACGATTTGGTAGGGGCGATCCGCCGGATCGCCCCTACCAGGCTATTTCAACCGAAAAGGATACACTACCCGACCGCTTTGCCATTTGCGGCGGCGCTTGCTATCATTGCAGGCGTTCATTCTCCGCGAATAGAGTTGCTTATGCCAAACGAGATTGTGATCCGCAAGTTGACAGCGATGTCGGATCTTTCGGCGACCGCCCCGCTGCAGAAGGATGTCTGGAGGATGCATGACGTCGAGGTGGCGTCGCCGCATACGCTCAAGGCGATCGTGCATAGCGGCGGCGCCGTCTTCGGCGCCGAAAGCGCGGGACGGCTGGTTGGTTTCTGCTTTGGCTTTGCCGCCTGGCGCGCGGGCGAGCTCTGGCTTTGGTCGCACATGGCCGCCGTCCTGCCCGCGCTGCAGGGCGGTGGAATCGGTTTTCGGCTCAAGCAAGCGCAGCGCGAGTGGGCGCTGGCGCAGGGCTACCGGCGCATGGCCTGGACCTTCGACCCGATGCAAAGCGGAAATGCCAACTTCAACTTCAACCTCTTGGGTGTGACCGCCCGCAACTATTCCGTCAATCATTACGGCGCCATGCAAGACGGCATCAATGCTGGCTTGGCGAGCGACCGGCTGGAGGCGCAGTGGCAACTGGATTCGCCCCGCGTGGCAGCTTTGGCGCGCGGCGAAAGCCCGCAGGATGCTGCGGACGCGCAAGCCGCTAGCATGCTGCTGACTGTGGATCAAGACGGTCGTTTGCGGCGCGAAGAGCCGCCAGCCTTTGTAGAAGCGCGCTACGGCATCGAGATACCGGCGGATTTTGCCGCTTTGAAAGCCAGCGACATCGGGCGCGCCCAGAATTGGCAACTGCAAATGCGCGCTGCCATGACGGCTTTACTCGAGGCCGGTTATGTGGTGAGCGGCTTCCGGCGCGCCGGCGAGAAAGCCCGATACATCCTCAGCCGCGAAACCTAGGCGACCACCGGCTGCGGGCGGGCGCAGAGCTGCGTCAAGCGGCCGATGTCCGTGGCCGATTCCAGGGCGCCGCAATAATCATAGATCGCATCGGCTTGCTCCTGCGGGAATAGCTCACGCGTGAGAACGCTGAACTTCTCGCGCATTTCCGCATTGCTCATGCGAAACTCCGGCTCGCCTTTCATATTCGGCAGATAGGCTTCGCGCCGGCTGCCGTCCTTCATTGTGACCTGCAGTCGGCAGCCGTTCAGCGCCGGATATGCCGCTTCGATCTCCTCATCAATTTGCACATCGATCAAGTTGCGCAGGCGGCGCGCTTCCGGATCGTCCCAGGCGGCGAAATCCTGCGGCCAGGCGCTGCCTTGCGTGAGCGCCACCGCTGTCGACACGCGGATGCTCATACCGGCCACTTCGCGCGCCGGATTGGGATCGACGCGGAATATGGGACGGGTGGCGTAACCGTATGTCTTCAGCACGATGTCATCAATCGCGCTTGTGTCCAGGGGACTATCCGCCAGAAGCGCCTGGACAGCGTCGATCGCCTGGTGCGTGTGCCGGCAGCCGCTATGCGGCTTGAAGGCCGTGCCGAGAATGGCGAAGTCGGCGCCGAGATCGGCGAAACAGTCCGGGTCGCAGCCCTCTCCATAGGCGCTGAAAAATCCGTATGCGCCATCGAGCGCGCCACGCGGGCCCTCAAAGCCGGATGCCGCCAGCTTTAGGGCAAAGATGGCGTTGCGCGCGGCAAAGCCGGAGATGAGATCTTTTGTATCGCAGGGACCGGCCTCGTAGACATACTGTTCGGTGCCGGAAGCGAGATCAGCGGCAAGGGCCAGGGCATTGATGCTGCTTTCGCGGTCGAAGTTGGCGCAGCGCGCGGCGGCTAGAGCCGCGGCCATCGGCCCGACCGTGCCTTTGAGGTCGTTGCCGCGCGCCCGCTGCGTCGCCCGCACCTGCCGGCCGACGCGCACGGCGAAATCGTAGGCGGCGACGATAGCGGCCAGCATGTCCGCGCCACTGCAGCGGTAGGCTTCGCCCACCGCCAGGACAACCGGCAATACTTGCGAGGCGATATGCCCGGCGGAACGGTGCGAGTCGTCCATGCCCATGATCTTGACCATGACTGCGTTGGCGAAAGCGGCGCCTTCGAGGGAGGCAACTTCGCCGCTGCCTAGCAGCGTGGCCTCATCGCCGGGCATGCTCACTGACGCGTAACGCGCCGCTTTTTGGCCCAGGTCGCGCTGGTAGCCGCCCAGGCCGGTACCAATTGAATCAAAGACGATTATCTTCGCCAATTCCCGCGCATCGGCCGGGATCTCGTCATATTCCAGGCCGAGTGTGTAGTCAACGATTTGTTCGAGTAAGTTCATGAGTTTGCTCCTCATTTGGCGCGAGCGCCGCGCCCGTCACAAAGTTATGCGAGAATCTTTCCTGTTGCCTCAATCATATATTCGACTTCTTCCGCCGTCAGTTCCGGCGTGACCGGCAAGTTCACATATTGCCGCGCCAGGCGATCGGTGACCGGCAGGTGATCAATGTTCGGGAAGGTATCGGCATAGATCGAGTAGTCATATATCGGCGGCGCGTAATGGATGACTGCCTCGATACCGGCGGCGCGCAATCCCTGATAGAGCTCCAGCTGCCGGTCGCTGCCCTGGGAACTGGACCCGGCCACCGTGATCGCGTAGGAGCGAAATGTGGGTTCCGATTCGGGGCGAAAGCGCGGCGTCACAGCGGACGTGCCCGCCAGACCTCGCTCCAGCGCCGCGGCGATTGCCCGCCGTTTGGCGGTCCAGGCCGGCAGCTGAGGCAGCTTGGTCAAAACCAAGGCCGCCTGCAAACCGTCGAGCGGCACATTGTAACCTTCTTCGATGTAATTCTGGCGGCCCGGCGCTGTCTCGCCCGAGGGATCGTGGCCGTAGCCCACAAGCAGACGGATCCGCTCCGCCAAGGCGGCGTCGTCCGTGACCAGCATGGCGCCGTTGCCCGCGCTGCCGAGAGGCTTGAAAGGCGCGAAGCTGAACATGGTAACATCGGCAAAGGCGCCGACCGGCCGGCCGTGATCGCGAGCGCCGGTCGCCAGCGCGGCGTCTTCCACAATGTTGAGTTGGCGACGATCGGCAATGGCGCGCAGGGATTTGACATCGGCCGGGTGCCCATGCAGATCGACCGGCAAGATGGCGCGCGTCCGCTCGTTGATCAGCGCTTCGACCAACTGCGGATCCATGGTGTAGTCGCTGGCTTGTACATCGCAAAGGACGGGCAGCGCGCCGCATTGGCGGATGGCGCCGGTGGTAGAGATATCGGAATTGCCGACGCTGATGACCTCGTCGCCCGGTCCGATGCCACAGGCGCGCAAGGCGATGAATAGCGCGATTGTGCCCGAATGCACGGCTACGGCGTGGCGCGCTTGCATTTCTTCGGCGAAAGCGCGTTCCAGCGCCGCCCGAATTTGGTAGCTGTCTTGATAGGCGCCGTAGAGGATCGGCTCCAGAGCGGCGTTGATCTCTTCGCGCATTTCCCGGTGGCTGCGGCTGGCGCGGGATCTCGGGACGCGGAAAGCCCCCACCCTAATTCCTCCCGTGAAGAGGGAGGGACTTAATTGCATTCTCCCTGCTTCGCTGTATGAACATAGACCCAGGTTTTGATGTCATGCATGAATTGGCTGTCATATTGTTAGGCGCGGCCGCGCACGTTGGGATCCAGCAAGTCCCGCAGCCAATCGCCGAGGAAGACCACTCCCAGTACGGTGATGGTGATGGCGATGCCCGGGAAGGCCGTCATCCACCAGGCGCTGTTGATGTATTGCCGGCCATCGGCCAGCATCAAGCCCCAGGTGACGGTGGGCGGTTTGACGCCCAGGCCCAGGAAGCTCAGGGAAGATTCAGCGAGAATGGTGACGCCGACCTGCACCGCCGCCAGGACAATCGCCGAAGAGACGACATTCGGCAGAATGTGCAGGAGCATGACCTTGGCGCGGCTCTGCCCCAGGGCGTAGGCAGCGATGACATATTCCATTTCGCGGACTTTGAGCACCTCGCCGCGAATGACGCGGGCATAGGTGATCCAACCGGTGAAACCGAGGATGAGGATCAGTGTAGACAGGCCGGCGCCGACGACGCCGGAAATAGCGATAACCAGAATGATGAAGGGGATGGCAAGCAAGCCGTCGACAATGCGCATGAGGACGCTGTCGAGAATGCCGCCGATGAAACCGCTGATCAGGCCGTAAATGACACCGAGTGTCCCGGAGATGAGGACGGAAACAACCCCGACCAGGACGGATACGCGGCTGCCGGCAATGATGCGGCTTAAGACGTCGCGGCCGAGTTGGTCGTTGCCCAGGGTATAGAGATTGCCCTTAGTGTCTACAAAACCCGGGGGCTGGAAGCGGGCGCGGATATTCCTGCTCATTGGATCGTGCGGCGAAATCAGCGGACCAACAAATGCCAAAATCACGACGGACGTCACAATCAGGCTGCCGGCGACGCCGACCGGGCTCTTCAGCAAGATGGCCAGGAGCCGCAGCGGCAGACTGCGTCGCTCTGGAATGTTGGCAATCTCGCCCAATTTGGAATCGTGAATGTTCTGCGCGTCCATCAGCGATATCTATTGGAACCTGATTCGTGGGTCAAGCAAGATGTAGATCACATCAATCGCGTAATTGATCAGTATAAAGGAAAGGGCAAACCAAATCAGGCCAGCTTGGACCACAGTATTGTCGCGGACGCTAATCGAGTCGATCATCAACCTGCCCAGCCCCGGCCAGGAAAAGACGCTTTCGACAACGACGGAGCCGCCCAGGAGCCAGCCGAGCTGCAGCCCGAATACCGTGACGATAGGGATGAGGGCGTTGCGGAGGGCGTGCCGCAAGACAACCGTATTCTGCATCAAACCTTTGCTGTGGGCGGTGCGAACGTAGTCTTGGTTGAGCACCTCGAGCATGGCTGAACGGGTCATGCGGGAGAGCCGCGCCGCCATGCCGACGCCCAGAGTCACCGAGGGCATGATAATTGCTTTCGGTTCCAATGCGCCAAAGACCGGCAGCAGGCGCAAATGAACCGAGAAGATGATGATGAGCATGAGGCCGAGCCAGAAACTGGGCATGGCAGTGCCCAGGGACGACAGCATGGTAATCAGCAGGTCCAGAAAGCTGTTGCGTTTGAGCGCGGACAGGATGCCCAGGGGCACAGCCACGGTCAGCCCGATCGCGGCGGCGGCGGCCGCCAGCAGCCAGGAATATCCCAAGCGTTCGAAGACTAATTCCATTGCCGGGCGCTTGGCCAGATAAGAAGTGCCGAAATCGCCCGTGACCGCTTTGCGCAGAAAGGTAATATATTGCTCGCCCAGCGGCCGATCAAAGCCCCAGAACTTGCGCATTTGCTCAATTTGCTCTTCGCTGAAGAAATCAGGCGCCACCACCAGAATGGGGTCGCCGCTCAAGCGCAGGATAAAAAACACCACCACCGAAACGATCAACATGGTCACGACCAGTTGCAGCAATCGGCTGACGATGAATGCGCGCATGATTGCTCCGCCGCCCCCGCCCTAAGCCCCCCCCCGACGCGCAGTGTCTACGCGCGCCATGAAGAGGGAGGGACTTAAACTCCCCTTCCCCCAAAATGGGGGAAGGGGCCGGGGGATGGGGGATTACATACCCGCCTTAGAGAGCTCGCGGAATGTCATCCAGCCGTCTTTGCGTGGCGTGAATTCGAATTCGCCTGTATTCAGCGCCATCACATTGGTCACTTCAAAGAGCGTGATCGTCTGGGTGAGGTCGATGTAGTACTCCCACCATTGTTCCCAGAGGTCGAGACGGGCGTCGCCATCGATCGTCACCTGGATCGCCTGGGCCACTGCATCCCAATCTTCGTTGCAGACGTTGTATGCGACTGCCGACCAGTCACATTGGTAGAACAGGGGCAGCAGCGCGGGGCCGCAGCCGAGGGTCGCCAGCATCAGATCGCGGTTATTGCCGCTGCGCTGTACTTCGACGGCAAATGCGGAGGCATCGCGCACGGTCAGATCCACCGTGAAGCCAACTTCCTCAAGCAAAGCCGCGGCGACTTCCGCAACTTCCTTGGCGCCGCCGCCGCGACCAACGACGGGCGTATCCAGATAGAGGGTCGGGCCTTCGCCGTCGGCGTAACCGGCTTTCGCCAGGTATTCCTTCGCCAGATCCGGATCATACCATTCGGCGATGATATCGGGATCAGCGTATTTGTCCGCGAAGCCTTCCGGATAGTAGGAGCAGACACGCGCCAGACGCGGGCTGGCCGCGCCGTGCACTTCCGCCAGCAGATGGCGATCAAGCGCATGGGTGATGGCCCTGCGCACATTGATATCCAGCGTGGCCGGCTGATAATCCGGGAAGGTTTCGGGGAAGGCGCCGCTTTCCGTGTCAACGCGGGCGTAATAGTGATGCATGATGTTGGCGCTCTCCGTGAGCAGGGTGATGCCTTCGGTGCCTTCCAGCGCAGCGCGGTCGGGCACGGGCACGCCGGTCATCATATCAATTTGCCCGGCGAGCAGGGCCGCCACCTGGGCCGACGGCTCGGGGATGACCTGGTAAATCACGCGGTCAACCTCGGGCCGGCCGCTGTGATAATCGTCCCATGCTTCGAAGACATAGCGATCGTTCTCGCTGAGTTCGACCAGCGTATAGGGACCGGAACCAACCGGGTTGCGGTTGAATTCTTCCTGACCGACTTCCTCGAAGTAAGCGGGCGGGATGAGTTCACAGCCGTTGTAGCTGACGTCATATTCAAAGTAGGCATGGGGTTCGTGGGTGTGGATATCGACGGTGAGGTCATCGACGACCACGACTTCTTTGACGAAAGCCCACTGCTGATAGAGCGGGATGTCGCCAATGGGATGGCGTACGCGGTCGATATTCCATTTGACGGCCGCGGCGTCCACCGGCTCGCCATTGTGGAAGGTCGCGCCTTCGCGCATGTGGAAGCGCCAGGTCGTGTCATCGACGCTTTCCCAACTCTGGGCGGCTTCGGCGACATAGCCGCTGCCATCGGCGGAGCGCCAGATCAGGCAGTCGTAATAGAGCTTGAGCATCCAGTGCGTGGAGCCGTACCAATGCGAATGAGCATCCATCGGGCGGATGGGACCGCTATGAGCGAAGACGAATTCGCTCATGTCGTCCTGCGCCGCAGCTGGCCCGATTGCCAGGGCGCCGATGAGAGCGACCAGGCTAACGAGTAGAAATAGTCTTGCTGTTTTCACGGTGATCTCCTTCTTTTGCATATTCGAATCGATATTAGCAGAACCAGCATTCAGACCAATAGGCAATAGCCACCTCCTTTTACGCATGTGTCTTGTAAACTCTCGCCAATCCTGTCACTGTTGCGCGGCATAGAAAGCGAGCTTGTCCTCATCAATCTCAACCCCCAAACCGGGCCTCGGCGGCGGCGGCAAAATCTGACCGTCCGGCTCATAAGGTTCGGCCAGGATGGTATCGGTCATATCTGAGAAACCGGCTGGCCATTTGGCGACCGGCGTGGCGGCGGCGAGGTTGGCGGCGGCGGCGGCGATAACATCAAAATAGGGCGCCACCGAGATCTCCAGCCCAGCCGCTTCGGCAATCGCGGCCATCCGCGCCGACGGCAGCAAGCCGCCATAACGGTGGATTTTGAAGTGCAAGACGTGGGCGGCGCGTTCGCGAGCGATTTCATAGGCGCTGCGCGGCCCGCCGCCTGTCGACTCGTCGGCTTGCAAGGGCGTCTCCAATCGCGTAAGAAGATGCGCCATCTCGTCCAGATGGCTTACCGGCTGCTCAAAAAGGGCGACGCCGCCCAGACGCTCCAGTCGCGTACAGGACTGCACCGCGTCGCCGAGAGTATACCCGGTATTGCCATCCAGTTGGAAGCGGATATCGTCGCTGACCAAATTGCGCAATTGCCTGTACCAGGCGACATCCTCGTCGACGGTGAAGCCGATCTTGGTTTTGTACCAGGTCCAGTCCGCTTCCGCCGTCATCTCTTCGATCCGCGCCGCCATCGCCGCCGGCTCCTCGCGTTCGACGAAACCGTGGCAGACCGCCCCCGGCATGCAGGCCCCGCCGAGCAGCTCATATACCGGCACAGCAAGCGCTTTGCCTTTGATATCCCAAAACGCAAAGTCGAGCGCGGTGCGCGCGTTAACCGCGGCGCGATGCGCCTGAAACATGCGCTGATGCAGGCCTTCGATGTTAAACGGGTCTTGACCTAGTAGCGCCGGAGCGAGCCTGTCGTCAATATGGTGCTTGACGGTCTCGACGGTATCGCCGCCCCAGGCCCCGGCTGCGACGGTCTGGCCGATGCCGGTGATGCCGTCGTCCGTATGCACTTGAACGACTACGGTATTGGTCGCGGTCGAAACCCCGTAGGCCGTCGCCAGATCGCGGCTGCGATCGATGCTGACGACTGTGCTATCAATTTTAATAATCTTCATGGTCGCGTTATACCGCCACTTTCTGCGGCACTGTCAAGCGGACGAGTTCGCCCACATCCGCGAGTTGTTCCAGGCGCTCCGCGCAATCCAGGAGCATGGCAATTTGTTCGCCAGGCAGCATCTCGCCGACCAGGTAGCGGAACTTTTCTTCAAATTCGGAGTCGGTCAACATATTCTCCGGCTCGCCTTTAGCGTATTCGACCCGTCCCTTTCGCAGCGTTCCGTCTTTGCTGATGATGCGCACCTCGCAGCCGTTCGTCAAAGGATGACCGGCCTGGATCTTCTCGTCCAAACCGACCTTGACCAACTGCCGCAAGCGCCGTTGTTCCGGTTCATCAAAGCTGGCGATATCCTCGCGGAACCAATTGCCGCGCGTCAATATAACGGACACGGTAACCGGCAGGCTGAAGCCGGCTTGGCCGACATTCACCGGCTCATAATTGACGCGGAAATCAGGCGTGATGGCTTCCAGGTAGGTGTCAACTTCGATGGACGCGATGGCGTCAAGATCGGGTCGGCCGCTCTTGAGCAATTCCAGCGTCGCATCGACGCAGGAATGCACATGGCGGCAGCCGGCGTGCGGCTTGAAGCCGGTGCGCGCCAGCGCTTCCCCATCGAGCCGATCGAGCGCGGGACTGTCCCGGCCCGGGCCGAAGGCATGGAAATAGCCATAGGGTCCATCAAGAGCGCCGGGCGGTCCGCGGAAGCCGAAATCGGCCAGCTTCGCGGCGTGGATACCGTTGCGCGCGCCATATCCGGCGAGCAAATCTTTGGTATCGCAGGCGCCGGCATCGTAGACGTATTGCTCCGTGCCGCAGGCCATATCCATTGAAAGCGCCAGGGCATGTGCGATTTTTCCCGCGGGCAGGTCCAGCGCTTTGGCCGCCGCCACTGCGCTGCCCAGCGTGCCCGCCTGCCCCTTGTGATCGAGGCCGCGTTCGCGCTGCCAGACATCGACCGCGCCATGCACCAACTCCATCACATCGTAGCCCACCGCCAGTGCTGTGATCATCTCTTCGCCATTGAGCCGAAGCTGTTCGCCCAGCGTCAGCACAACCGGGACCAACTGCGAAGCGACGTGGCCGCCGATGCGGTGCGAATCGTCCATGCCGAGGAACTTGCCCATCGTGGCGTTCGCCCAGGCGGCGCCTTCGACCGTGCTGCGGCGGCCATCGGCGACAATGGTCGCTTCATCGCCCGCAATCATATCCGCCGCATAATCGGCCGATAGCTGACCGAGCCTGGTCTGATAGCCGCCGATCATGGTGCCGACAAAATCGAGCAGGACCTGGCGCGCGCGGATAATCGTGAGCTCGCTCAAGTCGCTGTAGCGTCGCTCCGCGGCAAATTCACCAATGACGGAGACAGCAGTCTGCTTGCTCATGGGACTTTTCCTTTCACTCCCGACATTTTAGATCTGCGCTTAAGCAAGCGCCTTAGGTTTTTGCATCGCGCGAAATCAAGAGCCCGGTGCCCAATATCCCATTGCTCATATTGACACATTGCAACGGGCAATCAGGAATCTCGGCGGGCTAAAGCGCTGCCCCGAACACAGCGCAACTGATCGTCTACACGCCATTGTATACAATCGCATCAAGCGCCTCTAGCCCCAGCGCGCGGATTCTCGCATTAAAATCCGCCAGGGACTCGCTCAAATCCGAGCGCATATCGGCCAGGCGCCCGTCCAATTCATCGCTGAGTTGGGCGAAGACCTCGCGCGCCTGCTGCGGCGGGGCGTAATCCGCGCTGTCCACCGACCAGAATAGCGCGTTAAACTTCTCGTGCAGCCCGCTGGCATATAGTTGCGATTCGGTATAACCAACGTTGATCAATTGAGGCAGCCGCCGGTCGACTTCGGCGCAGAGCGCTTGGCCCATGCTCAGCAATTCTTCGTCGTCAGAGCGCGCTGTCCAGGCGCCCACCTGCGCTTTCAGCTTCACAAGCCGGTTGACCAAGGTATTGTTCTGCGACAGACGATCGCGGATCTCCAGCAGCATCGCCAGTTGCGCCGCGTAATCTTCCGCCGTCGCCTCGACCCGTGGATCAGCCCGAAGCTCAAAGCGCTCGGTCAGGCTCTCGCCATTGACAAGCAACTCCGCCAGGTATTGGCCCGGGGCAAGCAGCGGTCCGTCCGGCCGCTCCCACCAGCCGTCAACGCCCTCCACCGCTTCCGCACCGGGATAACGCAGATTCCAATGGAAGCGATTCAAGCCCGCCTTGGCGCTGGGCCCGTCGGCGGCGGCGCTGCTGTAGCTGCGGATCAATTCGCCATCCGGCAGTCGGAAGTTGAGATGGACCGCATCGTCGCTAGCGGCCGGCAGGTAGTATTGGAAGACGATCCCCTCCGGCGGATTCTTCCCGGCATTCAGAAAGGCCGGCTGATCCGAATTCGCGGACGTGGTGAATCCGACAACACTTGTGCCGACGCCGCCATAGTTGACCACATCCGGCCCATAGCTCTTGTCCCAGCCCCCGAAACTCGCGTAAGTGCGCAGGCGCGTTTTTGGAGCGGGCGCGAACAATATGGCGCCCGCTTCAGCCGGCGCTTGGCGCAGCGGCGCCAGATCGTCCAGGATCCAGAATGAGCGTCCGTGCGTCGCCAGGACCAGGTCGTTGTCTTTGACGATCAGGTCATGAATGGGGCACACGGGCAGGTTGCCGCCCGCTCGCGCCCAGTTGGCGCCGTCATCGAATGAGAGGTAGACGCCGGTCTCCGTCCCGGCATAGAGCAGCCCGCGCCGATCGGGGTCTTCGCGAATGACGCGCGTGAATTCGTCCTCGGGAATGCCATTTGTGATCAGCGTCCAGTTCTGGCCGTAATCGGTGGTTTTATAGAGATAGGGCCGGGTGTCGTCGAGTTTGTATCGCGTGGCCGCCAGGTAAGCCGCGCCCGGCTGATGCGCCGAGACATCAATGATGCTGATCAGCGCCCATTCCGGTAGATCCGGCGGCGTGATTTCCCGCCAGGTTTCGCCGCCATCGCGGGAAATATGCGCCAGGCCATCATCGCTGCCCGCCCAGAGAATTTTCGGATCGTGCGGGCTTTCCGCCAGGGCGAAGATATCGCAGTAGATTTCGGCGCCGGTATTATCCCGCGTGATCGGACCGCCGGAGGTCTTGAGCTTGTCCGGATCGTTGCGCGTCAAATCGGGGCTGAGCACCTGCCAGCTCGCGCCCAGGTCGGTCGAGCGGTGCAGGTGCTGGCTGCAGGCGTAAAGCACATTTGGATCGTGCTGCGAAAACATGATGGGATAGGTCCACTGGAAGCGGAATTTCAAAGCCTCGGCGCCGACGCCCCAGCCGTACAATTCGGGCCAGACGGTATTGACCCACTTCTGGCCGGTGCGATGGTTGTAGAGGGTCATGTGGTCATTGTAGGCGCGCTGCCCGGTGGGCCCGGAGCCGACCACGATATCCGGATCGTCCGGCTTGATCGCGATATAGCCGCTTTCGCCGCCGCCGGGCGCATACCAGTCCCGCTCGTGAATGCCGCCATCGACAGTCGCGCTGGGCACGCTGATGGCGGTATTGTCCTGCTGGGAGCCATAGACGCGATAGGGGAAGCGGTCATCGGCGCAAACATGATACATCTGGGCCGTTGGCTGGTTGAGGATCGACGACCAGCTTTTGCCCCCGTTAAATGATATGCAAGCGCCGCCATCGTTGCCGCGCGCCATGCGCTGATTATCGGCCGGGTCGATCCAGAGAGCGTGTTCATCGCCGTGCGGCGTCGGCATGGTCTCGAAGGTCGCGCCGCCATCAATCGATTTCCACATGCTGTAATTCTGAATGTAGACCGTGTCCGGGTCCAGCGTATCGGCGGTGACGTGCATGTAATACCAGGGCCGCGTCCGCAAAAGCGACTCTTCACTAAGGCGGATCCAGCTTTCGCCATAGTCATCCGAGCGGAAGACCGCGCCATCATCGGCCTCAATACATGCCCAGACGCGCCCGGCCTGGGCCGGCGACACAGCCACGCCGATTTTCCCCAGCAATCCATTCGGCAGGCCCGCGTTGCGCGTGATGTCCTGCCAGGTATCGCCGCCGTCAAAACTGCGCCAGAGCCCGCATTCGGGACCGCCGCTATCCAGTTTGTGTGGATAGCGCTGCGCCTGCCAAATCGCCGCAAACAGAATGCGCGGATTATTGACATCCAGCGCCACATCGTGCGAGCCGGCGCGATCGCTTTTGTACAGCGCCTTTTCCCAACTGCCGCCCCCATCCAGCGAACGGAAAACGCCGCGCTCCTCATTCGGGCCAAAAGCGTGGCCGAAGGCGGCGACATAAACATGATCGGGGTTTTGCGGATGAATAACGATTTTGCCGATATGCCGCGAATCGCTCAGCCCGATGCGCTGCCAGGTCAAGCCGGCGTCAACCGACTTGTAGACGCCGTCCCCGTGCGAGACGTTGCCGCGTATCGTACTCTCGCCCGTGCCGGCGTAAATGACATTGGGGTCGCTTTCCGACACCGCCAGCGCGCCAATCGCCGCCGTGTTGAAGTAGCCGTCGGAAATGTTGCGCCAATATTGCCCGCCATCGGTCGTCTTCCAGACACCGCCGGCGCAGGCGCCCATGTAAAAGGTCATCTTCCGCGAGGCATCGCCGGCGACAGCCACCACCCGCCCGCCTCGATGCGGCCCGATGCAGCGCCACTCCAGCTTCTCCAGCAATTGCTCTCTTATTTCGTCCGTCATCCTATCATCCTTAAGCGTCTTCCAAATTGCAGTCCTCAGCAGAGTTTACCCACTGCAAAGTCTCTTCGCCAAAAGCCCTTCATTCTCCGCATTACGACGAAACGCAGGGTAATCGCATCAAATTTTCTTTACTGCAGAGGACACAGAAGTAACATCAGGAAAGTAATGCAACAATCTGAAGAACGGTGTAGGGGCGATTCTGTGGACAGTGTTGAAAAACTGGATTGACCTATAATGACATTGTATCTCAATGATAACGGGGTGAGATGTCATTGAAACAGGCCTTTCCAAAAGAGATTCCTGTGACAACCCGTGAGGTAGTCGAGTCCATGTTGCCTGCCGATAGCGTGTGCCGCTTGCTCGGCGACAAGGCCGAAGAGATTATTGATGAGAGCGCCTTGGCCGCGATGTATCATCAAACTGGTCGCGGCGGCATCAATCCTGTGCTACTATGCTTTGTGCTGGTCTTGCAGTTTTTGGAGAAGCTGCCGGATCGTCAGGCGGCTGAGATGGTCAAGATGCGCATGGATGGACGGAGGCAAATACGCGCTGCGTCAGGA
>JAJDUC010000050.1 GCA_022826865.1 Anaerolineae bacterium
TTCGCTTCCACCTCGGAAACGTAGTGGCTCGGCATCATGTACAAGCCCGCCCAGCGCGATTCAAACACGGTATGCAAACGCGGGTTTGGCAGGGTGGTGAACTTAACGCTGAATTCGCCGGTCTTTTCGACGCCGACATCAAATTTGGTCAGCTGCGCGTGCCAGCCTTGTTGTGTTAAGCCAGAGTTAGCTTTGACCGTCTCAACAGTATAGACCACATCATCGGCGTTGAATTCTTCACCATCGGACCACATGACGCCTTGGCGCAGGTCGACCGACATCTCGGTGAAGTCCTCATTGTATACGGGGCCGGAAATTGCCAGCGCGTTAATGTTCTCGCCGGTTTCCTGATCGCCGTTCCAGAATGTCTCCAGCATCAGCGCGTGATGGTGCGGGGTATTGCCGCCGGTGCGCCAAACATTGAAGTTGCCTACAGACCCCCAACGGAAGATCTGGTCGAAGACAAACAGATTCGCGCGCCCACCCGGCACTTCTACCGGCAGACCTTGCGGCTCCTGGGCGACGCCAACAAGCGTTGGCACTGTGAGCAGCGCCAACAGTACAAGTAAAACAAGCTTTCTTGCCATTTCTAGAAACTCCTTACCTTGTGGATTGAAAACTATCGAGCGTCGGAACTGACACTCGGTCGTACCTACTCAGCGCAACGCTTGCATATACTATCGTAAATCCTCAACATCGCAAGCGATGCCAAATTGCGCGCAGACGCCGCCGTCAGCATCTTCCCACTCTCAGGACGAGGACAGGCGCTGACTGAAACAGAAATTCGCGCTGGACTGTCGATGATGTTTTACGACGCATTTGTGAAGTTTACCGCAAACGAACCTGACCTTAAAGGCAAGATTTTCATGGGAGTGGTGAATCGTGGATATCGTTCATACATGATTGTGTGGGTAGTGTATCCTTTTCGGTTGAAACAGAAAAACTTTGCCACCGAGTACACCGAGAAAAACGAGAGCGTTGAGAATCGTGTACGAAATATGCCCTTTTCTCAGTAGAATCAAGTTAGTCATGCGAAATTCAGCATAAGGTCGATATGTAGGGGCGATTCACAGAATCGCCCCTACACCGTTCTTCAGATTGTTGCATTACTTTCCTGATGTTACTTGTATCCTTTGTGCCTTTGTGGTGAAGTTGATTTTGGTTCATTGGAATTCAACCGACTTCGATACACTACCATTGTGTGTAAGGGCGTTTCAGCGAAACGCCCGCGCCATATCGAGACGGGCGTCACCGCGTGACGCCCCTACTTCTCAAGGTGTATAAGGGCGAGCCACCGTCTCCTCTTTTGCCGTAGGGACACCCAAAAGTATGCCAAGAGAAATGATGCGTATTTTTTCAAGGACTTACTTGCGTTTACTTCTGTTATGCTTGGAATGGAATCTCATTCGCTAGAAGTCTGGCTCAACGATGATACAAGAATTGTTTGATCTTTCTGGTCGCGTAGCGCTTGTCACCGGCGCCGCCCAAGGCATGGGCCGCGCCATGGCGCTCGCGCTGGCCGATGCCGGCGCCGACCTCATGCTCGCCGATATCAACCCGGCCGGCCTGAATGCGACCGCAGCCCAGGCGCGCGAGCTGGGCCGGCGCGTTATCCCCGTCACCTGCGATGTGACCGACATCCAGCAGATACGGGCGATGTTCGCGGAGCTGGACCGAGAAATGCAGGAGATCGACATTCTCGCCAACGTGGCCGGGCCCGGCCAATTGGGACAGCCCGAAGATATCGACCTCGATATTATGGCGGAAGTCATCTACGGCCTGACGGTGGCGCGCTTCTGCTGCTGCCAGGAAGCCGGGCGGCGTATGCTGGCCGCGGGCAAAGGCAGCATCATCAATATCTGTTCGATAGGCGGCGTCAGCGCCTTGGGACGGGGCAACTTTCCCTACAGCGTCGGCATGGGCGGCGTCGCGCAGATGACCCGCGAACTCAGCGCCGAGTGGAGTGGAAGAGGCGTTCGCGTCAACGCGATATTGCCGGCGCAGGTTGTCAATCCTGGCTTGGCGGAGCGGATGCAAGCCGACGAGGAACTCAAAGCGCAATTCCTCTCGGGCATTCCCATTGGCCGCATGGGGCAGCCGGAAGACATTGCCGGCCTGGCGGTTTTCCTGGCGTCGGATGCCTCCGCCTGGATAACCGGCGCCCTCATTCCGCTTGATGGCGGCAACCTGGCGCTCAACGCCGGCGGCAGTCCCGGTCCCGCGCGCTAAGAACCGGAGCGCAGCCGTCTAGCTTTCCGAAACGATCGGATTGCTCAGAACGCCCAGGCGCTCGATTTCAATATTCACTGTCTCGCCAGCTCGCAGCCAGCGCGGTGGCTTGCGCGCCGCGCCCACACCGGGTGGCGTGCCGGTCGAAACAATATCGCCCGGCTCCAAGGTCATCACCTCGCTGATATCCGCCAGCAATCGCGGCACACTGAAAATCAACTGGCTGGTGCTGGAATCTTGCAGCATGTCCTCCCCGATCCAAAGGCGAATGGCGAGATTGTGCGGATCCGGCACTTCGTCAGCCGTGACCAATGCCGGCCCCATCGGCGCGAAGGTGTCGAATGTTTTACCCATGGTCCACTGGCTGGTGCGCGTCTGATAATCACGCGCGCTGACATCATTGACCACTGTGTAGCCGGCGACATAATCCAGGGCTTCGTCTTCACCAACGTAGCGCGCTCGTTTGCCGATGACGACGCCGAGTTCGGCTTCATAATCGACTTGATCGGTCACTTTAGGCAAGACGATGGCCTGGCCGCTGCCAATCACAGCATTGTTGTATTTGCTGAAAACAATCGGGTAGTCGGGCAGCGGCTGGCCCGATTCGGCGGCGTGATCGGCATAATTCAAACCGATGCACAGAATCTTGCCAGGGTTCGGGATGGGCGCGGCCAGCGACAGATCCGAAAGCGCCAGGACTTCCGTCGCATTGGCAGCAGCGCTCTCCGCCCTCTCCAATGCCGACGAACCCGCCTCGAGGATTGCCCGGACGCTGCCGGGCAATGCCGCGTCCGTACGCTGCAAATCGACGACCCAATCCCTTCCGTCCCGCGCTATCAGAGCGCCGGGACGCTGCATGCCATCTTGCGCAAATGTAATCAGTTTCACGAATGTCTCCTCAATCCCTAGTTCACCAGCCCTAGTTCACCAGCCACAGATAGGGTGTTTCTACATATTGCTTGACGCGCTGCAGGAAACGCGCCGCCGGCGCGCCATCAACCAGCCGATGGTCAAATGTCAAACTGAGCGTCATCATGTGCCGAATGGCCAGGCCCTGCCCCTCGGCATCAACCACCATTTGCCGCGCTACGATTCGCCCGATACCCAATATGGCGGATTGCGGCAAACTGATGATCGGCGTGAAGGCGTCAATGCCATACATGCCCAGATTCGTTATGGTGAAGCTGCCATCCTGGAGCTCGGCCGCCCCGAGCTTGCCCTGCCGCGCGCGCTCCACAAGATCGGCGCTCGCAGCCGTCAGCTCCAGCAGCGAAAGCCTATCGGCATTGCGGATGACCGGCGTCAGCAGGCCACGGTCCGTATCCACCGCCAGCGCAATGTTTATCGCGCCCCGCAATACGATGTCATCGCCGGCGATGGCTGCGTTCAACGCCGGATGCTCAGTCAGAGCCCGGGCCACAATCGTGGCCAGCAGGTCATCGTAGGCAGGCACGTAGTCGGCGCCGTCCGCCTTGAGCTTGCGGCGCATCCGCAGCAACTCGGTCGCGTCGACCTCGCTTGTGAGGGTTACCGGCGCGGTCGTCCGCGCGCTTTCGGTCATGCGGTCGCGCGTCACACGCCGTACCGGCGTCATCGGCAGGGTTTTGTCCTGCGGACCCGCCCGGCGCTCGGCGGCGTAGTCTTCGACATCCGCGCGCGTGACGCGTTTCCCGGCAAAGTGCGCGGCCAAATCCCCCAGGCTGATGCCGGCATTAAGCGCCACGCGGCGCGCCACCGGACTGATGCGCAGGTCCGGCTCTCCCGCTGCGGGCGCAGCCGCGGCAGCGCGGACATCGCGTTCTATGATGCGGCCGCTGCTGCCGCTGCCGGCCAACAGCTTCCAGTCGACATTTAGCTCGGTCGCGATTCGCTTCGCCCTTGGGCTCGCCGCTGGTGAACCGTTGCGCGGCCACCGGCGCGCGCTGGAGGGGACAGGCTGGGACGCAGGCGGCGTCTTTGCAGCCGGCGCCTCGGAAGGCCTGTCGGCGCGCTCGAAGGGCGCTTGCTCGCCTGGCTGCAGGAGATAAGCGAGCAATTCGCCGATTTTCACGGTCGAGCCGACCGCGGGCGCATCCGGCAAAATACGCAGGATCCCGCTGTCAAAGGCTTCGATTTCCTGCAAAGCCTTGTCGCTTTCGACGACGAATATGATGTCGCCGGCTTGCACCTCGTCGCCGTCCTGCTTGACCCATTCGTCGAGGACGCCTTCTTCCATGGTCCAGCCGAGCTTGGGCATCACGATTTCAATTGCCATAATCCAGCCTGTCTACAGCCCTTGCGCTGGCCAAATGCGCCCAGCGCATAGCCCCCGCAAGCCCGCCATTTTCACAGTCGCCGCCTGCCTACTCCGCCAGCAAGTCGCGTATCGCCTCTGTGATCGCGGCCTGGTCGGGAATGACAGCATTTTCCAGTGTCGGGCTGTACGGGGTCGGCGTGTGTAATCCATTCAGCCGGGCGATCGGCGCATCCAGATCGTCAAAGCCGTTCTCCATCACCAGCGCGCTGATTTCAGCGCCGATGCCGCAAGGACCAAAGGTTTCGTCGATGATCAGCAGGCGCCCGGTTTTGTGAACCGATTCCAAAATCGTATCGATATCGAGGGGAGCGACCGTGCGCGGGTCTATCACTTCAATATCAAAGCCCTCGTCCGCCAGCTCTTCGCAGACGGCAAGCGCCTTAGGCGCCATCACGGTCAAGGCGACCACAGTCGCATCGCTTCCGGCGCGGACGACAGCCGCCTGACCAAAGGGGATGCGGTAATCTTCCTCGGGAACGGGACCGCGCTTGTTGAGCAGCAGCTTGTGCTCCAGGAATAGAACCGGATCGTCGCCCGTGAGCGCGGTTTTCATCAAGCCCTTGGCGTCGAAAGGCGTGGAGGGCAAAGCGACGCGGATGCCCGGAATATGCACGAATATCGGATAATAGCTGCCGGAATGATGCGTCGCGGCCGCGCCGCCGATGCCAATGCAGCCGCGCAGCACAAGCGGCATTTTGATGCGTCCGCTGCTCATATATTGGACTTTGGATATCTGGTTCAATAATTCGCCCATCGAATCCAGGATGAAGTCGACGATCATAAAATCGACCACCGGTCGCGTGCCGGTCATGGCGGCGCCCGTGCACATGCCGACAAATCCGCGCTCGACTATAGGCGTATCGCGCAAGCGCATGGGACCGTACTTCTCGTAAAGGCCCAGCGTGGTGTTGAAATTGCCGCCGCGCTCGCCAATGCCTTCGCCCACGACGAATATCGACGGGTCCAGCGCCATCTGTTCTGTCAGCGCTTCCCGCGCCGCTTCCGTGTAGGTGATTTCTCGCATGTCGTCCGCAGTCACTCCTGTGCGCTGAAAATATACTCGGTGGCGCTGACCGGGTCCGGAAAGGGGCTGGAGCGAGCGAATTCCATAGCATCTTGCACCAGACTTTGGACCTCGGCATCTATTTCGGCAATCGCATCGGCATCAGCCTGCCCGTTGGCAATCAGCCGGTTTTTGAAATTTGCGATCGGGTCGCGCTTTTTCCATTCGTCAATTTCTTCCGCACTGCGGTAGCCGCCGTCGCGCATCCCTTCCGCGTGCGGCCGCGTGCGGTAGGTCTTGCATTCGATCAGCGACGGACCAGCCCCGACCCGCGCGCGCGCCACCGCCGCCGCGCTCGCCGCATAGACGGCCAGGACATCATTGCCGTCCACGCTGGCGGCGTTCATGGCGTATGAGACCCGCGCGCGCTCGGCCACATTCTGATTGCGGGTCGCCTCGCGGAAGGGCACCTCGGTGGCGTACATATTATCTTCGCAGACAAAGACGACCGGCAGATCCCATATCGAGGCCATATTCAAGCCTTCATGAAAGGCGCCGTTGCTGACAGCCCCATCGCCGAAGAAGGCGACGCTAACGCGATCCAGGCCGAGCAGTTTGAAGCTGTATCCCGCGCCAGCGCCTTGAAGAATGCTCGGGCCGACTATCCCGCTTGTACCCATCAAACCGGCCTCCGGCGCGAAAAGGTGCATGCTGCCGCCGCGACCTTGCGAGCAGCCGGTCGCCTTGCCGAAGAGCTCGGCCGCGACCGCGCGCGGGCTCACGCCCTTCGCCAGCGCATGCCCATGACCGCGATGGGTGCTGAACACCACATCGTCGCGGCGCAAGGCGGCGCAGACGCCGGCCGCTATCGCCTCTTCGCCGACGTAGGTATGGCAAGGCCCGGGCACCAGGCCCATTTGGTGGGCGCGGGCGAGTTGCTCTTCCGTCCCGCGGATGAGCGTCATCATGTGGTAGAGCGAAAGCAACTGCTCGCGGCTCAGGCCAAGTTCATCGCTATGCAAGCGCTTCCTCCTCGCTTTAGTTCAGTCGGACGGCTGATTGACCGGCGCCAGCGGCTTCTGTCCCTTCAGCACGCGTATGACATCTTCTATCGCTTTTCGCCGGACATCCAGCTTGGACGCCTCCGAATACCAGGCGCCGTGCGGGGTAATCAAGATACGCTCGTCCTGGAGCAAGGGAAAGTCGGCGGGTGGCGGCTCAACCCTGAGCACATCAAGGGCGGCGCCGGCTATGCCACCCGCCCTGACCGCTTTCAGCAATGCCTCGTCGTCGATCAGTTCGCCGCGCGCGGTATTGATCAAATAGGCAGTCGGTTTCATCTTGTCCAGGGCGGCCGCGTCGATGATATGCCGTGATGACTCGGTCAAGGGCGTATGCAGCGAGATATAGTCGGCCCGAGTGAAAAGTGTAGCGAGATCAACCAATTCGATAGCGCTGTCAGCCACATTGTCCGCTGTGATCAAGGGATCATATGCGATCACGCTGAGCCCTAGACCGCGCGCTTTCGCCGCGACCGCGCCGCCGATGCGCCCCAATCCAATGACACCCAGGATTTGCCCTTTCAAGCGCGGCGCCGGTTCAATCCGCGCCGCATCGTACCAGGCGCCCGCTTTCACCGAGTCGACCATCTGCCGCAGGCGCCGCGCATGATTCAGCAATAGCGCGATGGCATGGGTCGATACCTCGTCGATGGAATAATCGGGGACATAAGTCACCCACATGCCGCATTCAGTCGCTGTCGGAATGTCAATGGCGTCAAGGCCAGTGCCGACGCGGGCGATGTGTTTGCAGTTATCAAGCGACCGAATCAGATCGCCATCCACCTCCTGGATGGTAACCATGAGCGCGTCGGCGCGCCTGGCGGTCTCGCGCGCTGACGCGCTGCCCAGGCCATCGCAATTAATGACCGTCGCGTTAATCGCCTTGAGAGCGTCCCGTTCAAGCTGCGTATCGCTATAAGGCGCGTGCGCAATGACCACGGTCTTCATACTGCCCCCACCTTGACAAGTCTAACGAGAATTGTCAGATCCGCTAATGCTACCACGTATGGCTCCCGCCGGCGTTCAGCGCCAAATTCCCGCCGTCCACCGCGAGCAGTGTACCAGTGACGAAGGCCGAGGCATCCGATGCCAGGAAAATCGCCGGACCGACGATATCTTCCGGCTCGCCGATTCGATTCATGGGAATGCCTTTGAGCAGATGCGCCACCAGCCCCGGATCCGTGGCCGGGTCGTCCAGCCAGCGTTTAACCGAGGGCGTTCGCATCTGCGCCGGCAGCAGGGCGTTGACGCGTATCCCGTGCTGCGCCCATTCCACCGCAAGCTCGCGCGTCATCTGATGCACGCCGGCTTTTGCCACGCTGTAGACAAAGTTCCCGCGCCCCAGCGCCAGCGCGCCGGCAATCGACCCGATACTTATGATGCTGCCGCCCGTTCCACCCTGGATCATGCGCCGCCCGGCCGCCTGGGCGCACAAGAAAAACCCAGTCAGGCAAACGCCAATCGCAGCGTTCCAGTCGGCAAGTGTCATCTCTTCAGGTTTGACGCGGTTGAAGGCAAACGGTCCGTTCAGCAGGATGTCGACGCGCCCATAGGCGTCATCAGCGCGCTTGTAGAATTCTTCGACCGCTGCCGCATCCGATATGTCACAGACGGCGATTTCGGCGCGCTGCCCCAGGGCGCGAATCTTTGCGGCAGTGTCCTGAAGACCCTCAGCATTGATATCGGCAACGACCAGGTCCGCTCCGGCGGCGGCGAAACCGACGGCAATGGCCTGTGACAAGCCGGATGCCGCGCCCGTCACCAACGCTACTTTTTCACCCAGGCAAAACATTTCCAGCAACGAATCTACCCTCCCGGCGGCCAAGGCCTCGCGCTCTGTTTACTGTTTACAACTGTTGAAGAATACCCAGCGTCCTTCCGAAAGTCAATTTGCGCCAAAATGGGTAGTGTATCGAAGTCGGTTGAAATAGTCTGGTAGGGGCGATCCGGTGGATCGCCGGAATGGGTACGAACAGGATCGATATTGGGCGACTCACCGAGTCGCCCCTACCAAATCGTCGGTATTTGAAGAAATTCAACCGACTTTGATACAGTAACCCAAAATGCTGCGGATCTGCTCTTTGGCGCTCCGTCCGAACATCAAAAAAGGCGCGCGCTTCTTGCCGATTCCAAGCCCGCTCCCGGTCCGGGCAAGCGCATTTTCACGGGGGAGTGTATATAGTTGCGCTTAGACAGCAGTGCGGCCACCATCAATCATCAGCGCCTCGCCATTGACAAAACTGGCGGCTTCCGATGTCAAAAACAGGACAACCCGCGCCACCTCTTCCGGTAGGCCGTAGCGCCGACTGGGGTTGCGAGCGACGAATTGATCGCGCACTGAGTCCGGATCGTCCGGCGCATACATGCCAGCGAGCGAATCAATCATTCGGGTTTGGATCGCGCTGGGACAAATGGCATTGACCCGCACACCGTATTGCGCGACTTCGGCGGCTGCGGTACGCGTCAATCCAATGATGGCGTGCTTGCTGGCGGAGTAGGCGCAGAGACCCGGCGCGCCGACAACTCCGCCGACTGAGGACGCATTAACGACGCTCCCGGAAGCCTGCTTCACCATATGCGGCAGAACATGCTTCAAGCCCAAAAATACGCCCTTGAGGTTGATCGCCATCACTCGATCAAACACGTCTTCCGGGTATTCCATAGTTGAAGCGACGACGCCTTCTATGCCTGCATTGTTAAAGAAGCAGTCAATTCGCCCGAATTGATGAATCGCATTTTGAACATAGGCTTGCACATCGTCCGCCTGGCTCACATCAGCGCTATAGGCCTGCGCTTCGCCGCCTGCTGCGTAGATCGCGTTCCTGGTGGAATGGGCAGCCGCGCCATCGATGTCAACAGCGAACACAGTCGCGCCAGCCGCGGCATAAGCCAGGCAAGCGGCCTTGCCGATGCCATTGCCGGCGCCGGTCACCAAGGCGACCTTGCCCTCATGCCTCATCGTCGCCGGCCTCCGTCGTCAGATAGTCGTGCAAGACCCGGCCCCAAGGCAATACGAAGTCAGTACGCCAGTAAAAGCCGGCCATCATCTCTCGCGCAGGCAGCTTATAGACGGGCGCCTGCGCGTTCGGGCGGAGCTCGACCGTGGCCGCCCCGGTCCAGCATTCGCGCACAGTAACATTTTCGAAACGGCGCGCCGTGAGCTGACGTATGGCGATCTTGCCGTCCACACCGTTGATGACCTTCAGATTGATGTTGGTTCGGAAATCGCTAATTTCGAGCATCTGCGAGAGTTCCGCGCGGCGCAGCTTATAGGGCATGGTGGCGGTAATGACGTCAATGCCGTTGCGTCTTACCGTGCCTACAAAGAGGTCGCCGCGGACTTCCAGGCGCGGCTCTCCCCCTTTCTTCGGCTGTCCATAAATCTCGCGTCCGACGGCGACTGCGCCCACGCTGCTCAAGTAGAGGTAGGGCGAATAGGCGCCGCTCACCCCGGTTCCTGGCAGCGCGACAGGCAGTTGCACCGCTGATTCATAATAATCGCCGAACATATCGGCGTCGTGCATGTGATAGATGTGGATGATGACGATATCGCTCATTAGCTCGAGTGGCGCGGGTATCAGGCGGCGGGCGGCGTCCACCTCCGTACGATAGAAGACCGTCAAGATTTCCACATTCCGCATCTGCATGGGAAAACTCGGATAAAGTGGACTATCGAAGGGCGTCTCGGAAATCGAGTTGGGGTCACTGTCCGGCAATTGGCATTCCTCCCGCTTTAACAAGCATCAATTGCCTTCGTCTCTTCGACGATGGGCAGGATTGCTGCGCTGACGTCCTCATCGCTCTCAAGCGGCGGAATATCCCGGAAGAGCTGCCAGGTTTCCCTATGCTCAACGCTGGCGCCCGGCGCCAGACGCGTCATAGGACCGAGGGTCTCGAGCTCCAGAAATTCATCATTCAAGAAGACTTCGACTGTGCATCCGCGATCGGGATAGCTTGCGCCCTCCACATACTCAAATGTCTTGAGGAAGAGATTGCCCTGCCGCAGATAAGCCGCCCAGCCATCGCTGACCAAAGCGCCGATTTTCTGAGGCGCGGCTTCGGCGCGGTCCTGCCGAATGCGAATGGTGCTGCGGCCCCAGGAAAAGCGGCTGTCGGACATGTCGCTGAATTGCCAGAGCGCAATTGTGCTTAGCCCGGGCAATTCACCGGGGGCTGGCGCCCGCCTGCCGGGCAAGGGGATGATGCAGGTTCCGCCTTCCCGCATTGCCGAGAGCGCCCAAGGCGCCAAGTCGACCGGCCAGAGATTGCGATTGCGCAGCCGATGCCGAACTTGCGCTGAGGGGCGATCCGGCGCAAGGGAGATATCCAGTTCTTTCTCGATACCCGTCTCTTGCTGGACTGGCTGCCGGACGCGGATGAAATCGCCGTGATCTTCCACCCGCACCGGTTCATCGTCGGGGATGTAAGTGCGAATCATATCTTCGGGCGCATGCCAGAAGCGATGTCCGCCGCGCAAACGCCAGGTTCCATAGCCGGGAATGCCGAGTGAGAAATCGACCTCGGCAAATTCGTTCTCCGCCCCGATGAACCCGAAGCGGATGATTCGCGGACCGAACTCGCATGTGACAAGCAGATCAACTTCATCGTTGCAGAGACGATAGCAGCGGCCAAAGTGCTTGTAAGAAACCTGCTCGGCTTGCTGCATGGTTACCCGGCGAATGCGGGCTCGACCTGCCCCTTGACGCCGGCATGAATGCGGAATAGATCGCCCGCCAAAGGCTGCTCACGGGCTTCTTCGTCGGTCAAGCCGATAGCCGCCGTCGTGACATAAAGCTCGTCAAGATTCTCGCCGCCAAAGGCGCAGCTTGTCGGATTCTTCACCGGCAAGCGAATCTCGCGCTCAATCGCGCCATCGGGGTCGAAGCGGATGATGCGCCAATCGAGAATGCGCGCGCTCCATACGCAGCCTTCGCTGTCGACGCACAAGCCATCGGGCAGCCCGGGCCTGCCCGGATCATGAACGAATACCCGACGATTCGCGATACTTCCGCTTTCCAGGTCGAAGTCGTAGGCATATATCGTGTGGATCATGGTATCGGTGAAATACATGATCTTGTCGTCCGGGCTCCAGCCCAGTCCGTTCGCAATTGTGATTCCGCTTTCCATTCTTTTTATGGAAGCATCGGCATCAAGTCGATAGAGCGCGCTGGTAGCGCCTTCAACGGTCATGGTCCCAGCCCAAAATCGCCCTCGGCGATCCACCTTGCCGTCATTGAAGCGCGACTCTGTTTTGTCCGCTTCCGGATCGGCAATAAATTCCAACTGGCGCTCTTGCATGTCCCAATAGGCATAGCCTTTGGCGGTCGCCAAAACCAAGCCGCCCGATTCGCGAAAGGCCAAGGCGCCCACCGCGATATCCATTTGCACTTTTTCATGCTGGCTTGTTCGGGAATCGTAGCGAAAGATCTGGCTGGACTCGATATCCACCCAGTAAAGCGCCCTTTCCCCGGGGTGCCACAGCGGGCCCTCCCCTAATACATTGCCCAGAGACAGGACATGTTCGACTTCATTCATCGCTCAGGTCTTTCATCGCGATCTTTCCCTTGCGCTGGCGCCGCCCATTAACCATGACAGGAGAATACACATGGCGATAGCGAAAGTCAAACGCGCGAAGCGACTCAGTTTGTTGACAGACTGCGATTAGCGTTTAGAATCTCCACGAAGACAGGACTTGAACATGCTTTCTTTTAGAACGATGGAGAAATCTCGAGCGAATTGTCCGCCGCCGCCAAACATGTGAGACAAAATGGACAAGATGACTGGATTGCAACGCGGCGTCGGTCCACTTGTCGCCGGGCAGGTGGCAGTCATAACTGGCGCAGCCAAGGGTATTGGACGCGGTTGCGCGCATGTTTTGGCCGCGAGCGGCGCCAGCCTCGCCCTGCTTGACATTGATGAGCATGCCGCGAGCGCGACCCTGCGGCAATTGGAGGCGCAAGGGGCGAAAGCCGCCTATTTCAAAACCGATGTCAGCCGGTCGGAAGACGTTGAAGCCGCCATTCACGGCGTATTAAAAAGCTTCGGCAGAATCGACATCCTGGTGAACAACGCCGGCGCACATGATGGCAAAGGCATTCAAGAGGCGGATGAGGCCGATTGGGATCGGATCATCAATACAAATTTGAAGAGCATTTACCTAATGAGCAAAGCCGCCTTGCCGTCCCTGAAAGAATCCGGTGGCGCCATCGTCAATATGGCTTCGATGGTCGGCTTGGTTGGGCAGGGTCAATCGGGCGCGTACTCGGCGTCAAAAGGCGGCATCGTCGCCTTAACGAAGAACATGGCGCTTGATCTGGCGCAATATGGCATTCGCGTCAATTGCATTTGTCCGGGCTGGGTCGAAACTCCGCTGGTCAACGAATGGTTTGCCCTGCAGCCGGATGAAGCCGAGGCGCGGCGCTATGTCAATTCGATCCACCCGCTGGGACGCATAGCCGACGCCGACGAGATCGGCAAAGTGGCGCTTTTCCTGGCGTCCGACCTGGCCTCTTTTATTACCGGCGTAGCCATTGAAGTAGACGGCGGGGTAAGTTTGGGCTATTGAGCTATTTACACCCGCGAGGATCGAGAGGAGGCTAACGCGAAAACAAGCGGTACATGCGAGCCATGCGGCTCTAGTGAGTTTCCGATTTTAGCAACTGATTTGTTCAAAGGAGAGAAAATGAAATCGCACAGTTCAAAGGTCATTTATCTGCTGATCACCGCGCTCATGCTCGCGTTGCTTGGCGGGGCAGCGGTATCGGCTCAAAACGCAATGACCTTGCGTATGACCGGCCTCGCTGGTCCGGTCGCTGAAGGTCTGCAAGCGGCCATCTCGGTCTGGAATGAGAGCAACCCGGATATCCAAGTTGAGTTGGAAATCCAGGCGGACGAGGTCAACTGGCAGGCAACGGCGCCGACAACCATGTTCGCCGACCCCAACGGCCCGGATCTGACCTGGTGGTGGTGTTCGCGTTCCTTCCAGTACAAAGACATGATTGAAGCGGACCTCTTGGTCCCGCTTGATGATCTGTATGAGACTGAAGGTTGGTATGACGCCTTCCCGCAAGGCACGCTAGACTTTTATACCGAGCCCAACGGCAGCATCTACGGCGTCAATATCGATGTGGTATGGACGCCCTATATCTACTACAACAAAGACATCTTCGCCGAGGTAGGCGCCGAAGCGCCAACAACCTGGGAAGAACTCTACGAAGTGGCGGACATGGTGCGCGCCGGAGGTTATCAGCCGATGGTCAACCTTTACGACTGGGGCTTGGTCAATCATCTGCCGGATGCGCTGATGATGCGCTCCTGGACCGAAGACGAGTACCGCGCTTTCATGTTGAACGCCAACCCCGGCTCGCCGGATTGGGCGAACGAATACAAATGGACCGATCCGCACGGTGTGCGCATCTTCCAGACGATGAAAGAAATGGTCGATCGCGGATTGCTGGCTGATGGCTTCGCCGGGCATACGGAATACGGCCAGGGACAAGGCCTCTTCACCGGCGGCAGCGCCGCCATGTGGCAGATGGGTTCCTGGGCTTCCGGCAGCCTGGGCAACGAGGTCGATTTCGACTGGGGCTACTTCTACTATCCCTGGTACGATGACGATATGATCGAGCCCTATGGACCGGTCGGCAGTTGGATTCCCAACTGCTTCATCGTCTTCAATCGGGATAACCAGGAAGCGGCGCTCAAGGTTGTCAGTTACCTGGGTTCGGCCGAAGGCGTCGAGACCTATGCGCGCGCTTCGCGCATTACGCCCGGTCGCTCCGATATTCCGGAAGAAGCGGTGGCGGAAATCCTGACGCCGGAATCGGCCCAACAAGTCGCTGATGTCGCCGCGATGGGCGCGCCGTCGCTTTATGAGGCGAACGTGCCGCCTGATGTCCTGTCGGCGCTGAAGCAGGCCTGCGATCTGGTGCTGAATGGTGTCATCACGCCGGAAGAAGCGGCTGAAATGGTACAAAAGGCGACGGAAGAGGCGCGCGAGGGTTAGCGCTCGCCGCGCATATAACCCCCACCCCAAACCCCTCCCCCATAAAGAGGGAGGGGCTCCAAATGCGCGAAAGTCCTTGAAAAACTCCCCTTCCCTCCTTGTGGGAAACATCCCCCGTGAGGCGGGGGACCGAGGGGGCGCGGGGCCGGGGGATGGGGGTTAGAATCTTGTGTCGCGCAGCCACAATCGGACAAGCCGTAAAATTTGAAGCTAAGAGTTGTGTCAGCAGTAACGACATGGATTTCCGCCGCAACTTAATCTGGTATCTCTTCCTGGCGCCGGCCGTGATCATGCTCCTGATGTTTATGGCATTGCCCCTCATCCAGTCCCTTGAGTTGGCTTTTTTTGAATGGAACGGCCTGCGACCGCGCGAATATGTCGCGCTCGAGAATTTCGAAGACCTGTTCGATGACCGTTTCTTTTGGGGCGCGCTGCGCCATACCTTGATCTTCGCCGCCTTCTCAACAATCGGCACCGTCGGCATCGGTCTGATGCTGGCGATGGCGATAGCGCGCCGCGTCCGAGGCGCCGCGCTTTATCGCTTCATCTTTTATTTGCCGGTGATGCTGCCGATGGCGGTGACAGCGGCCCTATGGGTGCGCATGTACGAGCAGAATTTTGGCATGCTAAACGTCATGCTGCGGAGTATCGGTCTGGCGCATCTGGAAGGCACCTGGATCGCCAGCCGCGAGACGGCGCTGGCCTCTGTGATCGCGGTCGCCGTCTGGCAATTCTCCGGCTTCCCGATGATTATTCTGCTGGCCGCTATCGAGAACATTCCGGAAGATCTTCACGAAGCGGCGTCGCTTGATGGCATCAGCGAGCCCCAGCGCATCTGGCATCTCACGCTGCCGCTCATTCGACCGGTGCTCATATCCATCGGCGTGCTGCAGTTCATCTTTTCCTTGAAGGTATTTGACCTGGTGTGGGTGATGACACTGGGCGGACCAGCAGAAAGCACATCGGTGCTGGGCACCTTCCTTTATAAAGAAGCCTTCCGCAAGCAGGAATATGGCTATGCGTCGGCGGTCGCCGTCGTGATGTTTATCGTGATATTCACCGTTACTTATGTCTATCAGCGCTTGATGCGCGTTGAATCGGTCGAGTTTTAGCCTGAGTCCATCCGAGATGCATCCCGAGCGAAACATAATCCCTGCCGCCGCGAAGCGCCTCCCGGGCGCGGCGGTGACTCTCTTGCTGATATGCTGGACGATTGTGCAGGTCTATCCAATCCTTTTCATGTTCATCACCTCGGTCAAGACCGACAAGCAGATCCTCAACGCGCCCTTCGCCTTGCCCGATCCTTTGAAACTCGAGAATTACGCCATCGTCTGGCAGGGCGATCGCGTCGCTCAGCCCTTTTCGACTTTTTTCATCAACAGCTTCACCATCACGCTCGGCAGCCTTGTAATCCTTTTATTTGTCGCTGGGCTGGCGGGATATGCCCTGGCGCGCGGGCGCTTCCCCGGCAATTCTGCGACGCAGCAGGGCTTCTTGCTGACGCTGGCGGTGCCGGTCCATGTCTTGATCATCCCGATGTATTTCTTTACGGGCCAACTGGGCTTGCGGAACAGCCATATCGGCATGATGTTAATCTACGCGACCCTCGGCCTGCCCTTTACGATCATTTTGATGCGCGCCTATTTTTTGAGCTTCCCGCGGGAATTGGAGGAAGCGGCGCTGCTGGATGGCTGTTCGCGCTTCGGCGCCTTCATCCGCGTTGTTGTTCCCGTTTCGCGCGGCGCCATCGCCAGCATGGCCATCATCAATATCAGTTGGATTTGGAGCGAGCTCTTCTACGCGCTTGTGCTGCTGGATCAACCGCAGGTGAGGACGCTGCCGCTGGCGATCGCCGGGTATCGGCCGGTCTCCATGGCGGCGGAAAGCGTGATCGGGCAGCAGTTTGCCATTATGAGCCTGACGGCGCTGCCGCTATTCGTCTTCTACTTCCTGTTCCAACAGCAGATTCGCAAAGGCATGACGGCCGGCGCGCTGCGCTAAGGCGTCAACAAAGAATTGGAGACATGCTTATGAGCAAGTGGTTCGGGCAGACCTTCCGAAAGCTGCACAAACTTTATGTTTCGCCGCAATGGGCAAATGACCAGGGCGCTCGCTTTGACCCGGCGCAGTATGCGGAAAGCCTGGAAGCGGCAGCTGTCGATTGCCTTGAACTGTATTGCAAAGACCATCACGGCGCCTGCTACTACCCTTGCTCGCTGGGGCTCCCGCACCCGCGGAACATCTTGGGAGAGCTGCTGCCCGAATTGCAGAAACGCGACATCCGTCTCATCGCCTACATCAGCGTCTGCTTTGACAACTATGCGCTGGGCATACATCCGGAATGGCGCATGGTCAACTATCTGGGCGATCCTTACAAACTTCGGCCCTTTTACATGGCGTCGATCTGCTCGCCGTATACCGAATTTGTCTTAAAACAGATTGATGAACTGGCGGCCAACTACGCTGTCGATGGCTTCTGGCTCGATATCATTCCGCTCGCGCGCGATGTTCAGCAAGATCTCTGGATGATCGCGCCCCATCCGATTCCCGATTACTCACTCTATGCGCAGAAAATTTATGAAGCGGAGACGGGTGAAAAACTGCCGGTAAATCCAACTGAAGCAGAGGCGGATCACATATTCGAGTTCATGACCGCAAAAGTCGATGACTTCCTGAATCAGGCTTATGCCGTCATACGCGGGCATCTGCCGGATGCCGTCATCACATATAACGCGGCCGGCGCGCCGGGCGATCCCATCGATTCGGCCGATCTTATCTCGATTGAAGGGCATGCGCCCGAATACGCGCGGCAAAGCTTCAACGCGCGCTGGGCGAAGACGCGCGGCAAACCCTTTGAGATCTTGACGGCGGGCGCTTTGCCTCGCATGGAGCTCGGCGGCGGCTGGAATGGCTTCGACCAGAAACCCTTGGCTTTCCTGGGGGTCGAGAATGCCATCGCGCTGGCGCATGGCGGCAGTATGGTCTTCGGGCAGGCGCCCTTTGCCAATGGCGCCACAGATCCCGCACAATTCGCCGGCCTGGCGCAAGTTTTTCAACCGGCGCGCGCGCTTGAAGATTGGCTGACCGAGCCAACAGGCGTCAGCGACATCGGTCTGATCATGGCGCCAAAACCGCGATCCGCCTCTAAGCTCTGGGGAAGCGCTCTCGACGGCGCCGAAGCATTTCACGATGCCTTGATCGACGAGCACTTGCAGTACGACATCATCCAACTGGATCGCGACCTGGCCGGCTACGAACTGATCATCTTGCCGGATCAGGCGGCGCTCAGTGAGGCTGAGTTGTCGGCTCTGCGCGGGTATGCGCGCGGGGGCGGCAAGCTACTGGCTTCGGGCTGCAGCTCGCTCTGGGATGAAAATGGCGAGCGCCGCGCGGATTTCGGCCTGGCTGAGGTCTTTGGCGTCACCTATCAACGCGCGGCGGGCTGCGAATTCCTGTACTTGCGGCTGCTCGAGACGAACCTGAAGACGCAAGTCACCGCTTTGCCCATCCTGATCGACCAGATTCCGCTTCAGGTGGAGCTGCGCGGGGCGGAAGTGATTGGCGAGTTTCTATTGCCGGAGTCTGGCCGAAGCGAGGCGACGACTATTTTGTGGGGAGACGCCGCGCCCGATGAGTCGAGTGTGCTGCCGGGAATTGTACGGCATCAATACGGCGAAGGCGCCTGCGTCTATGTGGCGGCGCCGCTGCGCTCCCGCGGGATGCCCAACGCCTGGGTGAAGCGGCTGATGGCTGTGCTGGCGGCGGATCTTGTCGCCCAGCCCGTTTTGACAACGGACGCGCCGCCTGGCGTAGAGCTTGTGTTGAACCAGCAGGAAAGGCGCTATGTCCTGCATCTGATCAATCGCTATAGGGGCATGGTCGACGCGCCCTCATTCAAGAGCAACAGTCCCTCGCTGCGCGATATCGAGATTGCGCTGGACTTGTCGAAGCTGCAACTGGACAATGTCAGCCGCGTATACCTGGCGCCGGATACTTCTCTGGATTTCAGCCTTCAAGACGGACGGCTGAAGATGACGCTGCCCGTTCTGGATTCGCACGCCGTTCTTGTTGTCGAATAAGGCGCAGTAGACGCTTGTCTATTCGTCGTATTTCCGCTCGACCGTTTCCAGATCGTCGAACCAGAGCGCCATGCGCGCCATCACGCCTCCGTCCACATTTAGCGTGCTGCCGGTGACGTAAGCCGCGTCCTCCGACGCCATAAAGACAACCGCGGACGCAATATCCGGCCCATAACCGATGCGGCCCAGGGCGATCTGATCGTCGATCATATGCGGATCATAGTTGGGGATGACTTCGTAGGCTTTTTCGACGTGGATCGAACCGGGAATGACACAATTGACGCGGATGCGGTGCGGCGCCAGATCCAGCGCCATGGCCCGCGTCATCGCATTGAGACCGCCTTTGGTGCTGGCATAAGCCAGCATGCCGGGAAAGGTCGCCATGCTGTGCATGGAGCCGATGATGATGATATTGCCCCCGCCGCCCGCCTTGACCATTAGTCTGGCGGCGGCTTGGGAACACATGTAGCTGCCTTTGAGATTGATATCGATGACGCGATCCCATTGTTCGTCGGTCATGTCCAGAAACGGGATCACCGGATCGACGGCCGAGTTGTTGACCAGGATGTCAATCCGGCCGAATTCATTGACCAGACGCTTGAACATGGCATCCACATCTTCGCGTTGGGCGATGTTGGCTCTCAGCGCTAGCGCTCGCCGCCCCTTTTCACGAATTTGCTCCGCGATCTCCTCAGCGCCCGCCCGGCTGCTCGCGTAGTTGACCAGCACATCAGCGCCTTCATCCGCCAGCCGCAGGGCGATATGCCGGCCGATGCCGCGTCCGCCGCCGGTAACGAGGGCCACTTTGTCTTTGAGTCTCATGGGCGATTCATCCTCGCCGCTCTGTCAGGTCTGTTTCGGTCGCCGCAAGTTGAGGCGCGTATTTCAGATAAAGGGCGACCAAAGGGCCGCCCCTATGGTTGCTGCGATGTGGCGGGCGACCTGATGGATCGCCCGCCACGTTGCGAAACGTCGCTAGCCCTCCAGGAAGAAGTCAACCGTCTCAGCTGTGACGGTGAATGACTTCGTGATCACCGTATTCGGCAGGGAGATGCGCCCGCCTTCACGCGCGACTATGCCTTCGGCCGCGACATACATGTAGACCACGCCAAAGAAGCCTTCCGCGTAGGTATCCTGGGCGATGGTGCCCATGACATCGCCGTCCTTGATGGCTTGCAAGAGCGAATCGGCGCGGTCGCCACCGACCACGTCAATGCTGTCGACAAGTCCCATATCCTTGACGGCGTTGGCAACGCCTTCGGCGAAAGCGTCGCCCGAGTAGATGATGTCCATATCGGGATTGGCTTCGATCAGGTTCAGCGCGCCATTGTAGGCGCCGTCCATCGAGGCGCGGTCATCAACCGGCTCCAGGAATTCGTAAGCCCGGCCCGATGCCTCAAGCGTGGTCTGGAACCCGTGCAGACGGTCGCGATGCTGCTGGGCGCTGATGAAAGCGACCACGCCAATTTTGGCGCCGTCCGGATAACGGTCCAACACCAACTGCGCGGCGGATTCGCCAAAAGCAAAGTCACCGGTGCCGACAAAGGCGTGGCGCGCGCTCCGGTCGATCAGATCGCCATTGAACTGGATGAAGGGGATGCCAGCCGCCATCGCCTGCTTCGATACTTCGGGGATCAGCGTGACGTCAAAGCCGATCATCATGATGCCCTTGGTATCTTCCTTGGCGACGATCTCCTCCAGCAGTTTAATCTGCTCAAGCGCGATGCCATCAGTTGGCGGCGGGCCCACAATTTCGACATTGATGCCCAGCCAGTCGGCGGCGGCTTGAATGCCGTCAAAGTGCTGCTTCCACCAGGGATGCCCGAGATTGCCGCCCACCATGTAATATGTGCCATCGGTGCCAGCCGGCAGGCTCGGTTTATCCGGTTCGACCCCGAGGAAGAAGTCAACCGTTTCGGCGGTGATGGTGAAGGACTGCGTGATCGATGTATCCGGCAGGGCGAGACGTCCCCCTTCCTGCGAGACCAGGCCTTGACGCGCCACATACATGTAGAGCACGCCGAAAAAGCCCTCGGCGAAGGTGTCTTGGGCGATTGTGCCCATCACGCTGCCGTCCTTGATATCTTGCAGCAGAGAGTCAGCGCGGTCGCCGCCGACCACGTCAATGCTGTCGACCAAACCCATGTCATTGACAGCGTTGGCGACGCCTTCGGCGAAGGCGTCGCCAGAGTAAATGATGTCCATATCCGGATGAGCTTCGATCAGGTTCAGCGCGCCGTTGTAAGCGCCGTCCATCGAGGCTCTGTCGTCGACCGGTTCGAGGAATTCATAGGCGCGGCCGGATGCCTCAAGCGTCGTCTGGAACCCATTCAAGCGGTCGCGATGCTGCTGCGCGCTGATGAAGGCGACGACGCCGATTTTCGCGCCATCGGGGTAGCGATCCAGCACGAGCTGCGCGGCGGATTCACCGAAGGCAAAGTCGCCGGTGCCGACAAAGGCATGGCGCGCGCTCTTGTCGATGAGGTCGCCATTAAACTGGATGAAGGGGATGCCAGCCGCCATCGCCTGCTTCGACACCTCGGGGATCAGCGTGACATCAAATCCGATCATCATGATGCCGGCCGTATTCGGCTTGGCGACGATTTCCTCGAGCAGCTTGATCTGCTCAAGCGCGATGCCATCCGTCGGCGGCGGACCCACAATCTCAACATTGATGCCCAGCCATTCGGCGGCGACTTCAATACCCTCAAAGTGCTGTTTCCACCAGGGATGGCCAAGGTTGCCGCCGACCATGTAGTAAATGTCCTCGCTGCTGTCTTGCGCGCCAACGACGGCAGCGCCCAATAGCAGCGAAAGCGCCAGTAAAAGAACCAGAAACTTCTTCATTTCCCTCTCCACGGAATCGATTCAATTCTCAAAACTGTAATCGAGATGAACTGAACCTGGCGCAAAGCAACGCCGATTTCTTCTGTGCTCACCACGATGGCTTTGCAGATGCGCGACGAACACGCAACTGCCCCCTCCTTATCGTAATTCCCGCCCGCGTCAAGGAAATACGGTCCCTTGCCTGGTCACTCGTCGGCGCAGCTGTAGATTGCCAGTCATCAGCGATCGACCGCCGCGCGCCGCTTGCTCCAGGCGTCGAAGGCAACTGCCGTAAACAGCACAGCGCCCAGAACAAAGAACTCCCAATACACCGGCAAGCCCAGCTGTATCGTCGCGCTTCGGATCATGTGCATAAAGAAGAGACCCAGAACCGCGCCCAGAACGCTGCCTTCGCCGCCCGTTAGCGCCGCGCCGCCGATGACCGCGGCGGCAATCACCCGCAGCTCCAGGCCGCCGAGTGTATTGGGCGGCGCAGAGGTAAGCCGGCTTGCCCAGACGATCCCGCACATCGCCGCCGCCATGCCCGTCGCCACGAAACCGATCAGCGTAACCCGATTGACGTTGACGCCGTTCAGCGCCGCGCCCTGGCGGTCGCTGCCGGTGGCCAGGATATGCCAGCCAAATCGGGTGCGGTTCAACACCAGCCAACCCAGGAAAATCACAATCCCCGCGTAAAAGACCGGCATGGGCAAGGTGCTGATCCGCATCTCCTGCAAGATGGGGAAGGTATCGCCCAGGTCCTGCAAGGGCTGGAAGCGCGCGATATCGCGGAAGGAGCCGACAAAATTATGCCGGGATTCCCCGCCGGCGACGCCGGTCGCCGCGCCCTGCGCCATCCACCAGGTTGCCAAGGTTGTCATCAGCGGATTCATGCGCATCCGCGTGACCGCCAAACCATTAATCAGCCCGACGACCAAGCCGGCGGTCAAGCCTATAGCCACCACCAATATAATCAGGAGGGTGTCGTCCATTTGGCCGACTTGCCGTGAGAAAGTCCATCCGATCAACACCACGCTGAGGTTGGCGACGCCGGTCACCGACAGATCAAACATGCCGCCGATGAGCAACATGGCCATGGGTATGACAACCAGCATGTCGGGCGCAACCTGAGACAGGAATATGGGGAAATGCGTCGGCCCCAAGAACCCCGGCGCCCCGCCCGCTCGCACAAGCGCGGTGAACACGACAAGCACGAGCAGCAGTTGCGCTTCGCGGTGCGCCAGCAGGCGTTTCAGCCGCGATTCTTCAGTCGGCGCCTCGGCATTTGCTTCAAGATCCACAGTCACTTCTGCCATTGAACTGCTCCACACCAGCGATAAACGGAGCCCGGTCTCCGCATCCGGTCACAAGATATCGGCGCCTGTAATCATGCGGACGACTTCGTTGGAATCAGTTTCATTCTTGATGAGCGTGCCGACCGTGCGGCCGTGCCGCAGCACTGTGATGCGATCGCAGATGCGAAAGACATGCGCCAGGTTGTGGCTGACCACAATGATGCCTTTGCCCTGTTCCTTAAGGTGCTCGATCAGCGAGAGCATCTCATGCGACTCCTTGACGCCCAAGGCCGCCGTCGGCTCGTCCAGCAAGAGGATCTCCGCGCCAAAGTGCACGACCCGCGCGATGGCGACCGCTTGACGCTGTCCGCCGGAAAGGTGGCGCACGCGTGTACGAACGGAAGGGAGATTGGTCTTCAACTGGCGGACGACTTGGTTCGCCTCCTCCGTCATCCGGCGCCGGTCCAGAATGCCATTTCGGGTAAGCTCGCGGCCGACGAACAAATTCGCCACGACATCGCGCGTCGGCAAGAGCGCCAAATCCTGATAAACTGTGGCGATCCCAAGGTCGAATGCGTCATTAGGGCTGTATATGGTCTCCGGACGGTTTCGCACAATGATCTCGCCCGCATCAGGCCGGTGCGCGCCGGACAAAACCTTGATCAGCGTTGACTTCCCGGCGCCGTTGTCGCCGACGAGCGCGACGATTTCGCCTTTGCGGACATCAATCCGGGCGTCGCTGAGCGCCTGCACCGTGCCAAATGATTTCCTGACCTGTTGCGCGACCAACAAGGGCGCTTCGCCCGTCTTCGTCTTCGAAACGTCAGGAATGCTCGTCTGGGATTGATCCATCTGTTTCTCGCCCAACTAATCTGTGTCGAACGACGTCTGCCGCCTAGTGGCGGACGCGCTGGATTTCCGTCCCGCGACATGGCGTGAGATCAATGTATGAACGCTGAACAAGGATGAGGACGTCAAGAATAAATCGCCAATGAACGCCAATTGAAACAAGAAAGAATTCCAGCGGGACTTTAGCGCCCTTTCTTTCGCTTGTCAAATGATCGCAGGCTCCAAAATTGCCTGGGCGGCGCGCCGCCCAGTCCGGGCGCGCCATCCCGCGGCTACATATCTGATTCTGCCTGCGTCGCCGGCGACGCAATAGAGCATGAAAGGTCGGCTGACAGTCCCAGGCGTAAAAGCCAGAAATGGCACAGTGACGCGCGCCCTCAGATCGACATCCGAACAAGCCGCATATCTGGTTGCGCGCCTATATCACAATGCTATACTGATTTCGTAAGTCGCTAATTATGTATCAGCCATCTGCCGCGATGACGCTTGCGAACACGGAGAAAGCAGCCGGCACAAGTCAAGCCGGAATCGAAACTGAACTGCGGATGGTCAAAGCCGGGTTTGTTCGGCTTGGAGCAAATTGGTCAATGATTAAGAAAACACTCAGCAAGAAGCTGACTATCTCTTGTATTGCGTCGCTCAGGCGGGCGCCCAATCTTTGGCAGATAGCAAATTCATGAAGAATGGAGACTCACATGAGAATTTCATCGCTGAAGATCTTTCCGGAATTAGCGGGCCGATGGCTGCTGAGCGCTAGCGGGCGCTTCCACAGCGTTGGGAAGCATACACAGGGCGGGACCCTTCGGGTCGGCGCTCCACTCCTTCTCTTCGCAATGCTATGTATCTTGCCGCTTTTTGCTGCGCCGCAGAATCTTGCTTTTGCGCAGGAGCCGGCCCTGGCGCCCCCAACCAATTTAGCGGCGACGACCAGCCACGTGGGCATCACAATAACCTGGACGGCGCCGGATGGACAGGTGGATGGTTATGAGATCTTGCGCCGGCGTCCTTGGCAAGGCGAAACTGAGTTAAGTTCCCTGGTCGATAACACCGGCGACAGCGCAACCAGCTACACCGATACCACCGCCACCGCGCTTGGCGACAGATATATCTATCAGCTCAAGACCATACGCGGCAGTGATCGCAGCGGATTATCGGATTCTGTCCAGGTCGACTTCCCGACTGCGCCGCCGCCAACGCCCACGCCAGAGGTCACCATAACAGTAAGCTGCGAAATCCTGACCGGCGCCAACCACGATATCCTGCAATGCACGGCGGAAACCGGCCATGTGACTATCACGTCCGCGGAATGGACCCCCAGTTTCGAGGTTCAATACGCGCAGACAACCGGCCGCCCGGTGGCAAATTGGGTTATCGCCGATGAATACTGCGGCCAGAGCACAACTGTCGAGGTGGTTGTGCGGGACGAAGATACGGTTTTCCCAGCCGCCGAAACCACAATAACACTTGCGTGCTCCCCGGCGCCGGCTGACGTACTGACGGTGAGCTGTGATAATTTGATCGAAAACAACCAGCACAAGCTGAGTTGCCAGTTGAGCGGCGGCGAGCAAACCGTGACATCGGCGGTATGGACGCCGCAGTACGATACCGATGCCGCTCAAACGACCGAAGGAGGCAATGCGGCGGAAGCGACCTGGGTCGTCGCCGCCGAGCACTGCGGCCAGACATCCAGCGTGGAGGTCGTTCCGCAGGCTGGCACGGAGACTCTGTCGACAGTCAGCGCTACATTTTCGATACACTGTGTCATCAAGGTGGACAACAATTGCAGCCTGGCGAATGCGATCCGCTCGGCCAACGGCATCGCCCAAGTCGCAGAAAACGGCGACTCCGATGGCAATGACGATTGCGAGGCAGGCGCTGATCCGGATGAAACCGCCAACCCGCCCGAAACCGGCGATGACATCATATTGTTAACGAGGGGCGTCACTCTGCAGGAGGACTTGCCCAACATAACCAGCCGAGTTCAAATCGTGGGCAATGGCTACACCATCTCCGGCGATGCCACATACCGTGTTTTCATGGTAGTTGGCGGTCATCTGGGCATTCATGATTTGAATATAAACAAGGGTTTGGCCCAAACTGTTGGCGGCGGGATATATGTCAACAGCGGCTCCTTAAACATTTCTGACAGCGCGATAAGGAATAGCAAGGCCAGTGATATCGGCGGGGCTATCTATGCCATCGACAGCGATGTTGAAATTGCCGACTCCGAGTTCACCGGTAACATGACTGTAAAGAGCCACGGCGGCGGCGTCTACTTCATTAGCTCTACCGGCTTGAACACGCTGGACATCGCGGGCACGACCTTCAGGAATAACATGGCGACCGAAGACGGCGGCGCGCTAAAAACAGCGGGCGGAATCGCGAGCGTCATCAAAAGCACCTTTGTCGAAAACGCAGCTGACGAAGGCGGCGCAATCGAAAGCAGCGAAACCACCCTAAGCATCACGAACAGCACCTTCAGCAATAACAGAGCCAGAGAAGGCGGGGGCATGAGTTCATTCAGCTCCTTCGTGACTCTTACACACACGACTTGGGCCTACAATTCGGCAGAAGAACAAGGCGGCGGCATAGCCATAATCGGATGGACCGGCAACTTCAAGATACGCAATACCTTGATCACCGACAGCAAGAGCGGCGGCGATTGCCACAGCGGTCCCAATCCCAACATCATTATCGAGTTCACCGGCAACTTGATCCAGGATGGATCTTGCACTCCTGTAGTTGCCGATAGCCAATCCGCCCCCTCCGACGGCGCAAGCGAGCAGTTGGAGGCTCAGGTTGCAATCGCCGAGGCTCAAGGCACATCCGAGATGCCCAATGTCATGATCAGCGGACTCTCCGGCAACCCGCCGCATCACCCGCTGCAGTGGGGAAGCCCGGCGATTGACACCGCCGATCCATTCTACTGTTTGCTTGATGATCAACCCCTTAAAGCGCGCCCGCAATACGGCAACTGCGACATCGGCGCATACGAATACCCGAAACCGCCGCCTCCGCCGGTGGAACCGCCAGAAGAAGAAGACGAGCCGGATGAGCCGGAACCCACACCGACGCAACCACCGCCTCCACCGCCTCCCGCGCTGCCAATTTGTCCGGTGAGCGAACGCATATTTGTGAGATCGCCCTACGAGGACATGCAGTGCGCCGAGGTGGATATCATTACGCTTGACAAACATCCGGCCTTGCAAGGCATTCGGCTCGCGATGAGATTGTGGCGAACTGATGAGGAATGCACGCACGCGGTCGCGCCGGGAGACAACCTGTATCGTCTGGCGATGGACTATGAAACAACGGTGGAGGTCTTGAGGCGTCATAACAGCCTGGAATCTGACCAGCTAAGCGTAGGCCAGTTGCTGCTACTGCCGAAATGTTCGGCGGACGCCGTGTCATTTGCGCCGGGAACGGAAGTCTGTTTCGGGTTCGAGGGCAATATCTTCCTCATCGATACCGCTACACCGGAACGGGACGTCCATCCAATTGCCGCCTATGCCAGCGACGGCATGACCTGCGGCCAAGTGGACCGTCCCGGCATTGTAGTCCTGGTTGCGCCGGATGCCGCCTGAGCGCAAGCAGAAATCGCTCAGTTCAATTTGAAGACCGCAGCCATTGCGCGGTCCACAAGCCATTCTCAACAACCCGGCGCGTAGGCGCCGGGTTGTTGCCTCTTGGGCGTTGACGCGGCATTCTTGTCAACTGTCTCAATGGCGTCTCACATCCCCGCCCGTTGCAGTCCACGCGGCGCGCCCCTTCTCGCATAAACCGTGAAGGGAAGCTGTACCGGCATGCGCGGCGGTTTGAAGCCCCTCCTTTGGGGAGGGAGGCGATTTTAAGACTCATTTCGCCCAATATTGCAGGGCAATCGCATCAAATTGAAACTGCGCTGATAAATGACAATTTCCCCTCACATTTCGTAATCTGTAGGGGCGTTTCGCTGGAACGCCCGCAATCTGCAAGCCATTTTCAACGGGCGTCTCACGAGACGCCCCTACATTTTCACAATTTTCGTGGCGAACGGCTCATTATGATTTTGATGCGATTACCCTGCCCAATATTGGCGGACTCTTGCATATTGGGGTCGTATAGCGTTAAAGTCTTACAAGCGTAGGAAATGAATTACACAGGAGACTCGATACTATGAACAAGAAACACTTGGCTACGAAGTGTCGGCAACTGGCGCTGATTGCGGCGGTGACGCTGCTTCTTGGCGCGTTTGCGATAGCGCCGGCTGCGGCGCAAGATGCAACCGACATTCTTGTCTGGTCGCTGGGATATAGCGGCGATTACAACGAAACGCTCGTCGAGCGCTTCAACGAATCGAATGACGATGTTCAGATTGTCTACGAAGATGTCTTGACCGGCACCTTCACCGAGAACAATCAGAAGGTGCGCATCGCCCTGGACAATGAAGCGGGGCCACATGTCCTCGGCGGCGTCGATGTTGGCGCCAACTTGCAGGCGCTGGTCTCTACCGGGCAGGTTCTGGACCTGACCGAGTATTATCGCGCATCCGGTTTGATCGATCGCATCCCGCCAAATCTGCTGTCGCAAGTCACGATAGAGGGACGGATCTACGCCATCCCGCAAAACATGGAATCGGTGGGCGTCTTCTACAACAAAGATGTCTTCGCCGAATTGGAGTTGGATGCGCCGACGGAATGGGCCGAGTACATTGAAGTATTGGAAGCGGTCAAAGACGCCGGTTATTACGGCTATACCATGGGTCTGGCCGGCGGCTGGCCCTCGGCGCTGATGGCGTCCATGTTCATGTACAGCAGCGCCGGCTCGGAGTATATTGACGTGCTCAGCGGCACACAGCCCTGGACCGAATGCGACAACTGCCTGGACGGCTTGAACGCCTTTTATGGCATGGTCGCCAACGGTTACGCCAATCCAGAGCCGCTCGGCATCGACTACGATCAGTCGCTTGACCTGTTCTATCAGGGCATAAACGTTATGGTGCTCAACGGTCCCTGGTTCATCGACGCATCGGCATCAGCCGAGCCCGATTTCGAAATTGGCTTCTTTTATCTACCGGCGGTTAATCCCAACACCGACATCAAGACGCTTGGCGGCATCGGCGGCTCGCTGATCGTCGCCGAGTATGCCGATGTAGACGCCGCCTTTAAGGTCTTGGACTGGTTGACCTCCGAAGAGATAGCGGTGCAAGCGCTTCGAGAAGTGTCGGTGCAGCCGGCTTTCTCCATCGAGGTGCCGGACGATATCGCGCCGCTCACCTATCAGATCGCTTCGGAAACCGCCGCCAATGTCGATAAGATCGGCTTTTGGCCCGTCACCTATCTGCCGCCCAAGGTCTTCGGCGATATGAATCAGATCGTGCAAGGCATGATCGGCGGCATGCTCACGCCCGAAGAGCTGCTCAGCGAAATGCAGGAGACGCACAGCGCCTACCTGGCGGAGAATTAGACGCCTGCATTGACGAAACCTGTAGGGGCGAGACTTGTCTCGCCCTCTTGAACCAACAGACTAAGCGGGCGCGCAACACAACTCGCAAGGAGCCAAATCAATGGCGCAAACGCTCAGCGCGCCAGCAAAACGTAGATCTAGTCCGCGCTACCGTCTTGACCTGATACCTTATTTTTTCATCCTTCCGGCCGTCATTATCTACGTGATTTTCAATCTCGGTCCGGTGCTGGCATCCTTCGTTTTGAGCTTTTTTCGCTGGGACCTGCTGACGCCGACCGCGGAGTTTATCGGCTTCAAGCATTACGACTTCATCCTCAATGACGACCGTTTCTGGGGCGCGCTCAGTCATAATTTCATCTTTCTGGGCTTGGCAGTGGTTATTCCCGTCGCGATGGGCTTGTTTCTGGCGGTATTCATCTATGAGATTCGCCTGGGGCGCGTCTTCTTCCGCGCCGCGCTCTTCTTGCCGGCTATCTTCTCGGGCGTGGTCATCGCCTATGTCTGGAAGTGGATTTATCATCCATTCGCCGGTGTGCTGAACCCGGCTCTGGAGACCTTCGGGCTGGGAGCATTCACGCAGTCCTGGCTGGGGAATCCGAATATCGCGCTCTATTCGACCTTCATCGCCTATACCTGGTCCAGCTTCGGCTATTCGATGGTCATCTTCCTCGCCGGCTTGCAGGATATCCCGACCGATATATTTGACGCGGCCCGCGTCGATGGCGCCAACTTCCGGCAGAAGCTCTTCCGCATCACCATTCCTTATCTGTACGACGTTTTCACCTTTGTCATCACCTTGCGGATCTTTACCGCGATGGGCGTCTTCGGAGTCATCTATATTCTCACCGGTGGCGGACCATTCTACTCCTCCGATGTTATTGATATCTACGTATTCAGGATGATCGGCAATTTCGAGATGGGCTGGGCGACGGCGGCGGCAACCGTCAACACGATTATTGTTGTCTGTCTCTCGACCGGATTCATCAAGTGGCGGGAATGGCGTTCATGGAGTTCCTAAACGGCGTCATGCAACGCCACCTGCGCAAGGCGCCCTTCTACATTATGCTCATGCTGGCGACCGCCATCACGCTGGTGCCGATCATCTGGGTCTTCGCCAGCGCGCTCAAGACCAACAAGGAAATCCGCGAGAATCCCTTGGCGCTGCCGAGCGCATGGCGTTTTGACAATTACCTGGAAGCCTGGTTCGGCGCCAGCTTTGACGCCTATTTTTTCAACAGCATCTTTATCACTGTGACAAGCGTCGCCATTGTGCTGTTTCTGAGTTCGCTGGCCGCTTACGCCTTCGCCAAGATGCGCTTTCCCGGCAACCAGGCGATCTTCTTTATCTTTCTCTTCGGGATGGCATTTCCCTTATCGGCCAAGCTGGGTCCCTTGCTCTCGCTGATGTATGAACTGAACCTTGCAAACAGCCGCTTCGGCTTGATCCTGGTCTATGTGGCCGGCAGCTTGCCATTTGCCATTTTGATGCTGCGCGCCTTCTTTCAGGGTTTCCCGCAAGAGCTGGAAGATTCGGCATTGCTGGATGGCTGCAGTCGCTTTCAGTTTTATATGCATATCCTGCTGCCGCTTTCCAAGCCATCGCTGATGGCGCTGGGAATCTTCGTCTTCATGGGCACCTGGAACGAATTCTTCCAGGCGCTGCTGCTGATCAACGAAGACAGCAAGCGCACGCTGCCCTTGGGATTAACCGCCTTCCAGGACGAATACGTCACCGACTTCGCCTTGTCCTTCGCCGGCATCAACATCACGGCGGTGCCAGTGATCATCGTCTATATCATGTTCCAGCGCAATCTCATTGAAGGCATCACCGTCGGTTCAATCAAGTAGCTTCGCCAACAGAAAAGGGGAAAGTGGCATGCCCGATTCCAAACCCAATATCGTTTTCATCATCGCCGATCATCAAGCCTTTTACGGGCATGACCGCGAAGGCGAATACGAGTACAAGTGGCCCAATTACGAACGTTTCGCCTCGGAAGGCATTCGCTTCGATCGCGCTTACTCGGTCTGCCCGCTCTGTTCTCCCGCGCGCAGCAGCATGATGACGGGCGTTTACCCCAGCTCGCATGGCATCATTATGAATACCGAAGCGGATGGGTTCGGGAATCAGTCCGATATTGAATCAGGTCAACCGCTCTACAGCCACTACTTGTCACAGGCTGGCTATCGGAACGGCTACGTCGGCAAATGGCACTGCGGCCGCGAGCGCCTGCCCATCGATTACGGCATTGAAGGCTGGAGCTTGCCCGATTATGGCAAGATCTATATGTCCGATGCTTATAAAGATTATGCCGAAGAACGCGGATTCGGCGACGCGCGCGCCCAGATGGAATACAACATCAATTATCCCGAGTGGCGCGGGCAGGAGATCGTCTTGCATGACCCGTCGCCCTGGAAGTTCATGAATGGCTCGGGTGTGCTCGCTGGTCCGCCAGAAGCGCATGAAGAACAATTTGTCGCCCACCTGGCCTGCGAAAAGCTGCGCGAATTCGCCTCTGATGAGCAACCATTCAGCCTGGTCGTCAGCCTGTGGGGACCGCATCAGCCCTATTATCCATCAGCGGAATTTGCCGATATGGTTGATCCCGCCGGCATCCCCGAGTATCCCAGCTTTCGGGACGACCTTGAGGGCCGGCCTTTACGCCACATCATGCACCGGGAAATCTCTCATCGCAGCGCTCAAGCTTTTCCAGACTGGTCGACCTGGCAAGAGATCCTCGCGCGCTGCTATGCGCAGGGTTATCAAACCGACGCGGCGATCGGCAACGTGCTGGACACGCTGGACGAGTTGTCGCTTTCGGACAATACCATCGTAATCTGGCTGGCTGATCATGGCGATGCCGTCGCCAGTCATGGCGGGCTCTGGGATAAGTCGTCGTCCTTCATGGAAGAGGTTATGCGCGTGCCGATGGCGATCCGGTGGCCCGCTGCGATTCAAGGCGGGCAGGAATCGGATCAGTTCGTTTCCAACATGGACGCGACCGCCACCATGCTTGACGCCGCCGGCATAGATGTGCCGGATCATATGCACAGCCGCAGCCTGCTTCCGCTCGGCCGCGATGGGGCGGAGGATCAGTGGTCCGACGAGTTGATCTGTGAGCATATGGGACATGGGGGACACTTTTTCCCCCAACGTATGATTCTGCGCGATCGCTACAAATATGTCTTCTCGATTCATGACATGAACGAGCTCTACGATTTGCAGGAAGATCCGTACGAGATGAACAATCTGGTTCACGACGAGCAATATGCTGACCTGGTAGCGGATATGAAGCAGCGCCTGGTCCAGCATTTTGAGGCTTCCGACATGCGCAATCAAAGACTGAAGCGACTCTTCCTGGTGGCGCTGGAGCATGACAGGTAGGTCATGCAAACGCGGATGACTCTGCCGGCTGCGGGAGGCTGAAACGCCACGCAGCCAGTGCTCAGCCGCCGTGATAATAGACGCGTTTGGCCGAACTGCGGAAGATGACGAAGGTCAGAATCAGAATCACCAGGAACAGCAGCCAGGCCATCGCCGAGGCATAACCCATCTTGAAGTAGGCGAAGGCGTTGTTGAAGAGGTAGAGCGAATAGAAGAGCGTGGAATCGCCCGGCCCGCCTTCGGTGATGACATAAGCCTCGGTGAAATACTGAAACGCGCCAATCAAGCCGACAATCGTATTGAATAAAATGATTGGGCTTATCATCGGCACGGTCACGTGGCGGAATTTGCGCCACAAGCTGGCGCCATCCAGTGACGCCACATCGTATAGCTCCTGCGGCACATCTTGTAGCGCCGCCAGATAGATCAGCATCATCCAGCCGGTGCCCCACATGCTCATCATGATCAGTGCCGGTTTCGCCCACTGGGGATCGGAAAACCAACTGATAACGGGCAAGCCCAACTCGGCCATGATAACGCTGACGGCGCCATACTGCGGATGCAGCAGCCAGGTCCAAACGATACTGGTTGCCACCAGCGGCAAGATGCTGGGAAGATAGAAGATCGTCCGAAAGACGGACAAACCCTTGACTTTCTGATTCAGCAAAACGGCAAGCGCCAGCGCCAACATGTTGCCCAGGGGCACAGCGAAGACGACGAAATACAGGGTGTTCGTCAGCGCCTTGACGAAGAGCGGATCAAAGTAAAGCAGCTTCTCATAGTTGAACAAGCCGATGAAACGAGGCGCGGAAATCGGCGAATAGCGCGTCAAGCTGTAATAGAAGGAAGCGATGATGGGATAGAGGTTGAGCGCCAGGAAGCCGACGATCCAGGGCGAGATGAATACCAGGCCCACGCCTATCTTGCGCAGCTCGCGGCGATTACGTGGCGTCAGCATCGTATTCACCACGGAGACACAGTGGCGGGCGACTCACAGAGTCGCCCCTACAAAGCTCTTGTGAGTTGGCGTCGTTACGGGCGCTGGTGTTTACCATTGCTTAGCCCTTCAAACCCGTCAAGGAAATGCCCTGAATGAAGACACGCTGCATGAAGAAGAAGATGAGGATGATCGGCACGACGGCCATGGTCGAAGCCGCCATCAGGATGCTGAAATCGGTGATGCCTTGCGAATTATGATAGAGCGCCAGCCCCAGCGACATTGGATAGAGCGAGCGTTCGTTGAGGTAGATCAGGGGGCCGATGAAGTCGTTCCAGGACCAGATGAATTGAAACAGCGCCACCGTCGCCAGCGCCGGCTTGCAGAGCGGCAAGATGACACGCGTCAGCAAGACCCATTCCGAGCCGCCATCGATGCGGGTGGCTTCGGAGAGTTCTTTGGGGATGCCCAGCATGAATTGCCGCAGCATGAATATGAAGAAGGGATGGCCGAGCCAGGCGGGCACGATCAGCGGCAGCCAGGTATTGACCCAACCGATTTTACTGAAGCTGACGAAAAGCGGAATCATCACCACGTGATAGGGTAGCATCAGCGTCGACAGGACGAGCACGAAGACGGCATCGCGGCCCTTCCATTCCACGCGCGAGAAGCCGTAGGCGACCAGGCTATTGGAGATGAGCGCGCCGATAACGGCGGCCACGCCGATCTGCAGCGAGTTGCCCAGGTACTGCAGGAAGGGCTGCTCGTCCAGGGCGTTGGGATAATTGTCGAATTCCAGCGGACTGGGGATCCAAACCGGTGGGTCGAGCAGGAGCTGGTCGATGGGTTTGAGCGATGTGGTAATCATCCAGAAGAGTGGCAGGATGAAAGCGGCCGACAGAACGACCAGAAGGACGAATGACACCGCTCTGTTTATGTCCGTTCGTTTGATGCCGAGATTAGCGATCATTTGTCGAGGCGGTGATCGGGCGACTCACAGAGTCGCCCCTACGAAATGTACGTACTGGCAGCAGATGGGCGAGCCACGGGCTCGCCCCTACAAAACGTTGTCGATGTGGCTAGAACTGGCGGTACTCGTTTTCGACGGCGGTTTGCACGGCGTCAAGCGCTTCTTGCGCCGATTTCTCCAGCCGCAAAGCTTGATCGACTTCCGAGCCTAGCCGGTCCATGTAGAAGTTGGCGACCGGGATCATCGGCGTGGTCAAACCGCGCGGGCTGCCCATCGTTTCGAAGAAGCTGCGATAGTCGGGATGGTCGTCGAAGAGGGCGGCGATGCGATCCACTTCCAGCGCGGCCAGCGAGCCAGTGGTTGTAGTCGGCGTATCCTTCCAGGCGGCGACGATAGCCATGACATCCGGATCGGTGAAGCCGGACCACCACTTGGCGAACTCATAGGCGGCGGCCGGATTTGCCGCGCCGGTGGGAATGGCTTGATAGTTGCCCCAGATCCAGCTGCCCCAACCGGTCGAATCTTCTTCGCCCGCGACCGGCGGCAGATGCGTCAAACCCCAACGGAAGCCCTCGGCGGCGAAGCGGTGGAAGTCGCCCAGCTTCCAGGGACCGATGAGGTGCATGGCCAGGCGGCCGGCGATGAAGGGATCCTGCGTGCCGCCGCGTTCGCCCGACAAACCGGACTGGAAGCGCTGCAAGCGTTCAACGCCGTATTTTTCGCTATAGCTCATCATCCATTCGAGCGCGCGCACATTGCCGGCGTGGTTGGCGGTGATGGCGTCGTTCTCGGCATCGTAGAGTTGGCCGCCAAAGTTGCCGAACCAGGCGCGGTGATGCGAAGTGTGCGAGCCGAGGTGCAGCAGCCCTACGCGATCCAGATTGCCATCGCCATCTTCGACCGTGAGCTGCTCCGCCATTGCATCCAGCTCTTCGATCGTGCTGGGACCAACTTCGGGGTCCAAGCCCGATTCTTCAAATTGGTTCTTGTTCCAAGCCAGGTCATAGACGCCGAAGCCGCTGGGCGTGCCGTAAAGCGCGCCGTCAACGACGCCGCCCGCCAAGGCCGCCGGAGTGAGGAATTCTTTAATCGCGGCGATCTCGTCGGCGCTGCCCAAATCGGCATAATTTGTGATGCCGCCAAGCGCGGCCAGACCGGGCAATTCATTGGAGCCGAAGAAGGTGACGATATCCGGCGGGCTGCCGGCCGAAATGGCGGCGGTCAAACGCACCAGAAAGTCGCCGTAGGGGACGACCAGCGGCTCGACGCGAATGGCGTCCTGGTGTTCGTGGAAGGCGTCGACGATGTCCTGGACGTAATTCTCCCACTGTTCGGTCCAGCCATGCCAGTAGGTGATGGTGACCGGGTCTTGCGCCATCACCCCAGAGACGGGCAACGCGCCAAGCGCTACAGCGCCTGTGCCGCCGGCGATGGTCTTGAGCATATCGCGGCGTGAAAGTCCTGTTTTCTTTGGATGAGTCATGAGATTGCTCCGTTATTCAATAGATTGGCAAATGGAATGAATCTAGGCGATCCTTTCGCGTCTGTCTAATAGCTGCCTCCTTTCAGCGTGGGTGGGCGAGCCACGGGCTCGCCCCTACGGACGCCAGGCATGGCTTGGCTGGAATGTGGATTTCTACCCCTCCCCCGGCCCCTCCCCAATGCATCGGGGCAAGTTCAGAGCGAAGTCCGCGCCAAGGTGATAATGCGCGCGCAGTTTCAGCCACCCTACGGGCGGTGAGAAGCGACGCGTTCGCCGAGGCTGAAGATCATTTGAAGTCATCAAAAGACCAGTGGTTGCTCCAGCGGACATCGATCTCTTCTTTTACGCGTTGGTAACGAATATCGGTCGATAGCCGAATGCGGCCGTCGGGCGATGCGTTGGCGGTGGCGGCGTGCGTGGTGTAGGCGCCGTGCACAACCATGTCGCCGGCTTCGTAATCCGCCAGCAGCCAGCGCGTATCGAGGCGATCGGCCAGCGACGGCAAGTCCTTCGTCAGCCAGCCATGCAACCCCATATTCTTGTTGTAGGCATTGATGCGCTCTTCCGGCGCCATATCGGCATTGAGTTGGCTGAACTCGGCTTCCTTGCGCCGGCCGAAGTGGTGCGAGTTTTCCAAGTAGATCAAGCCGCCCATATCGGGCGTTATATCACCGATGGGAATCCAGCTGGTGCAGACGGCATCGGTGCCAGCGCGCAGGTAAACCAGATCATAATGCGCGCCAGTCGTGCTGACATCGCCGGGCGGGATGTGGCGAATGAGCTTGCGTTTGTGCAGGTAGACCGCGCCCTCGAAAAAGGCTTCGTAAAACTGGTAGATGGGCTTCGCCAGGCAGAAGGCTTCGTAAGCCGCCCAGCGATGACTTTCCATCTGCATCTTAAGAATCAGGTTCTTGTCTTCGCTGGCGCCATCATAGATGCCTTCGCCGGGATCGATATCGCGCCGGACCAAGCCGCTGTCGACGAAGGCGGCGAAATAACGGCGGCGGAAGTCGAGGACATCATCGCGGTCGAGGATGCCTTTCAGCCAGAGGTAGCCTTGTTCATGGAACTGCTCCTGAAGCGCCTTGATCGACGCGGCCGGGTCAGAGGGTGTCAGCCAACCCAGACGATTTGCCGCAGTCGAAAGCGAATAACCGTTGCTTGTCAATGCCTGCGAGATGGCTGCGCCTTCGTACATCGCCATGACCTCCATCATCAACTTCGCCTTGAGTATATCCGACGCAATAGGATTGCCAAGTCGGTCTCCCGGCGGTAGTGTATCGAAGTCGGTTGAAATTCCAATGAACCAAAATCAACTTCACCACAAAGGCACAAAGGCACAAAGGACACAAGTAACACCAGGAAAGTAATGCAACAATCTGAAGAACGGTGTAGGGGCGATTCGGTCGCCCGCCGACAAAAGCGCGAATTTTCGGGCGACACACAGTGTCGCCCCTACCTATCGACCTTATGCTGACTTATGCTGAATTTCGCATGACT
>JAJDUC010000101.1 GCA_022826865.1 Anaerolineae bacterium
AATTTCTTCAAATACCGACGATTTGGTAGGGGCGACTCGGTGAGTCGCCCAATTTCGATCCTGTTTTACCCATCGGGCGATCCGCCGGATCGCCCCTACCAGGCTATTTCAACCGAAATTGATACACTACCCGGGCGGCGCTAGCTGGTCAGCGCCTTAAATCTGTGTTAGCTTCCGGCGAGGACACGGGTTCCTTGAAAGGGTCAACGAATGGCCGTTGACGCCATAAGTCTGGAAGTATTCAAGAATCTTTTCGCCGCGGTGGCAGAGGAGATGGGCGTCGCCTTGCAGCGCGCCAGCTTCAGCCCGAACATCCGCGAACGGCTGGACTTTAGCTGCGCGGTCTTTGATGCCGAGGCGCGGATGATCGCGCAAGCGGCCCATATACCGGTGCATCTGGGCAGCATGCCGGCTTCGGTGGCATCAGCTGTCGCCGAGTTCGACGAGTTTTTCCCGGGCGATGTGGTGGTGTTGAATGACCCATATCACGGCGGAACGCACTTGCCCGACATCACCATGATATCGCCCGTGTTTGCTGGCGGCGACCTGAGTTATTTTGTCGCCAGCCGGGCGCATCACGCTGATGTCGGCGGCATGTCGCCGGGTTCGTCGCCCTTGAGCACGGAACTCTATCAGGAGGGCATCATCATCCCGCCCTTGAAGCTGCGTCTCAGCGGCTGGATGAACGAAGGGGCGATGGCGCTCATCGTCGGCAACAGTCGGAATCCGCAAGAGCGCGTCGGGGATTTGGAAGCGCAGTTGGCGGCCCATCGCATTGGCGAAAGCCGCCTGCTGGATATAATGATCGGGCATGGCGTGGAGACGACCGCTGAGCATGCCGCCGCCCTGCTCGCTTATTCGCGGCGGATGACGGAAGCGATCATTGCAGGGATCCCGGACGGCGTCTACCGCTACCGCGATGCCATGGAAGGCGATGGGCAGCGGGAGTATGAGATACCCATACAAGTCGCCATCGAGGTGCGTGGCGAAGAGATGACGGTGGATTTCGCGGGCAGCGCGCCGCAGACTCCGGGCAATGTGAACGCGGTGCCGGCCATTGTGCGCTCGGCGACCTGGTACTGTGTGCGGCTGCTCGCGGCCGACGATGTCCCGGTGAATCACGGCTGCTTTGAGCCCGTCCGCGTGATCGCGCCGGAAGGCAGTGTGCTGAATGCGCGCTTCCCGGCGGCGGTTGTTTTGGGCAATACGGAAACAAGCCAGCGCGTGGTCGATACGGTGCTGGGCGCCCTGGCGCAGGCGCTGCCCGAGCTGGCGCCGGCCGCGTCGCAGGGAACCATGAACAATTTCACCGTGGGCGGATTCGCCGGCGACAGACAATTTGTGTATTACGAAACGCTGGGCGGCGGTCACGGCGGCTCAAGCCGAGGGGACGGGCTTTCCGGGCGGCATTGCCACATGTCCAACACCTTAAACACGCCGGTTGAAGCGCTGGAATACAGCTTGCCCATGCGCGCGCGGCGTTATCATCTGCGCGAAGGCAGCGGCGGCGCCGGCGCGCAGCGCGGCGGGGACGGCATAGAGCGCGAATATGAGATGCTGGCGCCGACGACAGTCACGATCAATGCCGAGCGGCGCTTGCGCCCGCCCTATGGCTTGCAAGGCGGCGCGCCGGGTGAGCGCGGTGTCAATGTCTTGGTGCGCGCCGGCCGGGCCGAGGTCGTCAGCGGCAAACATACTGCGCAACTGGAAGCGGGCGACCGCGTCATCATCAAGACGCCCGGCGGCGGCGGCTGGGGCAAGTCAAGCGCAGACGCTTAGAGAGTAAAAAGAGCGACCGATCTGCCGCCCCCTAAAAGCGAAAGTAGAATGCGAGCCTATAAAATCGAGAGCGGCGGACATTGGTCCACCGCTCTTGTTTTCAGCGATTGAATTGACCTAGCTGCCGTTGCCAGCAACGTTGACCGGAATCTGCCGCGGCTTGACGTGTTCGGCCTTGGGCAGCCTGACGCTGAGCACGCCGTTTTCGAAATTGGCGTCGACTGCGTTGCCGTCCACAATGGTCGGGAAGCGCATGCTGCGGCTGAATTTGCCGTAGCGGCGCTCGCGCATCAGCATGCGGCTGTCCTCCTCGCGCTGCTCAGCGCTGGTTTCAGCCGTGATCGTCAGGACATCCTCGTGGATTTTCACGCTGACGTCGTCCAGGCTGATGCCGGGCAAGTTGGCATTGACGATGTAGGCGTCGGGAGTCTCTTCGACATCGAGCGCCAGGTCGTAGCCGCGATTCTCGAATGCGGCGAGGCTGCCCGGCCAGGGGCGGGTATCGTTCAGCAGGTCATCAACCAGACGGAAGTAGGGACTGCGGGTTCGTAGCATCATCTTCAATTCTCCTGTGCCTGGATATGGCGTTGATTTGGTCACCATCTACAGATTACGCGGGTTGCGTAGGAGATATGGAAACGAATTGTAAGAACCGCAAAAGAGACCCGCAAGCGAAGCATAAGCGCCTTTGAAAGACCTGTGTTACGCTACGCGGGCCCCGATGTTATGATTGGGCGCGCGAAGGTCGGTCAGACGGGACAAAGCGATGCGAGCAGGCGTTGATATTGGCGGAACCTTTACCGATCTCGTTCTGATTGAAGGCGGCAAGCTGAAGGTCCACAAGCTGCTGAGCAGCCCTGAGCAACCGGAGCGTTCCATGTTGGCCGGCCTGGATACGATTACGCCGGGCGGGCTGGCGGCTCTGCGACAGGTTGCGCACGGTTCAACCATGGCAACCAACGCCATCCTGGAGCGCAAGGGCGCGCGAATCGCTTTGTTGACCAGCGCCGGTTTCCGCGATTTGCTTTACATTGGACGTCAGGATCGTCCGAAGCTCTACGACATCCATCCGCGGATTCCGCCGCCGCTCATCCCCCGCGCGCGCTGCTACGAAGTGCCCGAGCGGCTTGATTTTCGCGGCGATGCGCTGGTCCCTTTGGATATTCCCGCTCTGGACCGGGTGCTGGACCAGGTTGCCGCGGACAGGATTGACGCGATTGCAGTCTGTTTCCTCTTTAGCTATGTCAACGCAGAACATGAGCAGCGCGTCAAACTGCGCGCGCTTGAGCGCGGGATCGTCGCTGACGACTGGCAAGTGGCGCTGTCTTCGGAAGTGCTGCCCGAGTTCCGCGAGTACGAACGGGCGAGCACGGTCGCGCTGGAAGCCTATGTGCGGCCGGTCATGTCCCGCTACATCGGCGAGCTTGAGTCGAAGCTGCCGTCGGCGGCATCGCTGCGCATCATGAAATCTGACGGCGGTGTCATGCGGGCGCGCCGCGTTCGGGAAAGCGCGATTCACACCGCGCTGAGCGGGCCGGCGGCCGGGGTGATGGGCGCCAGTTACTTGGCGCAGGCAGCCGGCTTCGACAAGATCATCACGTTGGATATGGGCGGCACCTCAACCGATGTCGCCCTGATTTCAGGCCAGCCGGAGCCGCGGCCGGAGTCAACCATCGATGGCTTCCCGCTGCGGGTGCGGATGCTCGATATCGAGACAATCGGCGCGGGTGGCGGGTCGATTGCGCGCGTGGATGCCGGCGGCGCGCTGCAGGTGGGGCCGGCATCGGCGGGCGCCAAACCGGGACCGGCCGTATACGGGCTCGGCGGCGAGCGGGCGACGCTCAGCGATGCCAATGCGATCCTGGGCCGTTTGGACGCGGAGCGTTTTCTTGGCGGCAGTATGACGCTCGATCTCGAAGCGGCGGAGCGCGCGCTGGCGGAGATTGCGGAGCAAATCGCCTTCAATCTGGTGGATACCGCCAAGGGCGTGGTGGATATCGCCAACGTAAACATCGATCGCGCTATCCGACATGTATCGATCGCCCGAGGCAATGATCCACGCGATTTTACTCTGGTCGCCTTTGGCGGCGCCGGCCCCTTGCATGCTTGTGAAGCCGCCGACCGGCTGGATATCCCGCGCGTGCTGGCGCCGCCGGCGCCGGGTGTGCTTTGCGCGCTGGGTTTGCTAATTGCCGATGTGGCCGTTGATTTCAGCCAGTCAGTCATACGCCAGGCCAGCGCCGAGAGCCTGGCAGATCTGGTGGAGAGCGAAGGCCAATTATTGGATTTGGCAAGACGAGAGTTGGCGCAGGAAGGCATCGCAGCCGACGACGCGGCATTTACGTCAATACTCGAAATGCGCTATGAGGGACAGGCTTACGAGCTCAGCGTGCCATTCGGAGACGACGCCATCGAGCGCTTCCACCTGGCGCACGAGCGCAGTTACGGGCATGCCATGCGCTGGCGCGCGGTCGAAACGGTCAATCTGCGCGTGCGCGGGACAGGCATTATTGACAAGCCGGGCATCGAGCGCGCTGAAGCCAACCCGCATCCGGCCAGCCCATTCGCTGAGAAGGCGTCTCCGCTGGGCGGATCCTTCAAGCTTTATGAGCGCGACGAGCTAGAGGCCGGCGCGCGCTTCAGCGGCGAAGCGCTGGTGTTTCAGATGGACAGCACCACCTATGTGCCAGCGGGCTGGCGCGCCCGTGTCGACAGCTTCATGAACCTTGTGCTGGAACGTCATTGAGGTCTAGTCAATCGCAACTGCCGCTTCGATCTCCACCGCCATGTTGAAGGGCAGCGCCGCCATCCCCACCGCGGAACGCGCATGCCCGCCGCGCTCCGGGCCATAGAGCGCGAGAATAAGATCGGAGCAGCCGTTAATCACCGCCGGCTGCTGGGCAAAGTCCGGCGCTGAGTTGACCATGCCAAACAGGCGCAGCCAGTTACTCACGCGATCCAGATCGCCCAGTTCGCGCTTGAGGCTGCCCAGCATCGAAAGCGCGACCGCCTTCGCCAATTCGTAGGCATCCTTGACCGTTATTTCGGCGCCGACTTTTCCAAATGGTCCCGCGAGCGAACCGTCCGGATTCTGCGGTCCATGGCCGGAAATATAGGCGATGTTTCCGTGCGCCCGGACGAAAGAAAAAGGCAGCAGGACGCCGGGCGGCGGCTGCGCCGGCGGCGGCAATTCCAAACCCAGGTCAGCCAGCTTGCGTTCAATCTCCATGAATATCCTCCTCAACCGGGACGGCTTTCCGTTGCCAAAGGCGGCATGCGCCCTAAGGGGGATTAATTACAGCGGCGCGGGTGTCAAGCCCTTCTAAACTCCCGATTGCAATGGGGGAGATTTAGAGGGCGTTGGGCGGAGACGCTATTGCTGGCTGTTGCGGCCGAGGGCAGCGAGAGGGTCGCGAAGATGCCGATAGCCGGTACAGAGAGGGCGAGCCACCGGCTCGCCCCTACCGATTGGCTTTTTGTGGTCCTGGGACGCTGCGGGCTTACGTTAAATCAATAGGACGAGCAGAATTTTGGTCACAGAAACACAGAAGTAACACCAAGTAAGTCATACGAAATTCAGCATATGGTCGATATGTAGGGGCGACACTGTGTGTCGCCCGAAAATCCGCGCTTTTGTCGGTGGGCGATTCACAGGGTCGCGTAGACACTGACCGTCAATCGCCCATACACCGTTCTTCAGATTGTTGCATTACTTTCCTGGTGTTACTGATGCACAGAGTTTGGGTGATTCAGTGAGTTGCTGCTTGATCGCAGCAGGGGCGAGGCATGCCGGGCAGGTTAGGCGACAGCCAAGCGGCGGCGCGGGAATCAGACTACAATGAAGTATTGGACATTGGAATCAAGGCGAAGATTCCGGGATGTCGCCCGAGCAAGAATTAAGGCAAGCGATCCAGCTGATGCAAGAGGGCGCGGTCAGCACAGCGGTCCCAATGCTCAGTCGCTTGGTCGAAAGCGGACAGTTGGAGGACCAAGGCCGGGCGGCCGCGTACGCTTGGCTGGCGGAATCGCGGGAAGACCGTGGATTCAAGATCAGTTGCCTGGAGCGGGCGCTGGCGGCGGATCCGGCAAATGGTCAGATCCGGCAGGGGCTGCAGCAACTGCTTTCGAAAGATGGGCGGCCCGATCATCTGCCAGAATTGGGCGAGCCGGAGATCTTGACACTGGAGCGGGCGCCACAGGTGGCGGGTATCGCCGGCGGCGCCAACGGTGTCGCAAGCGCGGCCTTCGTCAGCCAGAACGGATTGCTGGCAACGACAAGTTACGCGGTGGGCGGCGCCGAAGCGGTTTCTGTCGAGCTCGGGAGAGAAGGGACATTAAGCGGGAACGTCGTGCGGCGAGATCCCTTGCAAGACATCGCTTTGATTGAAGCGCCGGTTCGGCTGGCGCGGAAGCCGGCTTCAGCGCCCCCGGCGCCGACAAGCGAGCAGTTGCCATTTCTAGCGCCAAGCCATGACGGAACGCGGCTGCGCGGCCGCCTGATGCCCGGACAGCAGGCGGCAAGGACGCCTTGGCTGACGACCAATTTGCTTCCGGTGCAGATTGGCAGTGCTGGCGGCAATCCACTGTTTGATGACCGGGAACAATTGATCGGCATATTGACACTCAATACCAACCCAGCCGGATTTGTTTACGCAATTCCGATTCAGCAAATTGCGGGGTTGGCCGCAGCCTATCAACGCGACCGCCTACTGCTGCCCGAGGCTGGATATTGCCGAGCCTGCGGCGGATTGGCCCGCGCCCTGATGTACGGCGGGCGTTATTGTGAGAATTGCGGCGCCCAGATCAAGTTGGCCGAAGTCAAGGCGCCGCAGCCGGATCAATTGCGGCAGATCTATAGCGAGAATCAGACCCGGCCCTGCCCCAATTGTGGCGCCGCCGTCGGGCATTATCGCGGACGATGCCTGCGCTGTGGCCATGCGCAAGCTCGGCGGCCGCGTATTGGCAGCGGAGCGCAGGCATGACGCGCTTCTTTGGGCGAGACGACGAAAAACGGGACGCGGTCACAGGCCGGCCGGCGCTGCCGGTGTCGGCGACGGAGGGCATCCTGGCGGCGATCGGTGTGGAGCCGGGCGCGGCGCGCATGGAAGTGGAGAGCGGCTATGGCTGGCAGTTTCAGCGAGGCTCGGCTCTGATCGAAATCTATCTGACGCCGGAGCAAGAGAGTTATCTTCAGGTGCTATCGCCGATCATGCATTTGCCGGCGCAGAATCTGCTGGCCCTGTATCGGCGCTTGCTGGAGTTGAATCTGCAGTTGACGAATGCGTCGCTGGGCGTGCATGAGGATGTGGTCTACGTCTTCCATGAGCGGCTGCTGGAGGGTTTGGACGCGTCCGAGGCCGATGCGATTGTTCGGCGTCTGGCGGCTTATGCGGATGAGCTGGATGACGCGCTGTCGGCGGAGTTTGGAGGGCGGATGTATGGGCGGGGGTGAAAACTGGAGCTATGTATCGCCAGACGCGTGAGAATCGGTTTCACATGCTTCAAAAACGAGACGAACCAATTCACTTGTGTATAGAAAATAATCTTGAAGAGCTGTCAGTGATATGTCTACGTCATCACCGTGCGCAATATTGTTTCGTATCGGTACAAGGCTATCCAGCGATCTTCGCATCCTTTCTGTCGTGCCACTCTTCAGTTGGACTGTCCATTCCGTATTAAAGCTATCCAATAGCTTGATCAACTGGCTATACCATAAATTTGGCTGACGCTTCAACTGAGAGGCGACAAATTTTTCTACTGGATCGTTGCCCGATACCGTCCTTACGTAATGCAAAATGATCGTGCGGATCGACGTCTCTACATAGGCATAGGTACGAATGCACAAATACGATTCAAACGCAGACCGCAACTCCAAATCGAACAAATCATTCTTCTGAATATCTTCGGCACGCTCAAATAGGCGCTGAAGACTCTTTTCTCTCTCAACAATCTCAGCGTGCATCGGTTACCCCACGCACGCAAATGCTTCCGTAGCAAGCTGGATTCTTTTTCGCACGTTGTCCAAATGCGATGTTTGCGAATAGATAAGGATCTTAAACTCGTCATCCTGAATCAGACTCTCGTACTCTCTCTTTATCTCCGAACTTATAGGGCCATCTTCAAGTCGCCGTGCGATACCAATCATAAGCGAGTCTTGCACTGCCGCATTCAGTACGCGCGACGGTTTGAACGCCTTTTCGCCAAGCTTCTCCAGGATAACCGTGACCGTTTCCTGAAACACGCTGCGCACCTTGAGTGCATCGCAAGATTGCATATCCTTGTTGTCGTGCATATACCGATTCAGGAAGGACTTCATAGGAGGCCGGTAATCCTCGAAGGAGAAGTATAAAGCGATAAATCGCAGAATTAGCTCCTGATCGCGTTTCCTGCGGTTAGGCTTGCCCACCAGTGCTCTCCATTCGGCACACGTGTTTAGCTCGACCAAGAAATCATTCATCTTGCCGCCATAGATTGCGGCTCGGATTTCCTGAGGCGAGAGCGGCGTAGAAGTAGTATTTAAACGTTCAAATAAGGAGAATTGACTTGTTCCGTCATCGTCAGGCGATTCTTGCTGTATGATCGACGCGTGAATGATAGAATCGTTAAGACGTCGTCTGTCTTCAGCAGGCAAGTCTGCATACAAGTATCCATCGAATCGCGACTTCAACCCCGTCAAAGTGAACTCGCGTTCTGTATCTGGGAACTTGCCATTATAGTAAGCTTGCAAACTGAGAAGCCGTTGCTGACCGTCAATAACACGCAGAGTCTGTGAGTCCTTGTCACGGTAAAGAAATATCCCAGGTACAGGCAAGCCAATGAGCAAAGACTCTACGAACCGTGACGCTCGACTCTGATTCCAAACAAACGTACGTTGGAATTTCGGAATCTCAATATCGTCGCGGTTAAGCCTCCGAACTAGGCCCTCAACATCGAAGTCGGCCCCGTAACCCGAGATAGTATATTGCTTTTCATCTGCTGTTTCGCCAGCATAATCACCAACTATCTTTGCTTCCATTTCCGTATCTTCGTTGACAACGTCATTTGCAATCATGTCACACCCCGCAAAGCGGATTACTCCAGCGCATTTAGTTTAGCAGTTGTTCGCTGCGAATTGCAGATTGGCTACATGCCAACCCCATCGGTCTCCACGCACTCGGCGGAGACTGCCTGAACCTATGCCAGATATAAGACGTGTTAGATGCTAAACCAACTGGTATTCAGCTTCGCTGCAGACACGCAGGGTGCCCGCCAGCTCATGCCCGAGGAAGTGCGTCTGGCCATCAACCTGCAATTGCAGCGGACCTTTAAAGGGCGCGCGCATGACCAGGCGGAAGCTCTTGCCCGGTTCCAGCCGCAGTTCGCTGAAGTAGCTCAATTTGTTGCTATCGTGCGTATGGACGCGGCTGATTACATAGTCGCGGCCGACCTCGACTTCGGAGAGCGGATAATCAATGACTTGCGGCATCACGCCGTCGGCGCTGGGGATCGGCTCGCCATGCGGGCAGCGTTGGGGATAGCCGCTCATTTCGTCCATCTTGTCGACCAAGACATCACTGACGACCAGGCCCATGTCATCGGCATCGTCGTGCACTTCGTGCCAGCCGAAACCCATGACGTCTACCAGAAAACGCTCCACCAAGCGATGCCGCCGGATGTTCGCCAGCGCCTCGCGCTCGCCCGCTTCAGTCAAGCGGATGCCGCGGTAAGGTTCGTGATCAAGGAAACCGGCGTGTTTGAGGCGCCGCACCATTCGTGTGACGGCCGGCGCCGAAACACCCATCTCATCCGCTAAAGAGGATGTCGAGACGTAAGGGCTTTCGGGCTGATAGCAAGCGATGCGGTAAGCTTCCGCCAAATACTCCTGCATGGAATCAGTTGTGGCCATGCTATATCCCATCTACGGGAGCGCGCTCACCGCTGTCGCTATTACTATAAACGAGGTGTATGAAGCTTCGCAAGCGTTAACTCATTATTTAGACGCTGTTAATTCATATTGGGGGACGTTGCATGGTTCGGCGGATACCGGGCGAAGCCAGGAGTCTGTCCAGGCAAGTGGAGCTGACGGTCGCCTTTGACCGATTTCCTCTTTATCCAATCTCAAATAGGGGCTGAATCCGGAATCGTAATACAAGTGATGCGCCGATGAGCGCTGGATCGCGTTGCGGCAAGCAGGCTCAGGGTTCAAAGCTCAAGTCGCCAAGCAGATTTTCCAGGCGCCGCAGCAGGTCGTCCGGCGTCTTGTCGTTAAGCAAAGTGTAATCGGCCATGGCGATAGGACCGCCTTTTTCCAGATACTCGATTTCGCGGATATCGCGTTCCCGCGCTTCCGCCGCGCTCAAGGGCCGAATGAGCCGCTGGGACAAACGCTCATAGCGCAGATGACGCGGCGCTGCGACGGCGACCAGCAGAAGCGGCGCGCCGAGTTCATGATCAAGCAGCTGGTACTCGCTGAAGCTGTAGAGGCCGTCAATAATGATGTTGCGCCCGTCCGCAAGCGCGGCCTTCAGTTTTGGCAAGGAGATTGCGGCCATTGCCGCCATGCCATGCCTTGCGCGTAATTCCTCCCGCACAACGCGTTCGCTGGCCGGGTTGACATCCAGGCCCCGCCGCAAAACCTCATCAACCACGACTGCTCCGAAACGCAAGCTGAAGAAGCCGCGGCGCATCAGATGCTCGGCACAGACGGTCTTGCCAGAGCCGGGCATGCCGACCAATGCCAGCGCGCCCGGCTGTCTCGGGATGTTATGCACGCATTGCCTCGCAGTTTCGGTGGCGACGAACGCTGAGGGATTATAGCGCCATCGCGCCGCCACATATATACAGGAATGCGTTTAAGAGAGCGCTGCGGAAAATGCCAAGCATTGCGGAAAATCGCGCTGTATCAACGAGTATGTCAAACGCAGGGAGTTACGAGATGACAACATGCAAGAGCTGCCAACTTATGATTAGGCGAAACGAAGGCGCGGCGCCGCCTTGGGACAATATCTATCGCAGCGCATACTGGGACCTTGTTCATGCCTACAATACATCCTATCTCGGCTGGCTGGTGCTGGTGGCGCGCCGGCACATTGAGGCGCTTGACGAAATGACCGCCGCGGAAGCCAGCGACCTGGGCGCCCTGCTCCGCGAAGTGTCGATAGCGCTGAAACGGGAGCGGTGCTGCCAAAAGACCTATGTGATGCAATTCGCCGAATCAGCCGAACACAGGCATGTTCATTTCCATGTTGTACCGCGGATGCCCGATCAAGCGGCCGAAGACATCGCATTTAGGGTCATGCGCCATCTGGGCCTGAGCCAGGAGAAACGCTGCGGCGAGGCGCAAATGAATGCGCTGGCGCGGACGCTGCGCCGGGAACTCGTATCCATGCGGCAGTAATTTTGAAATGCCACTTTGCAGCGGGCCAGGTTCCTTGCGACCAGCCTGACCGAGCTCAAGGCCAAGCCGAAAAGCCGAATGCCCGGTCGCGTCCGCGCGCTCGTCAAACCCGTTTGCCCCCCTTGGCGCCCTCTGTTATCGTATTAGCAGGCGCGAAGAGATGCTCGGATTCGGCGCTGCCTGGTCCGAGGCGCGCCATTAGCAGCGCGTGATTGCCCAAACTCGAGGCTACAAATGCCAGTCAAGCTGCATGTCGATCGAATTTCGTTGCGCTTTGGGGGGATCAAAGCCTTGCAGGATGTCGAGTTCCGCGTCAGCGCTGGTGAAATCTTCGCCGTCATCGGTCCGAATGGCGCCGGCAAGACCAGTCTGATCAACAGCATTAACGGCTTTTACACGCCACAGCAGGGTCGGATAATGTTTGATGGGAGGGACATTTCTCACATGCCGCCCTACAAACGCGCCTCGCTTGGCATCTCCCGCACATTTCAGAACATTGCGCTCTATACGAATGCAACTGTGCTTGACAACCTCATGGCGGCGCGCCATATCCATATGAAGTCGAATATGCTGACCGGCGCGCTATTTTGGGGGCCAGCGCAGCGGGAAGAGATCGCGCATCGGCGTCGGGTTGAGCAAATCATCGACTTTTTGGAAATGGAAAATATTCGCAAGTCCATCGTCGGCACCCTAAGTTATGGCTTGCGCAAACGCGTCGAATTGGGTCGGGCGCTGGCGCTGGAGCCGACGCTGCTGCTCCTGGACGAGCCGATGGCGGGCATGAATGTCGAAGAAAAAGAAGATATGGCCCGTTTCATCCTGGATATTCATGAACGGCAGGGCACGACGATTCTGTTGATTGAGCATGATACCAGCTTGGTGATGGACATCTCGCATCGCATCACGGTAATCGACTTCGGCGTGAAGATCGGCGAAGGGACTCCGGAAGAGATCAGCAGAAACGAAGCGGTGATCGACGCCTACCTGGGCAAAGGAGAACAAGGCTAACATGGCGGTAGCGGCGCAGCAGGAGATTCCATATCGCGAGGCGACGCCGGGCGTCATTTTTCAGACGCGTCTGGAGAGCCGGATACGGCCTGTGCCAGCGGAACAAGATACGCTTTCCAAGGCGTTTATGCAGCGCGTTTCAGACTTGGGCGACGTCGTGGCGCAGCGCAAGAAGCGCTACGGAATCTGGCAGGAATACAGCTGGAATGAGGTTTATGAGCATGTCGTGAATTTCGGCATGGGATTGCTGCGGCTTGGATTTCAAGCGCGCCAGACGCTGGCGATTATCGGGGAAAACGATCCCGAGATGTATTGGTCGCAGATTGCCGCCCATGCCCTGCACGGCCAGACCTGCTGCGTCTTCAGCGACGCCAGCCCGCAGGATATCCATTACGTAATTAATTCAACCGATACGACTGTCGTCTGCGCGCAGGATCAAGAGCAGGTCGACAAAATGCTGGAAATCAAAGCGGCCAATCCGCAGATTCTCAAGGTCATTTATTGGGAAGAGCGCGGCTTGTGGAGTTACGAGGACGACTGGCTGGCGAGCTACGCTGAAATCGAAGAGATTGGCGCTGGGCTGCGACAAGAACAGCCGGGGCGATTCGATGAGCTGGCGCGGACAACGAAGTCAAACGACACCATTATTCTGAGCATGACATCGGGCACAACGAGCCTGCCAAAATTCGCCGAGGTCACGCATTGCCAGTTGGTATATGGCCATGCAATCACGGGCGAATATGTCGATACATTGCAATCCGACAACTGGCTGTCCTTCAGCCCGATGGCTTGGCTGGCGGAACAGGCATTCGGTTTCGCGCCGCATCTGCTCAAAGGCCTGCAAGTCAACTTTCCCGAGGGCCCGGAGACGGTGCCGATCGATATGCGGGAGATTGCGCCGGCCGGCCTGCTCTTCCCGAGCCGCGTCTGGGAGAATCTGGCGCGGGTTGTGCAATTCCGCATCAACGACAGCAGTTGGCTCAACCGGCAACTGTATCGGCTCTTCATGCCGATCGCCTATCGCGCCATCGACCACGAGGACGAACAGTCGCCGATACCGCCGCCGCTCCGCTTTCTGCGCTGGCTGGGCGAGTATGCGATCTTTGAGCCCCTGCGCGACAAGCTGGGCTTGACGCGGGCGCGCAATGTTTTAACCGCCGGCGCCATGCTGAGTTCGGACATCATTCGTTTCTTCCGCGCAATCGGCATTGAACTGCGTCAGTTCTATGGCTCAACCGAGAGTTTCGGCACGCTCCACTTGCGAGGGGATGTGCATTTTGAGACGGTGGGCGTGATTGTGCCCGGCGTTGAAATCAAGATCGCCGAGAATCAAGAAATACTGATCCGCACGGCGGCGCGCTTCAAGGGCTACTACCGGCAGCCGGACAAAACCGGCGAGGCCCTGGATGTCGAAGGTTGGTATTACACAGGCGACGCCGGCCACATAAGCGACAAGACGGGACATCTGATCTATCTTGAACGCGTGAAAGATATGATCGAATTGTCATCGGGCGAAAAATTCAGCCCGCAATACATCGAAGGTCGAACGAAATTCAGCCCCTACGTACAAGACATGATGACAATCGGCGGCCTGGATATGGACTTCGTCTCGGCGATCATCGTCATCGACTTTCAAAATGTCTCGCGCTGGGCGGAAAAACGCGGAATCGCCTTCACAACTTATGTGGATCTGTCGCAGCGGGAGGAAGTTTACGAGATCGTACGGCGTGAACTGCGGGCGATCAACGAGTCGCTGCCGGCCTATGCGCAGGTCAAGCGCTTTGTCATTCTGCACAAGGAATTCGATGCCGATGAAGCGGAACTGACGCGCACGCGCAAACTGCGAAGGGGAGCTCTGCACGAGAAATATCATGATCTGCTGGAGGCGATTTATGGCAGTCGACGACATGTCCGCGTCAGCGCCGAGGTCAAATACCGGGATGGACGCAGGGGCACGGTGGAGACTGAATTGAAAGTGGCGGATGTCTAGCTTGAGCGCTGCTGGCATGGATAGCGTGGTCTGCGCAATCGTTTTGACATGCGTTGACCGGCGCAATTCCATTCGCAGATCGAGAGGCAAATCCGGATGAGCGAGTTCATCAATCGTAACAAGAAGCAATTGACCTGGGCGCTGTATGCCCTGGGGGCGGTTCTGCTGCTGCTCTTCCTGGGGGACCAGCTGGCGGGCAAGAAGGCGGCGCGCATCGCGCAGACATTGATCTCCGGCCTGCTTGTCGGCGGGGTCTATGGCTTGGTGGCGCTGGGCATTGTGGTGATCAACAAGGCGTCCGGCGTCTTCAACTTCGCTCATGGCTGGATGATGGTCGTCGGCGGGATGATCTTTTGGAGCTTTTTCACTGTCAGCGAAATTTCGGCGCCGGGCGCCGGCTTGCTGGCGACGGCGACGATGGTCATGGTCATGACGACAGCGAGCGTCCGCGGCTTGGTCGAGCGGCGCAACCTGCTGATTGCAGCCGGCGGCGCGGTCCTGCTCACTGCGCTGATGACAATCGGCGGCAGCGACTGGCGCTGGCTGCACGCCCTGACTGGAACCTTCGCCGGCGCCATCTTGACGGGCCTGGCGGTTGAGCGATTCGCCATCCGGCCTTTGATTGGCCAACCTCTGTTCACCGCTGTTTTGATGACACTGGCGGTGGCGGAGGTGCTGCATGGGGTGACGCAAATCGCCTGGGGCACGGTCGAGTTGAATCTGCCCATCTTTTTTGATCCGGCGACGGGAAGCCGCTTTCGACCGATTCGGCTGGAATCCCTGCGAGACACGCTCGATGGCCTCGCGATTATCCGGGTGGAATTGGTGATCGCCTTCGTCCTTGCGCTCGTCGCCTTTGTCGGTTTCATCCTGTTTTTCCGCTACACGAGCGTGGGTTTGGCGATGCGGGCGACATCCGAGGACCAGCAACTGGCGCAATCCATGGGCTTGCGCGTGCGCGTAATTTTGGCCATCACCTGGGCGGTCGCGGCCTTCCTGGCGAGCATCGCCGGCGTGCTCCAAGGCGGCGCTGTCGGCTTGTCGCTCAATATCAGCTTCGTCGCTCTGCGTGTGTTTCCGGCGGTTTTGCTGGGGGGTTTGGAGTCCGTCGCGGGAGCGCTTGTCGGCGGGATCATCATCGGCATAGTCGAGCAATTCGGGACGCTGCTCAATTCTAGCGAACAGGTGGGCACGAATCTGGCGCCTTATGTGGTGCTCATGCTGGTGCTGGTGATCCGACCGGATGGCTTGTTTGGCGAGAAGCGCATCGAACGCATATAGCCGCGGCCTCAACGGGAGCGTATATGGCGAACATCAACCCAGCGGGCGTCTTCGATACAACATACGAAGAGGATATGTTGATCGACCGCACGCCGCGCGGCAAGCTGTGGAAGAATCTGGCCTTCGCCGCTCTGCTGCTGGCGCCGCTGCTCTCGGCGTCGGGGCCATTGGGCCTGGACCTTATCGGCGATCAATATATCAGCTTGATCAGCCGGATTGGGATCTTTGTGATCGCGGTGCAGGGATTGAATTTGCTGGTCGGATACACTGGGCAGATCTCACTCGGGCATGCCGCCTTTATAGCGATCGGCGCCTATGCTTCGGCGATCCTGACGCGGGAGCTGGGCTTCAGTTTTTGGACGGCGCTGCCGGCGAGCGCGATCGCGACCGGCTTGATCGGCCTGATATTTGGCTTGCCATCGCTTCGGGTCAAAGGCTTTTACCTGGCCATGGCGACCTTGGCGGCGCAATTTATCATTCCCTGGGTACTGCGCTATCCGCTGGAAGATCTGACCGGCGGCACACGCCCGTTGAGTGTGCCGGCGCCGATGATTGGCCCCTTCGGCGCTTACGCTGAGGATCGGGTCAGTGGCGAGACGGCGCTGGCCTTTGAAGCGGGCGATCGTTATTTTGTCGATGTGATCTCGGTTGAAGTCGTCGCCTTGTCCGGCGAATACCCGGTCATCGAAATCCTGAACCCCGGCGGGGATGCCTTGCCTTACGGCGACTTTAATATGACCGTCCATGAAGATGCCGCCGGCAATGTCACCGGCTTGTCGTATATCGCGAGAAAAGCCGGGAGATATCAGGTTGCCGTCACAGGATCGGCTGGCGCATCGGCATACGAAGCGGTCCTGCGGCGCGGCAAGGCGCTGAGTTTCGCCTCCGATACGGCGATGTATTATATTATCGTGCCGCTTTCGGTCCTGTTGATGTTCCTGGCGCGGAACATCATCCGCACGCGGACCGGGCGCGCATTCATCTCGGTGCGCGACAATGACCTGGCCGCTGAACTGTTGGGCATCAATGTCTTCGCCACGAAGCTGCGGGCGTTTTTCCTGAGCGCGGTTTATGCCGGCATCGCCGGCTGTCTGCTCGCATTTGAGCGCAACAGCTTATCCCTGGACGCATTTCAATTGGATGGCTCGATAGAGATGCTGGCCATGCTCATAATCGGCGGCGCCGGCTACCCGTTGGGCGCCTTGTTCGGCGTCACGTTCATCCGCTTGCTGCAGGAAGCGGCGATACCGACGCTTCGCCCCTGGCTCTCGGACTTGCTGCCGCAACTATTCCCCTTCATTGACTCGGTCAATATCACGAGCGCCATCAATCCCATCCTATTTGGCGGCGCGCTCATCATATTTCTTGTCTTGGAGCCGCGCGGCATCGCCCACCGTTGGGAAGTCTTCAAAGTCGCCTGGAAGATCCGCCCCTACGCCTATTAGTTGCTTAATATCGCTCTTTGTCATAAGCTATGCGTATAAGGCGTCTTTGCCTTAGCGAGAACTGGCGCGGCTAGAAATAGAGGGGAGCTATTGCAATGAAAAAACTGTTTGCAATTTTAGCGCTATTGTTTGTCGTCAGCGCGCTGCCAATCCTGGCGCAGGACATGTTGGACTATCCGTCAGACTTGAGCGAATGTGAAGTGGATCTGACGGGGCAGACGATCAATCTCTTCCATTTTGGGGATTTGAGCGGTCCATACGCCTTCATTACGCAGCCGATCGTGGCCGCGTTGACCGATGTGGTCAGCTATTGGAATGGCCGCGGCGGTGTTTGCGGCGCTGAGTTGGCGCAAGTATACGAAGACACGGGCGGCAACCGCGAGGCAGCCCAGAGCGCATACGACCGCTTCACCAGCAATTACGGCGACGCGCTTGATCTGCTGATCCTTTACAGTTCCGATGATGGCGAATTGCTGCGGGAGCAATTGGCGGAAGATGAAATTGTGTCGATCATTTCGGCCGGATCGATCGAGAGTTTGTACGGCGAAGACGGTCAGACGCCCGGCTGGCTATTCGCGAACAATCCGCTCTACATCAATCAATTCGGTTCGTTTTGCCAATTCGTCGCCGCCAGTCCGGAAGTTTTCCCCGATCCGGTAATTGGCTTTGTCACCTGGCCGGGCGCCTTCGGCATGGCGGGAACGGAGCCGGCCGCGGCCGCATTCTGCGCCAGTCTTGGCGTCGAAGTGCTGGCCGAGCCGCAGATCTTCTTGCCGACCGATACCGATATTCTGACGCAGGTGCAGAACGCCATTGATGCGGGCGCGAATATCATCTACACGAATTCACTGGCGACTGGACCGGCCTTGATCGCGGGTACGCTGGTGGATTTGGGCATGGAAGAAGAAATCAAGCTTGCCGGCGTAAACTGGGTGATGGACACGAGCGTCGGCATCCTGGGGCAGCGCGTGCGCAAGCCGAACGGATTACCGGCGGTGGATGGCATGTTTGGGTCCATGCCATTCCTCTGGTGGACGGAGACCAGCAGCCCGGCCGTACAATTTGTCACGCAGCAATTCGCGGCCAACGAGCGCGGACCTGCGGAGCAGAACATCGCCTATCTGTTGTCTTGGGGTTTGGCGGACTCCGTTATCGAAACCTACATCCGCACGGTCAACACCGTCGGCAGCCTTGATGCGGTCACGGGCGCGGACCTCAAAGCGACGGTTGAAAGCATGGAACTTTCGATCTTGGGCGGCTTGTTCCAGCAGAAGTTCGACGAAGGCATGCGCGACGGGACGCAGAACCGCATCGCCGTAATGAAGTACGCCAACAATACAATGTCGGGACCGGCCACGGGACCGGATGACGCGCTTTTGATTCCCGACGGCTCCGGCGGTCAACTATTCGTGCCCATTGTCGTGCCCTTGACGGACTTCATGCCAGTGCCGCAGCTGCGGGGGCAATAGCCGTTTGCCCTTCCCCTTCTCAGAACTTGCGGAGGAGAAACAAAGCGAAGCAGGACTTTCAATTGCGATCAACTGCGCCCGGCGGCAGGCGAAGAGCCGAGGTTTGAGATGGTTCTGCGCGATGAGCTGAAGGCATCAGCGACCACCGCCACGTTGTCGGTCGGCAACATAGAAGTGGTCTACAACAGCGTCATCCTGGTCCTGCGCGGCATATCGCTTGAGGTCGCGCCGGGCCAGGTTGTTTCCTTGCTGGGCCCCAACGGCGCGGGAAAATCCACGACTTTGAAGGCGATAAGCGGTTTGCTGAAAGCTGAGTTGGGCGAGGTCACGCGCGGTCAGATCTTGTGGGGCGATGATCGGCTCGACGGCTTAACGGCTGAAGAAGTCGTACGAATGGGCCTGGCGCAGGTCATCGAAGGTCGCCCGCTCTTCCGTCACCTGACGGTCGAAGAGAATCTGCGCATCGGCGGAATGGTGTATCAGGGCGGTCGCTATATTCGGCGCGATCTGGAGCGCGTGTATCATTATTTCCCGGCTTTGGGCAAACTTGCCCGGCGCGTCAGCGGTTATCTCTCCGGCGGCGAGGGCCAAATGCTGGTGATCGGCCGCGCGATGATGGCGCATCCGCAATTGCTCATGCTGGATGAGCCGTCCCTGGGCCTGGCGCCGATGCTTGTGCATGAGATCTTCGATATCATCGGCGATATCAGCCGGGGCGAAGGGATGTCCGTGCTGCTTGTGGAGCAAAATGCCCGCGCCGCGCTGGAATTGGCAGATTATGCCTACGTCATGGAAAACGGCCGGATTGTACTGGATGGCCCGGCCGAGCAGATGCGGGAAAACGAAGACATCAAGGAATTCTATCTGGGGCTGAACCAGGCCGGCGGGCGCAAGAACTACCGCGAAGTCAAGCATTACAAGCGGCGGAAGCGCTGGCTGGGCTAAAGCGACACTTTGCCATTTTGTCTGGAAGGGCGCGACCGTGACCGATATTGATGAGCGCATACGCCAATTTGTGCGGCAGGCTTATGATCAGGCGCCGGCGATCCGCGCATTGATGGACGCGGCCGGAGCGCGGCCGAGCGAGATCCAGAGAGCGGCCGACCTCGCCAAGATTCCAGTCTTGAGCAAGGACTCGCTTGTTGAGATTCACCGCGAAAATCCGCCTTTTGGCGGTTTCCTCACGATTGACCCCTTCGATCTGCCGCGGATCTATATCTCGCCCGGTCCGATTTACGATCCGCAGCCGCCGGCGGCCGATGCAGAGGCGCAGTTGGCGCCTCTTCGCTATATCGGCCTCGGACGGGGCGACCGGGTGCTGAATACGTTTATGTATCACCTGACACCGGCCGGCCTTCTGCTGGACGAGGCGATCCGAGCTTGCGGCGCTACGGTGATCCCGACCGGACCGGGCAATACCGAGCTGCAGATCATGATGATGATGGCGCTGGGCGCGACCGGTTTCGTTGGCCAGCCGAGCTATCTTGTGACCATGCTCGACAAAGCGGAAGAGCTGGGCATGGGGCCGGAAAGCCTGCCCCTCAAGAAGGCGCTGTTTTCGGCCGAGCCATACACAGCGAGCCAGCAGGCGCGCTTCGAAGGCGACTACAACATGCAAACAACCTCAGCCTACGGCACGGCTGACCTGGGTATTGTGGGCTACAGCCGCAAGAACTTGCAAGGTTTTTGCATTATGCCGAGCGTGTATTTGCAGGTTTGCGATCCGGAGACGGGCGAGCCGTTGCCCGCGGGTGAAACGGGCGAAATCGTGGCGACGACCTTCAACGAGGCTTATCCGCTGATTCGTTTCGGCACCGGCGACCTGGGCGCCTTGTCGCCTAATCCTGAGCGCCAGGGGCAGCAGCTCATTGGTCTCTATGGGCGGAGCGGGGATGCGATAAAGGTCCGCGGCATGTTCCTGCATCCGAATCAACTTCAGCATGCGGCAAGTCATTTTCCTGAGATCAAGGACATTCAGGCGGTCATCACGCGACCGGAGAATCGGGATGTTGTGACGGTAAATGTCGAATTGCATGAGGGCGCGTCGGGCGAAGGTCTCGGCGAGAAGCTCCAGAGCTTGGCGCAGGCGGCGGCGCGTCTGCGGATTGATGCCGTGAATTTCGTCGAAGCCGGCGCCATTGACCCGAAGGCGCGCAAGATTATCGATCAACGCGAGTGGGACTAGATTTTGCGTATCGCCCTGCGCGGCAGGCCGGGGCCAAGGGCATTGACTTAATCGTCGGCCGCCCCCTCATTCGTTTGGGCGCCATCGCCAGCCTCTGAAGCATCCGCCGAATCTGCGCCTGCAGGCTCTTCGTTTTCCGCGGCGCCTTCTGACGGATCATCGGCGTCGACGCCGACGATCATTATGGTAAAGGCTTGCGGTTCTTCATTATCCTTGACCCGCGCCTCAAAGACAAAGGCGCCCGACTGCGCGCCGATAGCCAGGTCTTCCCAGGCAGAATCGCGCCTGTCCTCAGCGGCATCGTCGTTTTCGCCCAGCAGTTTTGAGCCATCGCGGTTGTAGATGCCAAGTATGGTATCCACTGTTTCGTCATTGCCGCTCAAGTACACGCTGACTGTACGATTGGCGGGCAAGGTCACGCGGTAGCGGACGCGCTGATCGGGACCGACGATGCCATGCGCTCGCACTTCCGTGCTGCCCACGCCGAGCGACAATTCGCCGCCGTCGATGAGTTCGCCGAGGATGAGCTCATTCATGTGCTTCTCGGCCGCTTCCAGCAGAAAGTCGCCGGGGCTGGCGAGGCTCTCCAGGGTGACCGGAACCGTAACGGTCGGCGCGACGCCTTGGGCTTCGATGTGGATATTCTTCTCAGCGTCAAGAGCGCGGGTGACGGTGAAACGAACACGGATATCGTCCGGCATCATGAAGTCATCCACGGCGCCGCCCAAGCCGCCAGTCGGATAATGGCCGATGACCGCCGCGCGATCGTTTATTGTTAGATTGTAAGTGAAGAATTCGCAGGCGCTGAAACAGCCGGGCGCGATGATCACCACGACTTCGCCCGCGTATCGCGGCGCGGTCAATCCTTCGGGCTGGCAGAAGCGGTCTTCTGAATCGAGATCGAGATAAAAGTCGCCGGTGGTTTCATTGTAGGCGCTGGAATATCCGAGGATATGCTCGTCCTGGAAGAAGTAGGCGCCGAGCTGATCGGCCAGGTAGCCGCTGCCGCCGCCGTTGTAACGCATATCGATGATGATGCCCGGAACATCCTCGGCGTTGAAACTGTCGATCATGCGCTCCCAGAGCTCGACGGAAAGCCGTTCATCGTCGCTGAATGAGTAGATGGCGACGTAACCGTAGCCGCTGGGAAGAATCTCGAATTCAAGCGGCAATTCCAGCCCGTCGACGCCGGAGAAGAAGGAAGAGTGATTGAAGCTGGCGCGCTCGCTGATCACGCCGAGCCTGGCGGTTTGCTCTTCTTCGGCCTCGGGATTTCGATAGCTGAACTCGACTTCACTGCCGAGCGGGAAGCGCGTGATATAACGCAATTGCTGCAAGCGCCTGGTATGCGCGGTCGCCCGCGCCTGGTGGGCCCAGACGAATTCGCGATCAAGCGCCTCTTGAACGCTGCCGCCATCCCAAGCCAGTATCTCAGCGCCGAGTTCGACGCCGGCCAGGGCGGCCGGGCCGCCTTCCAGGAGGTAGCTGACCACGATGCGGCCGTCGTGCAATTCCGAAAGCGACAGGCCCAAGCCACCATTCGTATCTTCGCGGAATCTGTCGATGAGGGGGCCTAGGGGCATGGCAACGTGGCCATCGGGAATCTCCCAAAGGAAATCGCGCAGGGCGAGCGCGTAGGCCTCCTCGTCTTCGGCCTGGGCAAAACGCGGCGTATAAACTTCTTCCAGCGCGTCCCAGTCCAAATTGTGGAATTCGGTATATGCGTATTCGCGGCGAAACAAGTCCAGCATCAGCGCGAAGGCTTCGCTATAACTGAACTCGGAGAAGTCCTTGATGGCGGCTTCTTCCGGTTCCCACAGGTCGATCGTTTGATGGGCGGCGCGGTCAAATCGAAAAGGCTGGCTGTCCAGGTCGACGACAGTATAGCCCGGCGGAATGCTGACAATTGGATCATCCAATGTGAATAGCAGGCCATCGTCGCCGAAGCCGGACGGGAAGCCTTGGCCCGCCGTCGGCGCGAAGACGATCAACTTGCCGCCGATAATTTCCCGGCGCTTTGCCGGGTCCTTGCTGGCGCGGGTTGAAGCGTAGCCAGTGGACCAGCCGCCCCCATAAAGATCGCATTTCTGCAGCAAAGTATCGCCGAATAGATTGGTCCAATAGGCCACCGAGAAGACCATCACGCCGATGTCTTCATGACTGTCGTTGTCAACATCGCGCAGACTGCCCGCGGGCTCAACCGGCAGTGAGAGGCTGTACGAAAATGGCGAAGTGAAAAAATCGGTGGTGATTTGTCCCAGCACCTGGGATTCCAGCGGCAGGATGAAGTGTTGATCGCGATCGACAAATCCGGCCTGATCTTCCAGGATGATCAGCGGCTCGGCGACGCCGTTGGTGAAGAGAGCATTAGTATAGTGGAGTTGCCCGGTGATGCTGACCGGGCCGCCCTCGTCGTTTACGATCCGCGCAGCCGCCCGGCCTGAGAGCCTGTTGATGGTCGCGTCATCTTCTTCCTTTTCGCCGATGGCAAGCGCGGATAGTGACGCGAACAGCAAAAGCATGAAAAGCAAGGTTCGCGTCACAGGTATATTTGGCTTGCGGACCATCGGTCTTACTCCAAGCAATGAGCAGGCGTTTTCCCGGCCGGAACGGCATCAAGTTTAGGATAAGGCAGGTCAGGGACTGAGACAAGTCTTGACGCTGCCAGAACGCGGTTGAGGCCCGTTTGCCCGTATTCCAAGCCGTGCTAAGATGATGAAAGTTCTTTGTTGCCGAGGCTCCAATGATTCCTGCTCTGCGCCAGTTGCGTGAACATCGCGGCTTTATCCTCATCAGCGCCGGCTTGATCCTGGCCATGACTTTTCCCACGATAGTATACATATTCAGGACGGATGTGTTTTGGCTGCCGGCGGGCAATAGCAGCGATGTGTTCTTTCACTTTTGGGATGCCTGGCACGTCAAGCGAGTCTTGAGTGGGCAGAGCGAACTATTCTTCACAGACGCGCTGTTTTATCCGCGGGGTTTGCCGCTGGTTTATCAGTCATTCTTGCTGCCGCATGCCATCGTGGTCAATGCCTTACAGATTCTGATGCCGGTATCAAATGCGTTCTCGCTGGCCTATCTTCTGATCATTTTTTCTTCAGCGCTTTCCGCCTATGTTTATCTGCTTTACCTGTTTGACGACAAATGGACGGCCATCTTCGGCGCCTTGGTCTTTGGCTTGAGCCCGCATGTGGTCGGCCGCGCCAACACGCCCGTCATCGCATTCGTGGCGCCGCTGCCATTGGCGCTGTACTTCTTCCACCGCGGCTTGGGCGAGAATCGGTTCAGACTGCTTGTTCTGGCAGGCATCTTGACTGGATTGACATGCGCAACAAGTTTGTATGCCTATGCCTGCCTTCTGATGACGCTTGGCCTGGGCATTTGCGGCTTCGCCTGGACGCGCTGGCGCTACAGGAGGTTTTGGCTCAATGTCATTCTGCTGATGGCGGTCATCGGCTTGGCAAGTTCCTGGCGTATCCTGCCAATCATGCAATCACCTCAATCGCTTGGCGACGCCTTGGTTTGGCATGGAGCGGGAGAAGGCAAGAACGACTTTATATCCTTCGTCGTCAATCATGATCATCCGGTGATGGGACCGTTGCTTGAGTCCGTTTTGCGGATTCCTGACGGCGCAAAACTCAGCTCGACGAGTTACCTCGGTTACCTGCCGCTTCTGCTTATCGGCATCGGATTGTCCAGCCCTCGCTTTCGGCGACCGATGCTGCCTTGGCTGATCCTGGGATCTGTGTTTGCGGTCTTGCGCCTGGGCTCAACACTGCGGGTCAACGGAACGGAATTCGGACACATCCTTCTGCCCAAGCACTTTCTCGATCAAGTTTTTCCATTTGCATTTTCCGCCTTTGGCGAGACGGACCTGCTTATGTTCGGTGTGCTCACGCCACTCGCGGTCCTCTCATGCTTCGGTCTAGCGGCGTTGCAGAGACTGCAACCCGTTGCAAGGAAACATAGCTTTGTCTTCCTCCTTATCGCGCTCTTGGCTTTGGAATACTTTGTACCGGTGAAGGAAAAGATTTATCCCGCTGAACAGTTCGCTTTTCTCGATTGGCTTGCGGGCGAGCCGGATTCCAGCGAGATTCGGCTTGTGAACGCGCCGATGGGGCGAAAGAACTCCAAACGTTACGGATTCTATCAATCTCTCAGCAGTTACCCTCAGGTTGAAGGCGCTTCCAACCGCACATCGCTCGAAGCCTATACGTATATCAATCAGAATCGTTTGCTGGAGGCCTGGTCCAAGAATCGGCCAGTCAATTGCGAGTCAATTGGGCCAGGCATTTATCTTGCGGAGTTGAAGCGCCTGGAAGACGACGGCTTCAGTCACGTTGTCTACCACCATCGCTGGATGATCAACTTCCAATTGATCGCTGACAGTTTCCGTCATGCCGAACCTTCATACAGCGATGAATATGTATCGATTTTCCGCTTGGAAGACCTGCGCAGAAGCTGCTCAATGTAAGCGCGTTGAACCGTCTGTTAGTCATTCAAGCGGTTCTTGCATGAAAGACCGTTGCCGCTAGGCGACGACACGGTCGAGCATGTAAGCGAATTGGCTGCTTGCGCCTCAATTGCGCGCGAGGAACTCAGCGGCAGCACTGGCGCGCGCCTCGACATGGCGCAAAAGATCGTCAGTTGCCTTGCGCAGATCGGCCACAACCGCGTCGCCTTCATAGGGACGAATGTAGGCGGACAACAGCTCGAAGTTGCGCTCATAGATGGGAATCATACGCGCGGGCGTGAAGATCTCGGAGCTTATCTCCGCGACCAACTCCAGATAGCGCTGCCGGTATTGCTCGTCATCCATGAGAAAACCGATAAGAGGCCAGCGCTCGGGATTGATGTCGAGGTCGAGCGACAGCGCTGTGCCGAAATTTGGCGCCCTCTGGCGCATGGCGCGGATGCTGGCATTCATCGGGATGGAGGGCAGCAGCGCCATATTGTTGTCCCAGGGAATCCAGACCAACTGCCCGCTGGCCTCGTCGGCATAGAGATAATAATTGTGGGGAAGAATGCCGTAGGTGTCGAAGTTTTGCAGCAGGGTATTGGCCGCCAGCCAGCGCAGAAACCCTTCGGCGTCAAAGGCCGACTCGAGACCGGCGCGCCAGGCAGCGGGATCGCTTAGCCGCGTATCGGCATGCAGGGCGTCGAAGACCGCCAGGATATCCGAATAGTCGCTGCTGCGATTGGTCTCTTTGTCGAAGCTGACTTCGTCGAAGCTGCCGCGGGCGAAAGAGGCGCCTCTCCCGCCGGGCTTGTACATGTTGCCGCTGTCGTCGGCGAATTGCGTTTCGATGAGAGTGTCATCGGGCAGCTCGATTGCGGTGTAAAGCCCCCAATAATGCGCGCCTTCGCCGTCGCCTTTGTCGACAAAAACCGCGTAGTAGGCTGTTCGCGGCGCGGGCGCGCCAGCCTGCCGGAAGATATCGGCAGTGACTTTCTCGCGCTGGAGAGATGGATCAAAGTCGTTGTTGCTGAAGCTGAGTTGTTTGAAGCCGTAGAAGCGCTGGTTATCCAGGCTGGGATAATCGTCTTCGAATTCATCGAAATCCAGCTTGAAGGGCAGCGCGTCTTTCCCGCTGGCCCAACCCACGGAAAGCGTTGAATTGCCTTTGAAGCGAAAGCCAACTTGCCACCAGGTTTCGCCCTCGAAGGAGACAGTGACCGGCGCCCAGATGGGGTTGCGCGCGGCAAGCTGCATGCGTTCCATGTCGGGATTTCTGCCCGGCGCCAGGAAAGAGATGCCGGCGGTTTCGCGGTTGGCGGGGGGACGCATGCCTGGCGGCTGTCCAAGCGCCTGGAAGAGCTCGTCGGGTTTGAAATCGAGGGCGGCGGCGATGGCGTTGAAGTCGGGAAAGTGGGCAAATGCCGCTCGCAGGGCGCTTTCTGCGCGATCAAGCTGGACGGCAAGCTGGGCGAAATCCGGCATGCCGCCCGGTCCCACGCCAGGAGATACGCCGCCTCGCGCGCCATAGAGCTCAATCATGTCGGCTTCTTCCGCCGCCCAGGATTCAGGCGTGAAGCTGATGTAGATCTCGTTGACGCGGTCGTCGGGCAAGACGACTTCATAGTTAGCTGGCACACGATTCGCGTGAGAATCTTCCATCCAGCCAAGGGGGCGCTCGGTCGTCTGCGCCAATGCAGGAAGCACGGCGGCGATAAGCAAGAGCCAGGCCAAGAGCGCCAAGACAAATGTTTTTGCTGAAAGTCCGCGGCGATCGCACCTCATGTTATTTGTCCTCTTCGATGTACCAGACGCGCAAGCGAGCGGTCTGGCTCTTGATGCGGATTCGGCTGATGGATACGCGCAGCGGTCCGATGCCGGTGCGCTTGGCTAGTGGCCAAGCGTCGAGGAAGCGTCGCTGTCTCATTCGGGGCCGACAAAGAGAGCGAACGGTGCAGAAGAGTGAAGCGCTTTGGGCGGAGGGCGCGGCTTTCAATTTGCCGCCCGCCCAAAGCCGCCCCCATCTGCACAAGTTTAATCCGCATCGCTAGAGATTGACAGCAGATAAGCCTGCGCCGCTTCAGCCCGTTCTTGAGCCTGCGCCAGCAGCGCGTCTGCCGCAGCGCGCAGCTCTGCCAGGGCGTCCGCGCCTTCATGTTCTTCAAGGTATGCTGCCAGCATCCGATGATTTTCTTCGTAGATTGCGGTCATGATTTCCGGCGCAAAAACCTGGCGGCTGACCTCATGGACGAGCTCGGCATAACGCGCGGCATAAACCGGGTCCTCGATCAGGAAGCCGATGAGGGGCCAGACATCGGCGTTGATTTCCTCCAGCGAAAAACTCCAGTTCGATTCGCCATTCTGCCCGGGCCCGGGACCGAGGCCGCCATCGTCCATTGCTTCATTGTGATCCCAGGGGATCCAGACCAACTGGCCGCTGGCGCTATCAGCATAGAGGTAGAAGTCTTTGGCCATCGTGCCGTAGCTGTCGCGTTTCTGCACGAAGCGATTTGTCGCCAGCCAACGCAGGAAGCGCTCCACATCGAAAACAGCTTCCAGATTATCGCGCCAGGCGCCAGGATCGCTGACCCGCGTTTCGTCATGCAGGGCCTCAAACAGGGCCAGCACATCGCCGAAGTCGGATTCTCGGTTGCTGCGTTTTGGGAAGCTTTCTTCGGTGAAGCTGCCCGCTGCGAAGGTTGCGCCGCCGCCGGACGGTTTGTACATATTGCCATCGTCGTCCGCGAATTGCGTTTCTATCAAGGTGTCGTCTGGCAACTCAACCGCCGTATAGATGCCCCAAAGTTGGAAGCCATCGCCATTGCCATTATCGACATAGACCGCGTAGAACGCGGTCTGCGCCGCTGGAACGCCGGCAGCGCGAAAGACATCGGCTGCTACCTTTTCCCGCTGGAGCGAGGGGTCGCCAAAATTGTTGCTGAATCCCAGTTGCTTAAATCCGTAGAAGCGTTGATTTTGGAGCGCGGGAAAGTCGTCCTCAAATTCGTCGAAGTCCAGCTTGAATGGCAAGGCTGTCGCATTATCCGCCCAGCTCCAGCTGAGCGCCGTATTGCCCTTATAACGGAAGCCGACCTGCTGCCAGGTTTGACCGCGAAATTCGACGCTGACCGGTACCCAAATCGGGTTGCGAATGGAAGGCACTGTCCCGCCTCCACGGCCGGACCCACTGCCCGAACCACCGAAACCGACAGGCGGTACAAAGCCTTCAGGCAAGCCGAGAGCCGAGATGAGCTCATCAATGTCCAGCGCCAGGGCTTCTGCAACAGCCGCAAGATCTGGCAGGTAAGCCAGGGCCGCGCTCACCTGGGCTTGGCTGCGGCCGAGCTGGACGGCGAGATCCACTGCGTTAGGGCGATTGCGAGGGCCGAAGCCGCCACCGCGACCGGGACGGCCGCTGCCGCTGCCGCGCTCGCCGTAGATCTCGACCATGTCGGCTTCTTCCGCCGCCCAGGATTCAGGCGTAAATCTGATATAGATCTCGTTGATGCGGTCGTCGGGCAAGACAAGGTCATAGTTGGCTGGCACGCGGTTCGCGTGAGAGTCTTCCGTCCAGCCAAGTGGGCGCTCGGTCGTCTGCGCCGATGATGGAAGCACGATGGCGACCAGAAGCAGCCAGGCCAAGAGCGCCAAGACAGATGCTTTTGCTGAAAGTCCGCGGCGATTGTTTGTCATGTTATTCGTCCTCTTCGATGTACCAGACGCGCAAGCGAGCGGTCTGGCTCTTGATCCGGATTCGGCTGATGGAAACGCGCAGCGGTCCGATGCCGGTGCGCTTGGCTATATCGGCGAATAGGTCGGCCCGTCGGCTGGGTTGAAGCAGTTCAAGATTGTCGTAGGAGAGGGTAAAGCTCGCGCGATTTTGCATGATTCCGCTGTACTCGAGCGCAGCCAGGGTCGCCAAGATCGCCAGGTTGACGGCGGCAACTTCCTCCCATGTGCCGAAAGTCATCAGCATGGCGTTAACCAAGGAAAGAGTAATTGTGGCGAAGAGATAAGTCATATCGCCAGTGAGATGGCCACCGTGCGAAAACGCAACAATGAGAAGACGGCGAAGATGCCGAAGCCGACACCCAGGCTGATCTCGACCTGCATTAGCAGGCGAATGACCACATAAACCAGCGAGCCGCCGACGATCGTAGCCAGCGCGTAGTTGCGGTTGGGCTTCCGCCGCCAATAGAGCGTGGCTATCAGCAGGCTGATAATGGCCAGGTTGATAGCGAAGTGGAGCCAGTAATCGAGAATAACTTCCATGCAGTGATTCCTCCCCTGTATGGCTCGTCAGCTGCTGCAATTCATATGGAACTGCCGAATTAGGGTCTGAAACCGCGGCAGGCGCTGAATGCAGGACGGCAGAATTATAAGCGAGGGATGCCGCCCAAACGTAAATAAACTGTAAAAGGTTCGTAACTATTCTTTTGGCTAGCGCGCCAGACGACGGGGAAGCTGCGCTATCTCATTCGGGGCAAACAACAAAAAAGAGGGTGGCGCATAAGAGTGAAGTGTTGGCAACGGCATACTCTCCCACATCGTCTCCAATGCAGTACCATCTGCGCTCGCGGGCTTAACTGCCGGGTTCGGGATGGATCCGGGTGTACCCCCGCGGCTCTAGTCA
>JAJDUC010000012.1 GCA_022826865.1 Anaerolineae bacterium
TGTAGGGGCGTCTCGTGAGACGCCCGTTGAAAATGGCCTGCAAATTGCGGGCGTTTCAGCGAAACGCCCCTACAGATTACGAAATGTGAGGCGAAATTGTCATTTGTCAGCGCAATTTCAATTTGATGCGATTGCCCTGGAGGCGAAGGCCTTAGGCGGGCAGGCTGCGCTCGGCCGCTTTCATGGTATTGGACAGCAGCATGGTAATGGTCATGGGGCCGACGCCGCCGGGCACCTTGGTGATGTATCCGGCCGCAGTCCGCGCCGACTCGAATTCGACATCGCCGACATAACGGTAGCCCTTCTCGCTCTCGGGGTCAGGCACGGAGTTTGAGCCGACATCAATCACGATGGCGCCGGGTTTCAACCAGGCGCCCTTGACGAATTCCGGCCGGCCGATCGCCGCCACGACGATATCGGCGCGCCCGAGCACATTCGGGAGATCGCGGGTCCGGCTGTGGCAGATGGTCACTGTGGCATTGGCATTGGCCAGCATGAGCGCTACCGGCAGGCCGACGATATTGCTGCGCCCGATTACGGCCGCGCGCGCGCCTTCGATGGCGCGGCCGGTCTCCCGTATCAAGGCCATGACGCCGGTCGGCGTCGCCGGCGTAAAACTCGGCTCGCGCCCGCGCATGCCCAAGCGGCCTAGATTCATCGGATGAATGCCATCGACATCTTTGTTCAGGCTGATTTCGTTCAGCGCCGCCTCTTCGTCGATATGCTCGGGCAGCGGCAACTGAACGAGGATGCCATGAATCGCGGGATCGTTGTTGAAGGCGCGCACGGCGCCTTCAACCTCCCCCTGCGTTGATTCGGTCGGCAAGATACGCGCCTCGGATCGCAGGCCGACGCGATCGCAGGCTCGCCGTTTCATGCGCACGTACATGGCGGATGCGGCATCGTCGCCAACCAGGACCACTCCCAAGCCCGGCGCGCCCCCGGCTTGCGCCGCGTATGCGGCGACCGCTGTCCTGATTTCCTCTTGCATGCGCCGAGCGACCGGCCGTCCGTCAATGATCTCCGCCGCCATGTCCGTTTCCTTTTCGCTGCGCCGGCGAGGCAAAGCCCTGGCGCCCTTCCCTCAGCGCTGAACTGCCTTCGCGGCGTTTTTCTATGGAGAAGGGACCTTCCCCTTGCTACACTGTAGCGAGGAAGGCAATGATTCTAGGATAGCATAGAGTGAGCCCAGCGGAAAAAGAGAGCGGCGTCATCTTTGTGATGATTGGACCGGGCGGCGCGGGCAAGAACGCCATAATGCGGGCGGTTATCGCCGCATCAAGCGAGATCCGCCAATTGGCGACCGCCACAACCCGCCCCATGCGCGCTGACGAAAAACCGGGCCGTGAACATGTCTTCGTCAGCGAATGCCGCTTTCGAGAGATGATCCATTCCGGACAGCTCCTGGAATTCCAGGAAGTAACGCCGGGGAAGTATTACGGGATCCCGCGTCAAGCGGTGACGGAGGTCTTGTCCGCTGGCGGCATCCGCATCGCCGACATTGATGTCTTGGGCGCGGAGCGTCTGGCGGCGGCATATCCCGACAATGTGGTGCAGATCTTCGTGACGGCGCCGGGCGCCGATCTCGCCGAGCAATTGGCGGTACTGCGGCGGCGCATGCGCCAGCGGGCGGACTTGAATACTGATATCAAGCAGCGTCTGGATCGGGCCGAGGCGCTCGAGCTGCCTTATCAAAGCCGCTGCAACTATGTCGTGGTCAACGACAACCTGGAAGGAGCGATCGCGCGGACGGGCGCGATCATTGCTGATGAATTGCGCAATCGCGGTTTGGGGAGCGGGGGCTTATGAGCGACCTGTCGGATTATCATGAGGCGCTGGGCGCGCGGCTGGCGCCTGACGGCATTCCACTCGACTATGGCGATATGGCGGCGGAGTTTCAATCGGCATTGACGGGCGCTATCCTGCTGGACCGTTCGCATGAGGCGCGCCTCCAGCTGACCGGGCCCGATCGCCTCGAACTGGTCAACCGCATGTCCACCAACGACCTGGCGCGCCTCGAGGCGGGCGGCGGCCTGGCGACCGTATTCACCAATGCCAACGCGCGAATCCTGTTTCGGGCCGCCTGCCACCAGCGAACGGAGGGTCTGCTCTTGATCGGCGAGCCGGGCCAGGGCGCGGCCCTGACCAATTACCTGCGGCGCAACATCTTTTTCGGCGACCAGGTCGCGGTTGAAGATCTCGGCGCCGGCAGCGCTCAGTTTGCGCTGCATGGCCCGGCCGCCGCTGCTGTCATCCATGCGCTTGACAAGCGCTTAAACGATCTTCCGGCTTTTGGCATCGGAGAAACCCGGGCGCTCGATCAAGAGCTGACAGTCGCGCGCCGCAAAGCAGTCAGCGGATCGCACTGGGCGCTGCTCTGCGCCCGCGAAGGCGCGGGCGCCCTGCATCGCCGCTTGCTCGAGTTGGGCGCGGCCGCAGGCCTGAGGCCCGCGGGTTCGCTGACCTACAATAGCCTGCGCATCCGCAGCGGTCGTCCAGCCGGGCGCGAACTCTCGCCGGAATATATCCTGCTCGAGGTCGGTCTTTGGGATGAGGTCAGCTTCAGCAAGGGCTGTTATACAGGCCAGGAGATCATCGCGCGTATGGAGAGCCGTGAACGGCTGGCCAAGACCATTGTCAAGCTCGCCCTCGCCCGCTTTGTACCGGCGCCGGCTGATGTCTATGCCGATTCAAAAAAGGTCGGCGTGCTGACCAGCAGCGTCGAGGCCGCTGACGGGCAGTCTTACGCGCTGGCGGTCGTCCGGCTGAACAGCAGTAGCGCGGGGGAGCAATTGACAGTTGGACCCGGGGCCAGCCCGGCCCGGGTTATTGGCTACGCCGGCGCGCAGCCGCCCTTTCTCCGGCGCGCTGCCGGCGAAGCCCAGGCGCATCCGGGCCTGCCGTCATAAGCGCTAATCCAGGCGCGGTGGCGGCTCATCAAAGAAAAGCGCCCACCAAAGCTCCCAATTCTGAGGTTCGGGAATGGTCGTCTCAAATTCGAAGAGATCCACGGTTGAGGCGGGAATGGTCGGTGCGACGCCTACGCTCTGCGGCAAGATCAAGACTTCGCCCTCGCGAATCATCTTGCCCTCATCCCGCGCCCAGTATTCCACATAAGCATCGCTCTTGACATAGACAAGCTCCTGATTGAGGGCTTGTTGATCCGCCAGCAGCGACTTGATTTCGGCGCTGAATTGCAAATGGATCCGCCCCAGGTCGCGATCCAACTGAATGCGGCTGCTGAAATTGAGGATCAGGACCAGGCCGATGGCCAAGCCAAACGCCAGCACCAACTGCACACTGGTGACATGCCGCCGCCGCGCCGCCCGCCCGCCCTCGCCCAGGCCGGGGCTTCCCGCTTCCGCCATCTAACGCTCGCCGATAACTGTCCGTCCTGCAAGTATCATAATACAGCGCGCGGTATCCGCCACTTGAGCAAGGGGGGAATTTAGGGCACGGAGGATTACGAACTGACCCGAGCGCCGGCCCAAAAAAGGACCCGGCGCATAAGCCGGGGCAAGTCAGTGCCGAAGGTGGGAGTCGAACCCACACTCCCCGAAGAGAACTACGCCCTGAACGTAGCGCGTCTGCCAGTTCCGCCACTTCGGCAATCAAGCTGCCGGCAGTATAGCGCGCCGCGTCGAATTGTCAAGATGAGGCTTGCATCAAAGCAATCACAGCAAAACATTATCCGCCGATGGCCATGTACAAATGTAGGGGCGTCTCGTGAGACGCGCGTTGAAAATGGCCTACAAATTGTGGGCGTTTCAGCGAAACGCCCCTACAGATTACGAAATATGAGCAAGAATTGTCATTTACCAGCGCAATTTCAAGTTGGTTCGATTGCCCTGTTCTCCAGAGCGCTGTTTTGGCCAAGGCGCTCATGCTATAATGCGCCGCATTTGCAATTGGGGCTCCGCGAAGGGGACGGCAGCTGCAACGATTGACGGCAGAACTTCTTAAGGTGTGTGAGATGCGCCTCCGGCAATGGCTTTTGCCAGGCCGCGCGCTGTTTGTGGTCTTGTTGAGCGCAATCTTCAGCTTGACGACCCCGGCGCAGCCGCAAACAGGTGTTTTTGCCGAGGCGATCGGCCAGGCCAATCTGCGCGCCCATCACAGCATCGACGCCGCGCTTGTCGGCGAGATCCGCGCCGGCACGCGCTACCCGGTGCTGGGGCGCAGCGCCGGTTTTCCCTGGCTGCTGCTGGGGGATAGCGATTCCGGGGGAGCCATGGGTTGGGTCTTTGAAGAACTGCTGCTTTTGCATGGCAATGTCAGCGCCGTCCCGATCACGGATATGAGAATCGACCCGGCCGCGCCAACGCCCCAGGAAAGCAGCGTAGAGGTCCCGGCCCCGAGCGCAATCAAGGCAAACAGCACGGCGACGCCCGGTCAATACGGCGTCAGCGGCATCGTCACAGGCGAAGTCAATATCCGCTATGGGCCAGGCCTTGATTACGCGCGGGCCGGCGTCGCCCAGGCCGGCGAGCAGTTCGATGTCACCGGCTACCATACGCTCTATCCCTGGCTGCGCATACGCTATGAACCGGCGTCCGGCGGGCAAGCCTGGATCGCGCGGGATCTGCTGGAGATTCGCGGCAATATATTCAATACGCCGGCGATTGCGCAGATACGCTTCAGCGTGCCGCCGCTGACGCCGACGCCTGCCGCGATACGCGCCGGCGGCATCCACAGCGGGCCGACCGTTGCGCTTGGCCCCGGCCTGCGCAACCTGGCGAATGAACTCTGGCGGCTCTTTCTGGAAGCGGGCTTCGATCCGCAGACCAGCCGTTTCGGCGCTCTGTTTGTGCTGGACTTGGCCAGCGGCGAAGCATTCAGCTTCGGTGATGAATACGCCTTCAGCGGAACGAGCCTGAACAAAGTCGCGATCCTGGCGAGGCTCTACCAGAGGCTTGACACGCCACCCGCAATCGAAACGGCGACCGATATCCTCAACACCATGATCTGCAGTGAAAACGCCGCCAGCAATCGCCTGCTCAGCCTCATCGGCGCTGGAAACGCATACATCGGCGCCGAAGCGGTCACGGCCTTCCTGAACGAGATCGGTCTGTCGCGATCATTTTTGACGGCGCCATTCACCACCGTCGGCACACCGGAACCGCCCCCGCATCCGGTATCCTTGCCTAACACAGAAGCGAATCAGGACAAGGCGGATCCGGATCTCTCCAATCAATTGACGGTGGCGGAAATTGGAACGCTGTTGGCCAATCTATACCGCTGCGCCGAGGACGAAGCGGGCGCCTTCTCCGCGACCTACGGCGATGCGATCGCCGGCCGCGAATGTAGGCAAATGCTGCATGTGATGAGAAACAACACCGTGGATGCCCTGCTCAAATCCGGTGTGCCGGCAGGCACGCGCGTCGCCCACAAGCACGGCTGGATACCCGATACCCACGGCAACGCCGCGCTCTTTTACACGCCAGGGGGGGATTATGTGGTCGCCATGATGCTCTTCCAGCCGAAGTGGCTGAATTTCCAGGAATCGCTGCCCTTGTTCAGCGAGGTATCGCGGCGCATTTACAACCACTACAATCCCGATAGTCCTCAGGCGGAGGGCCGCGAATGGCTGATCCCCGATGTCAATAGCTGCAATTATTTTGGCGATCCCCTGGCGCTGGATTTGCTGCAAACGACTTGGGACGAATGAGCCCCTGCGTCAGCGCAATTTGTAGTGCGCGTCAGCCGTTTCGCGCAGGCGCTCCGCCGCGGCCTCGGGGCTGATATCGCGTTGCGCTTCCGCCAGCATTTCGTATCCCACCATAAATTTTTTGACGCTTGCGGAGCGCAGCAAGGGCGGGAAGAAATGGGCGTGCAGCTGCCAATGTGGATTGTCAGATCCGTTGCCGGGCGCGCCATGCCAGCCCATCGAATAGGGAAAAGATACCTCGAAGAGATTGTCATATTTGACAAGCAGGCGCTTTAAGATGAACGTCAGATCCTGGCGCTGCCGCTCGTCCAGGTCCGGCAGACGCCGCAGCGGCGCCTTGGGCAGCAGCAAGGTCTCAAAGGGCCAAACCGCCCAAAACGGCGCCACCACCAGCCAGCTATCGTTCTCCACGATGTTGCGTTCCCGGCGCTTTCCCTCCTCAAACGCATAATCCAGCAGCAGATGGCGGCCCTCACGCTCGTAATATGCGCGTTGCTGCGCATCTTCGCGCGCGGCGATCGAGCCCAGAGCGTCCGTCGCCCAGATCTGTCCGTGCGGATGCGGGTTGGACGCGCCCATCATGTCGCCTCGGTTTTCAAAGATTTGCACCCAGCGGAAGCGCTGACCCAATTCCGCCGTCTGCGCCGCCCAAAGATCAACCACCTGGCGAATCTCGCGCGGAGACATTTCGGCCAGGGTTAAGTCGTGTCGGGGCGAAAAGCAGATGACGCGCGCCTCGCCCGCAACCGACTTCGCTTGAAAAAGCGGGTGGCCGGCGTCGCGGGCCGGCGGCACATCGGGCAAAACAGCCGAGAAGTCATTTACAAAAACGAAGGTGCTGTCGTAGTCGGGATTGCGCTCGCCATTGGCGCGTCGGTTGCCCGGGCAGAGGTAGCAGTCGGGGTCATAGGACGGGCGCTCGACCGGGGCCGCCTTCTCGCGTCCGCCTTGCCAGGGGCGCTGCGCGCGTTGTGGCGAGACCAGGATCCACTCGTCGAGCAAGGGGTTGTAACGCCGATGCGGATGGCGACTTAGCCGGCTGTCCATTCTCTACTCCCGAAGCGTCGCCCGCGCCTGGCTCAAAACAATCGCGCCTCTCTCTTTGGCTATCGTGCGAAAACGCAGAGCGCCGGGCGCCTCGCGCCAGATCTGCGTAATCAAGGTCTCGCCCGGAAAGACATGCTGCGAAAAGCGAGCGCTGAGCGAGCGCAAGCGGGCGGCTTGATTGTCGCCGAAGTGCTTCAAGATGGCGCGGGCGGCGAAACCGTATGTGCACAAACCATGCAGTATCGGCCTTTGATATTTGCCGATGGCCGCCATTTCCGGATCCGCGTGCAGGGGATTGCTATCGCCCGCCAGTCGGTATAGCAGGGCTTGAGTCGGCAGCGTCTTTTCTTCATGGATGATATCGGGCGGTCGGTCGGGCGTATCGAATCTGACGCTGGAACCGCGCCCGCCGCCATAACCGCCGAGACCGCGAATGAATACGGACCAGCGCGTCCGCGCCAGGCCCTCGCCATTTTCAGCACAGCTTTTCCCGTCAATCAGCAGCAGCATGCCGCTGCCTTTGTCATGGATGTCGGCGATCTTGAGCGTCGAATTTACGGTCGCGGCAGCCGGCAAGGATTGAAGGATCTCCAGATGCTGCTCGCCGTGCACCAGCATCATTGGGTTGTAGCGGATGCCGGCGACTTCGCCGCTCATAAAGAGCCGATTCAGACTGCGCGTGAAGATGACAGCGAAGGTCGGGAAAACCTGAAATCCGCGACTGCTCAACTCGTAGACGAATTTCAGTTCATCTTGATCAAGCGGATCAGCCGGCGCGCCGATGCCCAGCGCGTAGAGCGCAGCATCGCGTGCGGTATAGCGGTAACTGGCGCGGGGCAATTCCGCGCCTATCGCCCGGTTGACCGTCTCAAGCAATGCTGGATTCATCGACAGCTCCTGCGATAAGACTCCCGCGCTAAAACTCAGGAGGCAATTCGTATGGCGCGTTCTTCGGCCAAGTGCGCGCGGCATTTCAGCACAATCATTATCGCTCAGCCTTTGACGGCGCCCTGCGTCAAGCCGCCGACGATTTGGTCTTGCAAACCCAGGTATATCACCAGGCAAGGCAAGGCGCCGATGATAGCGCCGGCGGCGAACACGCCCCAATCCAGGGCGAAGCTGGCGCTGACATAGCTCCACAAGCCGACCATCAGCGTCCAACTGTCTTTATCGCGCAAGAGGATGCGCGCCAAAACGAATTCGTTGTAGCTGCCGACGAAGGACAGGATGCCCACCACCACCAACACCGGCCGCACCAGCGGAAAGATCAGCAGCCAATAAGTCTGCCAGTGATTGGCGCCATCAACCAGCGCCGACTCGTCAATATCGCGCGGCACCGAATCGAAGAAGCCCTTCATCAGCCAGATGTTGATGCCCATTCCGCCACCGACATAAACGAGGATTAAGCCGCCGTTGGTATTCAAGCCGAAAAACGGAATATGATTGCCGATCTGCTGCAGCATGAGAAAGATGGCGACCATCGCCAGCAGATTGGGAAAGACCTGCACCAGCAGGATCAAGACAAGCAAATGGCGCCGGCCGCTAAAGCGGAAGCGCGAGAAGGAATAGGCGCTGAAGGCCGAAATCAGCACAACCAGGACGGCCGTAATTGACGCCACCGCCAAAGAATTGAACAGCCAGCGGAGAAAGGGACGGCGCGGCGTGCTGAGAAGGATATCAAAGTTGATCAGGTAGCTTGAGCTGATGTCGTAGAGCGCTTCGTCCGCCGCAAATGATTCGCCGACCTCGAGCCGAATGTTCCGCACATAACCGTTCTTGGGCGAGCGCAGTTCTTTTTCGACGCCGTCGATTTCAACCAGCAGAATAAGCTCGGCGCTGCGTTCGACCCGTCTGCCAGCCGGCGAAGCGATTCGCAGCAGGGTTCCCGCGCCTTCCGCGAATACCGTTCGCGTTTCCGGCAGAGGCGGAATCACCGATTGCGTGACCATCGACTGGCTGGGGTTCAAGGAAGCGGATACGACCCAGATGACCGGAAATATGGCGAAGATGACAGCGACGACCAAAATAATGAGCTGAACCAGCAATTGCGCATTCTGCGCCGCACTGTAGCGCTTGTGCTTGATCACATGACGCTCAGACATTTTCTGAGGTCTCCTCCCAGCCCTTGGTCAGCCGATATTGCGCCAGGGTCACGCCAGCGACCATGAGGAAGATAATAATCGTGATCGCGGAAGCCAGGCCAAAGTCTGAGCCGCGCCCGCCCCCGAAGGCCAGTCGGAAGGCATAACTGATCAGAATATCGGTATGGCCGGCGGGAACGGTCCCCGCTTCCACCATAGGCGGTCCGCCTTGGTTGAAAGCTTCAATGATGATGAAATTATTGAAGTTGTAGGTGAATGAGGCAATTAAGAGGGGGCCGACCGCCACCAGCAGCATGGGCAGGGTCAGGTCGCGGAATTTCTGCCACCAGTTTGCGCCATCGACCTCGGCCGCTTCGTACATATCGCGCGGTATCGCCGCCAGCGCGCCACTGCAAACCAGCATGAAATAGGGATAACCCAGCCACAGATTGACAAGAATGATGGCAAGTTTCGCCCAACCGGCGTCGATGAAAAAGGGAGGCGGCTCCAGGCCAAAAGACCGGATGATGTTCGAGACGACGCCGAGATTGGAATTCAGCATGCCGCGCCAGATGGCCACGGATATCAAACCCGGAATCGGCCAGGGGATGATCAAGAGAGTGCGGAACGCGCGCTTGAAGGGGATGCGTTTGTTCTGCAAGAGCAGCGCGAAGAACAAGCCGAGCGCAAATGTCGTGAAGACGGAAGCCAGGGAAAAAGCAATGGTCCAGGCAAAGATTCGCGCCAGCGGTCCGCGAATGTCGTCACGATCAATAAAACTTTGGTAATTCTCTAAACCGATGGCGCTGATGAAGCCGGTGAACAGAGTCCCGCCTTCATCATTTTCAAATTGTCCTGTCGCGTAGTTGGCGCGGAAGAGCGCGCCGCTTTTATTGTCCAAGACGGCGTCCTGCTCGGACAGAAACTGGTAGCGCTTTGCGAATTCCCCGGCTTCCCGCCGGCCGGCGATTCCGATTTTGAATGATTCGCCACCGAAGGCCATAGCCTGCGCCGCGTTGACCGCTTTCAGCGATTCGCCGCGGCTCAATTGTCGGTAGCCCTGATATTCCCCCGGCAAATCGGCGCCGGCGGCGACCGTTGTAACCGGTTCGAAGTTATGCAGCGTGGCGAAATAATAGGCGCCACCCGCATCTTCGTCGGTCAGCCAGAGCGCGAACTCGCCGGAAGCATTCTGGTAGAGATTCCAGCGATAGACCTTGCCGCCTTCGGGCAAATAAGTCTGCGGACCGAGCAATTTGAGCACCTGCGTCTTGGTGAGCAAGTTGCCGTCGCCGTAATTGGTGAAGGACACATAAACGGTATACGCAATTGGAAAGACGACCAGCAGGATCATCAAGGACAGCGCCGGCGCAATCCAGCGCAGGGCATAGAGGTCGGCGCGCAGATTGATGATGTTCACCATCAGCGTGATCACGCCGATGGTGATGGCCAGTTCCCAGATGCCATCCGAGGCGAAGGCATAAATCAGATACAGAGCGAAGGCGTCGACGATGATCAAGCCGAGGTAAGTGGCGCCAAGGCGAAATAGCGAGGCGGCGGCGCGCGGCCCTCGTTTCGTTTTATGCGCCTGAGGCGGTTCAGTCATGGTTTCGTTGCAACCGGGCGGCCGGGCGGCCGCTCTTCGGGCCGCCAGCGCATGCATGCTGACAATACGCCATTGCTGAACGCGGGGAAGCCGATTCAGGCGCTTCCCCGCGTAATGTATAGCGATTGCGTTGCGGCTTACGCGGCTCAGGCATCGCCCGCGATAAGCGCGCGGATTTGCTCGCCAGCCGTGCTGAATGCTTCTTCGGCGCCCAATTCACCGGTCCGAACCAAGGTGATGGCATTGGCCCAGGCCGCCCAGACCGACGCCATCTCCGGGATGGCCGGCATCGCCAGCCCTTCCGCGCCGGCGGCGACGAAACCGGCCATGATCTCGTCGTCCAGGCTTTCGCGCACGGCAATATGGGCGGGCGGCCGCGGATCAGCGCTGTAGAGCGACGCCATTGCTTCTTCGCTGGCGATGAAGTCCAGCAGGAAAGTCTCCGCCAGGATTTTGTTTTCGCTGAAGGCGCTCACCATGAAGCCAACGACACCAAGGAAGGGCTTGGCGGATCCGCCCGGGCCCGCGGGCAAGCCATCAACCGTGAAGTTGACGCCGGATTCCTCGATGCGCGGGATCGCCCAGGGACCGGTGATGATCATGGCCGCTTCACCCGTTTCGAAGAGCGTATGCATGACATCGTAATCGACGCCGGTGGGCATCAAACCATCGCTGACATAGGACTCAATGTATGAGGCGCCAGCGATTGCGCCATCGCTGTCCATGCCGACATCGCCGGGGTCATAGCCCGCGTCGGTCAAGCCGAAAACATAACCGCCGTGGGCGGTCAGCACCGAGAAGGAATGATAGGGATCGCTGTCCTGGATGATCCAGCCGTAACTCGCGTCGCCATCGGCAATGAGCTGCTCGCTGATGGCCCGCACTTCTTCCCAGTCGGCCGGGTTTTCCGGCACGAGATCGGTATTGCGTATGAAGGCGACATTTTCAGCGGCAACCGGCAGACCGTATTGAACACCCTCATATACGAAGGCGGCGCGCGCCGACGGCAAGAAGTCTTCTTCAACATCAGCAAGGTTGATCTCCGCCAGCAAACCATTAACCGCCAGGTCTCCAAGCCAGTCATGCGCGCCGATCAGGATATCCGGACCTTCACCGGCGGGACCGGCCGTCTTGAATTGATCGCGAATGTCCAGGAAAGCCACTTCATGCACAGTTACGCTAATGCCAAATTCCTCTTCAAATTGAAGGGCTAGCTCTTCCAGGATGGGCGTCGACGATTCGCTGCCCCAGACGGTCAATCCCTCATCTTGCGCGGATACGGCAAAGACGCCCAGCAGCAACAGCAAAACCGCCATTAACAAATAAATTCTGCTCAGGTTCATCGGTCGGGTCCCTTTCTACAAATCAAAAACGTCACAAAATTGCTGGCTAGATTATATGTCATTTTAGACCTTCGGCAAAATATACCGGCGTCGCGGCCGGGCAATCGCATCAAAATTTAATTGCGCCGATAAATGACATTTTCCCCTCAAATTATGTAATCCGTAGGGGCGTTTCGCTGAAACGCCCACAATTTGCAGGCCATTTTCAACGGGCGTCTCACGAGACGCCCCTACACTTTCGCAATTTTCGTAGCGATCCGCTCATTATGATTTTGATGCGATTACCCTGAGCGTCGCGGTCTGCGGTCGGCGAGACGGCGGTTAATCTGGCGGCTGTTGCGGCGATAGCAAACGCAAGTATTCCCAAGTGTAGATGCCGGCGCCGTGCCCGTCGTCCCAGCTCGGCTGGAGCGCATAATTGCCGACCGGGCTCAGGTCGGTGATGGCGTGCGACCGGCTTGGAATCAATGCGAGCAGATCATCGGGCGCGTGTTCCGGTCCCATTCTTGCGTGCCCGCCTCGGCACTCGACGCAGGGACAGGCCTCCCGCAAATGCCCGAGCGGATAGCGGCTGACAAGCCCGTCCGACCAGACGATCTCAAGTAGTCCCTTGCCTTTGTCGAGTGTGATATTCCGGGGCTGGAATTGCATGGGGCGTTTCCGAAACCAATTTCAAAGCGCAATCGTATAATCTTCGCCGGATACTGAACAGTGGGAAGGCAGATGGGAAGAGCAATCGCATCAAATCTTATTCGCCGACGGCCATGCAAAGCAACGGGTGTTTCGCGAGACGCGCGTTGCAAATGGCCTAGAAAATTGTGGGCGCGGCCGACCGTCATGATTTGCGGTTGGCAAGCGCTCTGATACAATGAAATCATTGTTTTCGCCATGAACGAGGCGCTATGCAAGCCCCGGGCAAATTGATTTTGAAGGTTCCGCTGGTGGTCTCTGCGCTGCTTCTAGGCGCCTGCGGCGTATTGAGGCAGGGACAGGGCAACATGACTTCGACGGCCGAAGCCCAGTTCATCCTCCAGTTGGCGGCGACCGGACGCAGCGTCATGCAAACGGCGACGGCGGAAGGCGCAGCGACCGAGATTAGGTCCACGGCGACATTTACGCCCGAGGCGATAGCGACGCCTGACCCGTTTCCGACGCGGGTGAAAGCTTCGATTTATGTGGCCGAGCAGCAATTCGAAGGCGGATGGATGGTCTGGCTGCAGCCCAATTCCCAGATCTGGTTGATGACGGTGGATAACGCTGGCCTGAAGGTCTGGAGCGTTTATGACGATACTTTTAGCGATGGCCAAGCCGAATCGGATCCGCAGATTGTGCCGCCAGAGGGCCTTTATCAGCCGGTTCGCGGCTTCGGCAAACTGTGGCGCGAGAATCCGGAGGTCCGCCTCAAGCTGGGCTGGGCAGTTGGTCCGGAAACCGGCCATACGACCAGGTATCGCTATTATCATGGCGGTCATTTGAACGAGGACGAGGAATACATCCCCGCGCCCGGCTACCATCTGGTCGACAGCGTCAGCGGCGAAAGATTCCGCTTCGATGAAGAAACCATGCGCTGGCGCATCAACGACTGATAAGGGACCGAATCTCTTGACGATGCAAAATCTGAGGCGGCAAGCGATCGATGCGGCGCAGCCCTTTTTCTTTCCCATTGCCGCCGATGCGCGCGTTAGCCGCAGCGATTACTGCGACGATCAAGTATGGACGGTCAAGCTGGGCACGCAGGATGAAGCGGCTATCGCCTTTCAAACACAATTCGGCGGGCGCGCCGGTTTGGTCAGCCTGGCGCCCATCTGGCGGATTGCCGACCGACGGATCTATCAACATCTCGCTTACACCGTGAAACCAGTCATCACGCGCTTTGCGCCGAATCTTTTGGAAATCGAAGCGGCGCCATTGCCCGCGCTGGAACTGACGCTGCGATTCTGGGCGATGGAATCGCGCGCGGCCGGCGCCGAATTTCAACTGAACAATGCCGGCTGCGACGAAATAGATGTGCAACTAGAATTGTTCGGCCACGTCGTCATCAATGGACGCAACTGCAAACTCAATGTGCTGACCTTGGGCGATTACAGTCTGGCGCTGCATCTCGGCCAAATCGGAAATATCAATCCGGTTCTGACCCTGGAAGGCGCGTCGGCGGAGATCTATGGCGGGCGAATCGGGAGCCCCAAACTCGGATGCCGCCTTGAATTGCCGCCCGGCGCGAGCGCGCGCATTCCTTTTGTTTGCGCCGGCCTGGAAGACATACGCGATTCCTACAGCGTCGCCATGAATTGGCTGTCGCGCCCCTGGGAAGAGCATTTCAGGCAGATCAACCGCGCTGCGGCCGCCGTTCCTAGAATTACATCGGGCAACGTCGACTGGGATCGTGTCCTTGACCTGTCATACGCGCATTTGATGCAATCCTTCATGGGACCGACCGAGCATTTGCCGGGTCATTCGCAGGTCGCGAATCGCGCAGGAAACCGAGGCTGGAGCCGGCGCGGCGACGGCTCGGACCACATGCGCGCCTGGTCGGGGCAAGATCCGACGCTGGCATATTTGACTCTGCCCGTTGTCGCCGGGATTGACGATGCGCTGGCGACGGATATCGTTCGCAATTATCTGGCGACGCAAGATGGGCGGGGATTCCTGGATCGGCAGCCGGGCCTGGGCGGCCAACGGCAGGGCACGCTGCTGATGCCGCTTCTGGCGCGGCTGTGCTGGATGAATTACGAGGCGACGGCCGATCGCGGCTTCCTCGCCGATATCCTGCCCGCATTGGTCTCCTTCTTCGGGTATTGGCTGAGCGCCGACAATGACGCCGACGACGATGGCCTGCCCGAGTGGCGTTCCGAGCGACAGATGGGTTATGTCGCCTTTCCGACCTTCGGCCGTGGCCAGGCTTGGGCGCAAGGCGCTGACATCCGACAAATGGAAACGCCCGACCTGCTGGCCTATCTGATATCCGAAGCCGATGCCATATGCCGGATCGCCGGCGCGCTGGAGGAGACGGAGGTCCAGGATGTCGTCTCCAAACAACTGACAGCGCTGGAGGCGCGGCTGCAAGAATTGTGGGAAGGCGCGCGATTCAGCTATCGCGATCGCGATAGCAACTTGACCAGCGAAGGCATTCGCCTCTTGCAAGGCGGCGCCGGCGACCGCGAGCACCTCATCGAGCAGACCCTGCCGACGCCGGCGCGCGTGATGATCCGCGTGGTTGGCGGTGTCAGCCAGCGCCCGCGCATCACGCTCAGGCTCACGGGAAAAGACGCCGCCGGCGGGGAAACTTTGATTGAAGCGAAGGTAGAAGATTTCATGTGGCAGAACCGCCAGGGCGTATACACCAGCGAGCGCCCGCTATCGCATGTGCAAAGCATCGCCATCAGCGGTCTCAGCCGGGTCTACAAGGTCTATGCCGAAACCGTCGATAGCAGCCGACTGGATATCAATGCCCTTCTGCCCCTTTGGACCGGCCGCCTCAATCCCGAACAGGCGGCGTCCCTGGCCCGGCTGGCGCTGGACGAAGACCATTTCCTGCGCCCAAATGGATTGACAATGGTCAGCGCCGTCGATCGCAATTTTGACGCATCCAATGCTCGCGGCGGGGGCGGGATATGGATGTATTGGCTCTCGCTTGTGGGTGAAGGCCTGGTCAAGTCGGGCTTTCAAGCCGAAGCGGCCGCCCTGATTAAGAGGGTCTTGAATGGCTTGGCGCGAGTGCTGGCGCGCGAAGGCAAGCTGTCGCAGTTTTATCACGCGGACGAGATCCAGGGCTTCGGCGAAGATCACCACATCGGCGGTATCGCGCCGCTGAAATTGCTGAACGACGTCATCGGCATCCGCATCGTCGCGCCCAACAAAGTGTGGATTGGCGGCGACTTCGCCTGGGGCGAAATGATCAGCGTGGAACAGCATGGCGTCACTGTAAGGCGCGATGCGCGGAACATCGTCGTTGAATTCCCTTCGGGCCTGCGTGAGACTCTGCCCGCGGACGCCGCCTGGCAATTGATTGAAGACCCCACAGCGCTTGCGACGCCTGAGGCGCCGTCGCCCCCGTCTCCCCCCGAGCATCAATTGCCAAGCGAAGCCGACGCCGCGGGCCCGGTCAAGATCGAAGTTGAAGACGCTGTCGAGGGCGGCGGCGAAACATCGGGCGACCGGCCCTCGGCCGGAGACACGGACGACGGGCCCGGCGCCACATCCTGATGACCGCGTAAGCAGGCATGTGAGGCTTCCAACGCATGATGTGGCTGATTTTAATCGTCGGCGCCGGCCTCGCCGCCTTTCTGTTCTGGTGGCTGATCATTGAAACGGAGGGCGTCTATCTGGGCCGCTGGGCGGTTGTCGGCTTATACGACTTGTATGCCCATCGTTACGACCGCGTCAAGCAATTTGACGAACATGCCGATCTGACGCTTATCACGGAGCCTATACTGGCGGAAATAGCGCCCAGGGACGATCCTTTGATCCTCGATGTTGGAACCGGCACTGGACGTTTGCCGCTGCTCATGGCGCGCAACGGGCGTTTTCGCGGTCATGTTATCGGCCTGGACGCCAGCGGCCGGATGCTCGAGCGGGCGCGGCGCAAGGTCCAGGCCGAGCGCTTTGCCGCCTACATCAGTTTGCTGCATGGCGACGCCTCCAAGTTGCTCTTCCCGAACGAATGCTTTGATGCGGTGACATGCCTGGAAACGCTGGAGTTCCTGCCCGATCCGCGGGCGGCGCTGGCGGAGATGATTCGCGTGCTGCGCCCGGGCGGCTTGTTGTTGACGACGATCCGCATTGACACGCGCTGGATGCCAAATCGCACCTGGAGCCAATCCCGAATGCGCCGGGAACTAGCGGCCCTGGGGATGGACAAAATCGACTTCGCGGTCTGGCAGGAGGACTATAACCAGGTTTGGGCGAAAAAGGCTGGCGATTCCAGCGCCCGCGGCGCGGACAGTCTGCAAGAAATCCTGCGCCAGTCCGGGCAAGTCCCTATTACCGGGATGTCTCGGATTTGATAGAATCCTCTGCCATTCGCGGCGAAGCCAACCCAGAGAGACCGGCCCTTGAAGCAACTCAACCGGGAATTTGAAATCGCAATTAAAAAAGCCTTGGCAGGCGCCCAAAACCGCGGCGATTTACCCGTCTTTGATATACCGCGCATTCCGGCAAGCCCTCCGAAGCGGTCGAGCCAGGGCGATCTGTCTTATCCGGCGATGGCATTGGCCAAAGCAGCCCGCATGAGCCCGCTTGAAATCGCCAAGCTGATCGCCGCCGGGCTGCCCAAGCTTGACTTCGTGGAAACGATTGAAGTCGCGCCGCCCGGCTTCGTCAACTGTTTCCTTTCGCGGGACTACTTGCGGCGCCAGGTCGATACGATTATCGCCGCCGGCGAAGGTTTCGGCCGGCTCGAAATCGGCGCATGCAAAACGGCTCAGGTGGAGTTTGTCAGCGCCAATCCCAGCGGGCCAATCACCATCGGGCATACACGCGGCGCGGTGGTCGGCGATGCGATGGCGCGCTTGCTGGAAGCGGCCGGATACACCGTCCAGCGCGAATACTACTACAACAATGCCGGCAACCAGATGATCTTGTTGGGAAAGAGTCTGGAGCTGCGCTACCGGCAGCAACTGGGCGAGAGCGTCGACTTGGCGCCCGATCATTATCATGGCGACTACCTTGTCGAAGTGGCGGCCGCTCTCGTCGCCGAGCATGGCGAGGGTCTGCGCGACAAGGGCTGGGAAACCTTCAAGCAGGCGGCGGAATCACGAATGTTCGACTGGATCAAGCGCTCGCTGGCATCCATTGACATCAAACACGACGCCTTCTACAACGAGACATCGCTCTTCGAGGACGAACGGATTTGGCAGGCGCTGGCGGCGATGCGCGGGAACGGGCATATCTACGAAGCCGCCTATTGGGAGGGCGCCGACGCCGCCGAGATTGCCGATGTCAAGGCAAAGGATTATTTACCAGCGACCTGGTTCCGCAGCACGAGTTTTGGCGACGAAAAAGATCGCGTCATGGTCAAGAGCGATGGCGCGCCGACTTATACGCTGCCGGACATCGCCTATCATGCGCACAAACTGGAGCGCGGTTTCGACATTGCCGTCAACGTCTTGGGCAGCGATCATTTCTCCCAGGCCCAAGTCGTCAGATGCGGGCTTATGGCGCTGGGCCTGGATCCGACGCCGATTCATGTCATATTCAACCAGATGGTGCGCGCCGTGCGCTGGAGCGCCGAGCTGGGCGAATACGAAGCGGTCAAGCAATCGAAGCGCGCGGGCGATTTCGATACGCTTGACGACCTGGTCGAAATGACAAGCGCCGATGCCGTGCGCTATCACATGCTGGCGCGCAGCCCCAATTCACAGCTGGATTTCGATGTGGACAAGGTGGTGCGGCAAAGCAACGAGAATCCTGTCTACTACATCCAGAACGCCTATGTGCGCTGCGCCGGGATATTCAGAGAGGCGGAAGAGCGCGGCTTTTCCGACGCCGGCGCCGATTTGAGCGAGCTGGGCGAAGATGAACTGTGTTTCATTCGGAAAGCGCTGGAGCTAGGCAATGTCATAGAGCAAGCGGTGGCCAGCTTTGAACCGCACAAGATCGCATTTTTTGCGCATGAACTGGCCGCGTTGTTTCATCCGATTTACGATAGAGTGCGTGTCTTGCACAGCGAAGTGCCGGCGGGCGCGGCCAAAGCGCGTTTGCGCTTTTATCGCGCCGCGGCAGTCGTATTCCAGCGGCTCCTGCGGCTGATGGGCATGTCCGCGCCGGAACGTATGTGAGCCTTCAGATAGGGGCAGCCTCATGGGCCTAAAACCGGATCACTGGATTAAAGAAATGGTCGCGCGGCATGGCATGATTGAACCCTTTGTGGATGAGCAAGTGCGAGCGGGCGCCATCAGCTATGGCGTCTCCTCCTATGGCTACGACATGCGCGTCTCCGATGAGTTCAAAATCTTTACCAATGTGCATTCCGCCGTTGTCGACCCCAAGAATTTCGCCAGCGAGTCATTTGTTGATTTTCGCGGCGATATCTGCATTATCCCGCCCAATTCATTTGTGCTGGCTCGCTCGGTGGAGTATTTTCGCATCCCGCGCCAGGTGCTGACTGTCTGTCTTGGCAAGTCGACCTATGCCCGCTGTGGCTTGATCGTCAATGTCACGCCTTTTGAACCTGAGTGGGAGGGTTATGTCACGCTGGAAATCAGCAATACAACGCCCTTGCCGGCCAAAGTTTATGCCAATGAAGGGCTGGCGCAGGTGCTCTTCTTCGAGGCGGACGAGGTATGCGAGCAATCTTACGCCGACAAGAAAGGCAAATATCAAGGGCAAACCGGGGTGACGCCGCCGCGGATGTAAGCTGGACTTGACCGCGGGCGCTCATCGCGGCTACAATGCGCGAACGCAAGGGCGATTAGCTCAATTGGCAGAGCATCCGGTTTACACCCGGAAGGTTGTAGGTTCGAGTCTTACATCGCCCACTCGCCCACAGTTACACGGCATCGGCAGCGCAAGCTCGCGCATTTCGCTGGGGCGCTGGCCGCTCCAGTTCATCGGCAGGAAAAAAGAGAGGCTGACAGGCGCTCTAGCGGGCGCGTGTTCTGTGCGTTCTTCGCCTTTTGCAGCGTCCTCGACTGAATTTGGCCACCGTCTAAATCGCGCTGCAGCGGCGCGTGAACTTGACATGAATTTGTCGATTGTCTACAATATGACAATATTTTCACCCGATCGTGACGCCGCTATGCAATCAGATCTCGAATATGTTTTGCAAGTTCGCGACCTAAAAACTTACTTCCATCTGCCGGAGGGAACGCTCAAGGCAGTTGACGGCGTCGACCTGACGGTTGCGCCGCGCCAGACCGTTGGCGTGATTGGCGAATCGGGCTCCGGCAAGAGCGTCACGGCGCAATCGATCTTGCAGATTGTGCCGACGCCCGGGAGCATCGAATCGGGACAGATCCTGCTGTCCCGGCGGGACGGCAGCGCCATTGACATCGCTCGGATGAATCCGCGGGGACGCGCGATTCGGGAGATCCGCGGCGCGGAGATCTCCATGGTCTTCCAAGAGCCTATGACCAGCTTGTCGCCAGTGCATACGATCGGCGCGCAAATTGTAGAAGCGATTCGTTTGCATGTCACCCGGGACAGGCGCAAAGCCAAGGATCTGGCCTTGGACATGATCAACCGGGTTGGCATATCCAATCCCGCGCAGCGCTTCGATGAATATCCCCATCAGCTATCCGGCGGCATGCGCCAGCGCGCGATGATCGCCATGGCCTTGTGTTGCAGCCCGTCGCTGCTGATCGCTGATGAGCCGACGACCGCGCTGGATGTGACCGTGCAAGCGCAAATCCTCGAATTGATGAAAGAATTGCAAGATGAATTTGGTATGGCCATCATGTATATCACTCATGATCTGGGCGTCATTGCCGAAATCGCCGACGAAGTCAATGTCATGTACCTCGGCCGAGTCGTGGAGCGCGCTTCGACCGTAGAGCTTTTCAAGAACCCGCTCCACCCGTATACGCAAGGGCTGCTCAAGTCCATACCGCGCTTGGGCGGTCGCGGGCGCGGACGCCTCGATGCCATCCGCGGCAATGTGCCCGTGCCGATGAATCCGCCGCCGCAATGCGGCTTTGCCGGCCGCTGCGATGATTTCATCGCCGGCAAGTGCGACGCCGCCGTGCCTTCATTGGTCGAATTGGACCAAGACCATTTCGTGCGCTGTTACCTGCACAGCGAGGATAGTGAGCCGGTTTATGCCTGAGCCAGCGCAAGCCGCCAACGACGAATCCGGCGACATCCTGCTTGAAGTGCGCAACCTGAAAAAGTACTTCCCAATCGAAAAGGGTTTCTTTCGCAGCGTGCAAGGCTACGTCAAGGCGGTTGACGACGTCAGCTTTACGATAAGAGAGGGCGAAACATTCGGCTTGGTCGGGGAATCCGGCAGCGGCAAAACGACGCTGGGCCGCTGCATTGTCCGCGCGATTGAGTCCACCGACGGCCAAATCTTCTTCCGCCTGCCCGATGGCGAGTCCGTGGACCTCGCCTCGCTGGAAAAGAGCGACTTGCGCAACGTGCGCAAATACTTTCACATGATCTTTCAAGATCCTTATTCGTCGCTCGATCCGCGCATGTCCGTGCTTGAAATCATCGCCGAGCCAATTCGCAACAACAAGCTCCTCAGCGAATCGCGCCAGATTCAGGATCGCGTACGCGAATTGATGGACAAGGTTGGCCTGGACATTCAACACCTCAATCGTTACCCGCATGCCTTTTCCGGCGGCCAGCGCCAGCGCATCGGCATCGCCCGTTCGCTGGCGCCCAGCCCCTCGCTGATCGTCTGCGACGAAGCCGTCTCCGCCTTGGATGTATCGATTCAAGCCCAGATTTTGAATCTGCTGGAAGACTTGCAGGAAGAATTCAATCTGACCTTCTTGTTCATTGCCCACGATCTGTCCGTCGTCGAACATATTTCGGATCGCGTCGGCGTCATGTACGTGGGCAAGCTGGTCGAACTGGCCGATACCGAATCGCTCTTCAGCAATCCCCGGCATCCTTATTCCGAAGCGCTGCTTTCGGCAGTGCCCACCACCGACCCGGAAGTCAAGATGGATCGAATCATTTTGACGGGAGAAGTGGCCAATCCGGCCGATCCGCCCTCCGGCTGTTATTTCCATCCGCGCTGCCGCTATGCGCAAGACATCTGCGCTCAAGAGACGCCACCCTGGAAGGAAATATCAGCCCGACACTTCGCCGCTTGTCATTTCGCCGAGGAATTGGAATTGCGCGGGGTGGGGCCGGAACGCTAATGGATCTGCTCGCTTTGGTCGTCCTGGCCGCCTTCGTCGGCACGCTCTTTGTGGCGCGCGTCATGGTCTGGTCGTCGAACCAGGCGGCCGAAGGCGCCATCACGCGCTATTTCAAGGCGAGCGAATACATTTTGAATACGGGCGAGCCGCCACCGGAATGGCGGGTTGTCCCCTGGCGGCGGCGGCTGACCGGCAGGGCGGATGCCGCGGCGCGCGACGAAGAGATCCTGGCGCGCCTGGACGATCTCGTCCGATTCTTCGAGGCTTGCCGTTTCTTTGAAGACGAATGGACGCGCGAGCAACTGATCATGCGGCTAAGTGAAACGCGCGCGGCCTGGCAAGCGCGCGAGACGCTCTGACCCTCATTCCAGCTTGAGAATCGCCCACATATCCAACTCCGGCACGACCAGCCGTATTTCTTGACCATCCGCGCGCCATTCGAGCGGCTGCGCATGGCGGCCCGGCGCATACATCGTCGCTTGGGAGACGCTCCCTGTCCGCATGCGCCTGGAAAGACTGACGGTGAATTGACGCAGCGTCTCGTACTGATCCGTCTCGGGGTCGTAATTGCTGTTGAGCAAATGGACGACCATGGGCGCCTCCGGCTCAGCCGGCATTTCACGCGGCAGCACGGTTACATTGCGCGCGCGCTCGACCTGGATATCCTGGCCGACGCGCTGCAAGAGATGATCCGCGCCCGACCATGTTATTAGGCGGTCGCCCGCTTCCAGAAGTTTTTCCTCTTGTTCCGCAGTCAGATGCGAAGGCTCAAAGCGAACGACAGCGCGATACGGCGAAAGGTCGGCGCTGAGAAGCGCATCCTCCACCCATTCATCGCCGGCGACGATGATGCGATAGGTCGCGTTTGCCGCGCTGAGCGCGAGGCAGGCTTGCGCGAGGCCGGTTTTGGGCGCAGAGCGGTTCTGGCCGCCCAGATGGCCGCTGGCCAAGTGTTCCCCCAGGTAGCGCCGCACAGCGTTGTTGCTGAAGATCAACGCGACAGAAGCGACGGCTTCGTAGTCGTCGAGGAGCTCGCCATGATCGCGCACAAAGTGATAAAGCGCTTCATAGTCGCCCGGCTTGCTGTGGTACCAGCGGTCGGCTTCGCCCGGCTGCCGCAGCGTCCACATCTTGTCTGGCGCCATGAAGACGTGGCCATGCGCGTAGGCCTGCGCGATCCAAAGGCGAATATGGCCGGGCCGGTCCCGCAGACGGTATGGCTCGAAGGCGCGCGGAACACCCGTAATCGCCACCAGGCGATTCAGGGCGTCGGCCAGCTTGAAGGTATAAATCGCTTCGCTCGGCAGAATCTCCTCTTCAGGCGGCCGGTATTGCATCTCGTTTGTGTAAAAGTCATGCGCGTCTACGGCATAGATGAACTCGGCCCAGTAATAGGGAGAATTCGAGCTCATGGGCACATCCTCGCCAAATTCCTGGGCATAGCGTTTGAACTCGCGGAATAGAGAATTGACTTCCGCCCACTGATAGGCGAAGAATTCCCGCGCTAGCGGAATGGTCGCCGGGAAAGCCAGAATCTCGGCGCGATAACGCTCGTCATCGTATCCGCGCGATAGCAAGAAATCGCGATAGTTGAAATCATCCAGAACGCCGATCTGCCGCGCCGCGCTGTCTTCGGAAGCGAGATCCGCCTTGAGAAAGTCGCGGAAGCCGGCCAGGCAATGTTGGCAAAAGCAGCCGCCGTAGCGCGCGTTCAAGGCGCCGATTGTGGGTATCGCCGAGTCGATCATAAGCCAGTCCGTACCGGCCTCCATCACCCGCTGCAACTGATACATCAGATAATGCCGATATCCAGGCGCGTTGGTGCAATAGTGGTAGGAAGGGTGACCTTTGTATGTATGCGTCCACCAGGTCACCGCCGGCTTATCATTGAGATCGCGCACGGTCGATTCCATAAAGTTCGAATCGTAGTCGATCATGCCCATCCAATCGGCATCCAATTCGACCCGACCCTGAAACTTCGCCCCGCAGCGATGGGCTTCATCGACATCGCGCATCATCTCTTCGTCCGGCGGCAGCCCGCGTCGGTCCGGCTCGGGAAGGAAGCCCCAACCCAGGCCGGTCGCCCGGTAGCGGCGATATACGTCCATGCTGCAGGGACGCGTGATCAATACGTCAGATCGCTTCAAAGCCATGTTTCATCCATCTCAATTTCAAAGCTTGGTCACATAAACATAATAAGCGCCGCGCGAGCGCTGACGAGCAGTTGTGTGAAACCGGGTCCCGAGCCTCACTATGCCGGCGGGCAAGTCCAGCTTGAATATCGCTGCCCCCGCCCCGGCGGCAATTGACTGCCGATATGTAGTCTGGTCGATTCGCAATTCGGCCGCGTCCGCGTCCAACTGGCGCTTTGCCTCGCGCGGATGACAGCGCAATTCGAATTCATAAATCCCCGCCTCGGCAATATCAATGACCCAATATCCATTTGCGTCGTAGCGCGGGTCGTCGATCCAGGTCTGCCGCCAGGGGACACGGCCGTCGGTTGGATGCCAGTCACGCGCGGACAAAATTGTCGGATTCTCATAGGCCGTGCCAACTGGAATGGCTATTACTTGAGAGAAGGCCTCCGCCATGTTCTCCCACCAATTATCATAATCCCGGCGAAGCCGGGACAGAACATCCGGGTGCGCCCCCGCGACATTGCGCGTCTGCCCGCGATCAGATTCCACATTGTAAAGTTCGACATCATCAAGCAAGCGCCAGGGTCCATTGAGCACGGCGCTTTGATGCCATTTTTGCGGCGTGTTTGTTTGCAGCTGAATGATGACCGAGCGATCGGGCAGCGCCTGCCTGTCGCCGCGAATCAGCGGCGCCAGGTTGCGGCCGTCGAATTCAAGACCGGGCCAGCAACGCAATCCGCAGAGATCGAGCAGCGTCGGCAGAATGTCAATATGCGCCGTTACTTGTTTGATCTTCTGTTCCGCCGGCAATTGGTTCTTCCAACGCAGGAAGAAGTTGACTTGATGGCCGCCATCGTAGAGTTCGCCTTTCTTGCCGCGCAGCCCGGCGTTGTAGCCCTCGCCGGTCGCCGGGTCAAATCCGGCAGCTGTGCCATGATCGGCCGTGAATATCACGAGCGTATTCTCATCTTGTCCCAGCTCTTTCAAGCGCTGAAAGAGCCGCCCCATATTTTCGTCGAAGTTGGCGATCATGCCATAGAATTTCGCACGCTCCTCGGGCAGGCCCTGCGCCAAATATGGAGCGGCGTAGCCCTCCGGAACGATATGCGGGCCATGCATGGCATTGGGCGCAAGATAGACGAAGAAGGGCGCGTCCGACCCCGCTTCGATGAAATCCAGGGCGGCGGAAAAGAAGACATCGCTGCAATAGCCCTGGCGTTGCTCCGGCTCGCCGTTTCTGAAGTAGCAATCGTCGACATAGTTGTTTCCCCAGAAATCCGGCAACTCGCCGACGCCGCCGCCACGATGGCAGAGGACTTGGTCGAAGCCGCGGAAGCGCGGCGCGAAGGGGTAATTGTCGCCAAGGTGCCACTTGCCAAACATGCCCGTTCGATAACCGTTATCCGCGAAAATATCAGCCATGGTGATGGCGTCCGGATGCAGCAGGTGGCGGCCGTGGATCACATGCCAAACACCGTTGCGGCAGGCATACTGCCCGGTTAGCAGAGCCGCCCGCGAGGGCGAGCACAAGGGGTCATGATGATGATTGTCGAGCTGGACGCTTTCACGCGCCATTTGGTCGAGATGCGGCGTCTCCAGGTTTGGGTTGCCCTGGTAGGCGATATCGCCGTACCCCTGGTCATCAGTGATGATGAATACGACGTTAGGACGGCCGCTCATAAGAATGTCCCGCGGTTGCGGCGCATCTATGCCCAGCCTTGACGCCGAGCGCTGCTTTCCCAGCGAATGATGAAATCCCAGGGCGCTTCAATTGAAGTCAGGCGCAGCGGATCCTGGCCCTGTCTGATGCCATGCGGGCTCCACTGCGTCACATGGCTCAGCCCCCAGGCCAGCCCGGACAAGGGCTCATTCCGGTCTCCGTCATCGACGCGCAGGGCGCCCGCCGCTTGAGGCGGATCGATTATCGTCGACATGACCTTGAAGTTGACGCCGTCGCGCGCAAACTGGATGGTGTTTTTCTCGGGCCCGCAACGGGTCAGCAGCGCGCCGACACCGCCGGCGTGGTTCCAGACCATGACCTCGTGGCCACTGTTGGTGATCGGATTCAGCGGCGATTTGACATAGGGCCCGAGCGGGGCATCGGCGCTGGCAACGCCCCATTTGCTGTCCAGATTGCTATGGCCAATGCCTTCGCCTTTGAAATAGAGCCAGAAGCGGCCGTCGCGATAGAGCAGCGCGGGATCGTGGACGCGCAGGCTGTCGAAGCTGCCCGCTTCGCTCGCTTCCAGGGGATGCAGGCGCTCATCAATCTGTCCGGATGGATCGGGTTCGACGATCGGCGCCGGGCTTTTTGTCCAGGGTCCTCGCGGCGAGTCGGCCCAGGCGATGGCGATGGATTCCGGCGTGCTGCGCCAGGTCGGCGCGGCTGTGACCTGATAAACCAGGAAGTACCGTCCATCATGCGCCAGGATATCGGGGGTGAAGATGCTGCGGTCGTCATAGCTGCCGCCCGGTCCGCGCTCGACCGCCGCGCCCTGCTCCTGCCAATCGAAGCCGTCAGCGGAGGTCGCGTACCAAACATCGGTGAGATCCCAGGGCATGGCCGGAATGGTATCGCTGGCGCCTTCATGTCCGACGGGCGGGCAGGGATGCGCGCCGCGCGTATACCAAACGTAATAAAGGCCGTCGACCAGGATGATGCAGCTCGGATCGCGCCTTACGATGCCAGCTTCATAGCCCAGCCCTTGCGCCGGCCGATAGCGGAAACGCGTGAACCAGGGGTTATCCGCGTCCCGTCTTTGAAAGCGCCGCATGGCTGCGCTGACCGTCATCTTCCCGACCTGCTTTCAAAGATCCTGGCGCGGCCATTGCCGCGCCAGGAATGCTTCTTCCGGGCTTTTGGCCGTTTTACATGCCGGCTTCAAAGTACCACTGTTCGGGCATGAACATGACCCACTGGCGATAGCTGAAGCTCCACAAGCCCTCAGTATCATTTGGCGGCGTGTTCTTGAGCGAATTCTTGAACAGCAGCGGCTGCGGCGGGCGCTGTATCGTGCCGATCTGGTAGAGTCCGCCGAATGTCATATTGTGGAATTCTTTGCCCAACTCAAGGTAGGACTCGGAGCCGTAAGGCTGCTGCAGCCAAGCCTCGCTGAGATCCCACAACTGCTTGATGTCTTCGGGCGGTTCTTCGCCCCTTTCGCCACCGCTATTCAGCCAGTCGAACCAGAGTTTGGAGCCGGCGCGCGCGCCCCAATTGGGGCGGATATTGCCCACGGCGCCCGAGAATTCGCCGATATCGACGATGTCCAAACCCCAGCCGGCGATGTCGTGCGCGCCCGTGCCCCGCAATTCGGTATAGAGGCTGCGTTCAATCAGCTTGAGCTGCGATTTGACGCCGACGGCGTTCCAATAAGAGACGACCAATTCGGCGATTTTACCCCACGCTTCTTCCGGCACGGCAACCTGCATATTGATGAACAGGGTCTCGCCATCGGGTTGCAGGCGGAAGCCATCGCCATCGCGTTGATCCAAGCCGATCTCATCGAGCAGTTCGTTCGCGCGATCGGGATCAAATTCAGCGAAGTGCTCCGTCATCCAGGGTTCGTAGAAACTGGAATCCGGTGTCGGCGCTGACTGTGAGGGTGTCGCCAAACCGAAGTAGATCAGTTCGTTGATTTCGCTGCGATCGATCGCGATTGACATGGCCTGGCGGAAGCGCAGATCGTTGAAAATCGCCCGCTTGACCGGATCCGGATGCGTGAGATTGAACATCATGCTGTATTCGTTGCCGCGATTGTAGGTCACAAGCGCCGTGCGGTACTCGCCCGCCTCTTCGTTCTCGCGGTAAGTGGGTACGCTCAGCAGCTTGCCCCAGCCGAAGTGGCTGTATTCGCCGGCGATAGCGCGCAAGTCCTGCACTTGCAAATCCTCGACCAGAATGCGGCGCAAGCGATCGGTATAGGGCAGTTGATTGCCTTCGATATCCACCTTGAAGAAATAGGGATTGCGCTCGAAGTGCTTGTTGCCGAAGGAATCTTCTTCGACAAAGACGAAGGTATTCAGGGATGGAATACCGGGGATGGTGTCCGTGGCGGTGGTGCCGGTGGCCGTATTGGGACGAAGGCGCGCGTTCAGCAGCTGCGCCCAACCGTCAAAGCCGGCTTCGGCCGCCAACTCATCGGCGTCGGGATTGTAATCGATGTGAAATTGCTTGAAGTAGTGCGCCGCTCGGAAGCCGCGATGGCGCGGGTTGCTGGCCATGCGCACGATCATGGACGGATGCGGCTGCGAAAATGTATAACGCAACGTAGTCTCGTCGATGATCTCGAGCAATGGTTTCTCGTTGCCCGGGCGCCATTCGCCGGGAATGCCGCCGGTGACCGAATCATTCCAAAGAACGTCCTCAAACCAGAAACGGAAGTCCTCCGTGGTAAACGGATGGCCGTCCGACCATTTATGACCGGCGCGCAAGTAGATCGTCAATTGGGTCAAATCGTCGGATTGTTCGTATCCATAGGCGATATTGGGAATGATCGATTGCAGATCGGTATCGATGGTGAAAAGTTTCTGCATGACCATTTCCGAGACATCCCAGCCACAGCAAGTCGGGCTGGTTGAGGGCGCGGCCAATTCGCCGCCATAGGCGCCGATCGCGTCCAGCGGCTCAACCACAACCGGCTGCATGGGCAGACGTTCCGCGACCGGGGGCAGTTCGCCCGCTGCCACACGCTCAGCCAATAAGGGCGCTTCCTGGTAAGAGCCGATGGCGACGCCGGAGCTCATTTCATAATCCTGGGGCGAGGCATACTGCTGCGGATATGTCTTATCATTGATCGTCTGGCCGGTGGCGAGGCCCGCGCAGAGCAGCAGTATGATCAATGCCAGAGCAAGAGTTTTTCGGTACATTTCTCTGTCCTTGTCTTGGAAAAACTAAAGGACTGGCAGCATCTGCCAGTCCCTCGGATTGTAACACAGGAGCGCGGCTCTACATGCCGGCTTCGAAGTACCACTGTTCGGGCATGAACATGACCCACTGACGATAGCTCCAGCTCCATTGCCCGGTCGTGTCGTTTGGCGGCGTGTTCTTCAAGTTGGTTTTGAAGAGCAGCGGTTGCGGCGGGCGCTGAATTGTCCCGATCTGATAAAGCCCGCCGAAGGACAAGTTGTAGAGTTCCTTGCCCAATTCCACCCATTCGTCCGAACCATAGGCCGATTCAAGGAAGGCTTCGCCGGCCGCCCAAAGATCTTTGATCTCTTGCGGCGGCTCTTCACCATCTTCGCCATCGCTTTGCAGCCACTGGCGCCAGAGATGGCCAGAAGCGCGGGCGCCCCAATGCGGACGCAAGTTGGCCAGGCCATTGGATACCTCGCCAATATCCAAAATGTCGGCGCCCCAGGCGGCCATGTCCACGGCGTTGCCGTCGCGCAATTCTCGATAGAGTCCGATCTCGATCAGCTTGTAGCTGGTCTTGACGCCCACATCATTCCAGTAGGACGTGATCAACTCGCCAATTTGGCGCCAGGAGTCTTCCGGCACCGAAACCTGGAAGTTGATGAAGAGCGTCTCGCCGTCGGGACGCAGGCGGAAACCGTCCGAGTCGCGCTGATCCAGGCCCATCTCGTCAAGAAGTTCATTCGCGAGATCCGGGTCATATTGAGCGTAGTAGGTGGGCATCCAATCCTCGAAGAACAAGGACGATGGCACGGGCGCGGTCTGTTGGGCATTTGCCAAGCCAAAGTAGACCAGCTCATTGATCTCGTCGCGGTTGATGGCCACTGACATCGCCTGGCGGAAGCGCTTGTCCCAGAAGATTTCCCGCAGCGGCAGATTCTCGGTCGTGAAATTGAACATGATCGAGTATTCGTTGCCGCGGCTGTATTCCGCCAGCGCCGTGCGATAACCGCCGGCTTCTTCATTTTCGCGATAGGTCGGGTAGCTCAGCAGCGTGCCCCAGCCATAGTGGCTGTATTCGCCGGCGATGCCCTTGAGGTCTTGCACTTGCAGGTCCTCGACCAGGATGCGGCGCAGGCTATCGGTATAGGGAAGCTGATTGCCTTCGATATCGACCTTGAAGAAATAGGGATTGCGCTCGTAATGCTTGTTGCCGAAGGTGTCCTCGCCGGTGAAGACGAAGGTATTCAGCGTCGGCGCGTAGGCATCCGTCTCCGCGCCAAGATTCCAGGTGAAGTTGTAAGGCGTCATCTTAGCGTTGAACATCTGCACCCAGCCATCAAAGCCCAGCTCATCGGCCAGCGCATCGGCGTCTTCGTTGTAGTCGATATGGTACTGCTGGAAGTAGTGCGCCGGGCGGAAACCGCGGTTCCCCACTTCACTGCCGACCGCAATAATTAGCGTCGGGCGCGCTTCCGGATAGGTGAGGCGAATGGTCGTCTCATCCATTATTTCGACCTGAGGCAATGCGCCTTCAAAGCCCCAGGGACCGCCGATGTTGGCCGTAATGTCGGAGTTGCCCAGCACATCTTCGAAGTAGAAGCGGAAGTCTTCAGTGGTAAAGGGATGGCCGTCCGACCACTTGTGCCCTTCGCGAATCGTGAAGGTGAAGGTCGTCTGATCGTCCGAAACTTCGTAAGATTCGGCGATGTTGGGGATGATGCTGGTCAAATCGGTGTCAATGGTGAGCAGTTTCTGCAAACGCATCTCCAGCACATCCCAGCCGCAGCAAGTCGGGTTGGTCGTAGGGCCGGCCAACTCGCCGCCGTATACGCCTACCTGTTCCAGCGGCTGCACCACAACCGGATTCGCCGGCAAGCGCTCCTCGATCGGCGGCAACTCGCCCGCGGCCACGAGCTCGGCCAACATGGGCGCCTCGCCCCAACTGCTGATGGTATTGCCGCTGGCCGCCGCGTAAGCATCAAGACCGGAATACTGGAATGGATAGACCAGGTCGCCTTCGCTCATGTCTTGCGACAAGGCAGCGCCGGACAGCAAGACCAGGCTAATGATCAAGAACAAAGAAAAGGTGAATCGTTTCATGGGTTTTTGCCTCCCAAATATGTCACACATTTGCGCGTTAACCGGACTAAGATTTCTTTTCAAGTGTCCTCCTTTCGAGAGCGCCTTCCGCGGGACGCGACCGAGTTCGCCAGGTGGCCCGACATGCGGGTCCGCCCGCATCAGCTTTCATAAAAGCCACATCGTCTTAAAACGTTAAAACGCATCGTCAATTGCGGCAGGCAATCGAGAATCATTCATGTCACCTCGAATTCGCTCATCCGGTCCCAGTCGAATTCAACGCCATGCCCCGGGCGATCGGGAGCGCGCATTCGGCCTTCGCTTAACTCCGGCGGATTTGTGATGAAGCGCTCCAGGCCAAAACTGTGCACCTCCAAATAGGAGGCATTGGGTATGGCCGCCAGAAGATGCAAATGCAATTCGTGCACGCCATGCGACGTCACCTGCAAATTATGCGCATAGGCCAGATTTGCCACGCGCATCCAATTGCTGATGCCGCCGATGTTCGAGACATCCGGCTCCGGGAATGCAACCCGGCCCAGCTCCAGCGTATGGCGAAACTCGTAGAGCGTGTGCAGGTTCTCCCCGGCCGCGATCGGCAGGCCGCCTTCGCTGGCAATCCGCGCCATGCCTTTGTAATCGTCGGGGATTGTCGGCTCTTCGAACCAGAAGACATCAAATTCGCGGAACTTGCCGGCCGCGCGGATGGCCTGTTCGACCGTGTAGCGCATATTGGCGTCCACCATCAGCGGCATATCCGGACCGATGAAGTCGCGGACGGCGCGCACACGTTCCACATCTTCTGAAAATCGCGCGCGCCCCACCTTGATCTTGATCGCCCGGAATCCCGCTTCAATGTTGCGGCGCGTCTGCTCCACCAACTCGTCCGGCCCCAACTGCAGGTCGATGCCGCCGGCGTAGGCGCGAACCTCTGGCGAAAAACCGCCCAAGAGCCGCCACAGCGCGACGCCTTGGATCTGTCCGCGCAAGTCCCACAGGGCGATATCGACAGCCGACATGGCAAATGAGACCAAACCGCCCCGGCCAATATAATGGGCGCAGCGCCACATCCGGTCCCAAATCTGCTCAATTCGATCCGTTTCCGCGCCGACCAGGAGCGGGCTCAAATCGCGGCCGATCAAAGCGCGGATCGCCGCGCCGCCGCGGCCAATAGTGTAGGTATAGCCGCAGCCCACATGTCCGCATTCCGATTCCAGCCGGACGACCACGACTTCGAATTCCGTCATTTTGCCGTGCGTCGCATCAGTCATCGGATGGCTGAGCGGCAGCAGGAAATGTTTTGAATCAACGCGGCTGATGATCAAGTTCAAATCCAGGACAATTTCCGCGCAACTTTTTATGGGTTGACGCGGACAGGCGACGCCGTGCGAACTGAAGTCAATAATAACGCAAAAGTGAAGGATTTACAAAAGATTGTCAAGTGTACATTGTTGACAATCTGGCAATCTGGCGATAAGATTGGCGCTAAGCCATCACCGGCGACATAATGGCATTATGAATTGATTGAGCGCCGCCGCCGCGACATCAACTGCCCATGACAAATTACGTCATACAGCGCCTGGTTTATCTTGTCTTTCTTTTGTGGATGGTCTCCGTTGTCACCTTTGTGGTCATCCAGTTGCCGCCGGGCGATTACCTCTCCACCTACATCAGCCGGCTGGAGCAGGCCGGCCAGGATCTTAGCGACGAAGAAGTGGATAACCTGCGCCGGCAATACGGGCTGGATTTACCGCTCTTCGCGCGTTATTTCAAGTGGATCTCGCAGGTGGTGACCGGGGACTTCGGCTTTTCATTTGATTGGCAGCAGCCGGTGCGCGACATCATCGGTGAGCGCCTGGCGCTCACCTTTACCATTGCCATACTCAGCGCGATGTTCACATACGTCGTGGCGATTCCCATCGGCATTTATTCCGCCACGCATCAGTATTCCGTCGCCGATTATGTCGTGTCGATCATCGGTTTCATCGGCCTGGCGATTCCCAATTTTATGCTTGCGCTGATCATGCTCTACGTCGGCTTCAAAGCCTACGGTCTCAATCTGACCGGCCTTTTCTCGCCCGAGTACATCACTGCGCCTTGGGATCTGGCGAAAGTCGGGGATCTACTGCTGCATTTGCCGATACCGATAATCGTGATTGGCACCGGCGGCACCGCCGGTTTGATCCGCGTCCTGCGCGGGACTTTGCTTGATGAACTCAACAAACAATATGTCATTACCGCGCGCAGCAAAGGCGTCGGCGAAGCGCAGCTCTTGTTCAAGTATCCGGTGCGCGTCGCGCTCAATCCCATCATCAGCAGCCTGGCTTGGCTCTTCCCGTCCCTGATATCGGGCGGAACAATCACGGCAATCGTGCTCGGCCTGCCAACGGCCGGGCCCATGCTCTATCGCGCTTTGATCACGCAGGACACCTTTCTCACGGCCACGCTCTTGATGTTCGTCACCATTTTGACCGTCGTCGGCACAACGGTTTCGGATATCTTGCTGGTCGTGGTGGATCCGCGCATCCGTATGGAACGCGCGGCGAGCTAGCCGAGGACGATGATGTTGAAGCGAATCGGCCTAGGCCGCTCCAAACCAGCAGACGCGCAGGCTCGTTTTGACGAGAGTTATTTTCTGGCGTCGCAAAGGCAGCTGATTTGGCGCAAGTTCCGCCGCCACCGCCTGGCGATGTTTTCTTTGGTTATCGTCCTTTTTTTGTATTCGATCGCCATATTCGCTGAATTTTACACCATCAACGATCATCACAAGCGCCATGTCAAATATGCCAAAGCGCCGCCGCATACGCTCTACTTTATTGATGAGGACGGCCAGTTTCACCTAGTGCCTTTCATTTACGAGATGAAGCAAGAGCTCGATATGGATACGCTTCAACGCAATTACAGCGAGCTGCGGTCGCGGCGTTTTCATTTGAAGTTCTTTGTCGAAGGCCAGCCCTACAAGCTGCTGGGCCTCATCGACAGCAATATCCATTTGGTGGGAGTCGATGAGCCGGCTCTGTTTTTCCCCTTCGGAACGGATGAATTGGGCCGGGATCTCTTCTCGCGAACGATGCACGCGGCGCGGATCTCGCTGTCGATTGGTTTTGTCGGCGTGATCATCAGTTTCTGTCTTGGCTGTTTGATTGGCGGCATCTCCGGTTATTTCGGCGGCACGGTGGATCTGGTCATCCAGCGCGTCATTGAATTCATCATTTCCATTCCGCAGATACCGCTTTGGATGGCGCTGGCGGCCGCCCTGCCGCCGGAATGGAGTTCCACTCAGGTTTATTTTGGCATCACGATCGTGCTGGCGACCGTCGGCTGGACGACCTTGGCCCGCGCCGTCCGCGGCAAACTGCTGGAATTGCGCGAAGCCGACTTTGTGATGGCAGCGCGCATATCCAACATGGGCGACATCGACATCATCGTCAAGCACCTGCTGCCTTCCTTCGCCAGCTTCTTGATTGTCGTGCTCAGCCTCTCCGTTCCCGGCATGATTCTGGCCGAGACGGCGCTGAGCTTTCTCCAAATCGGCATTCGCCCGCCGGCGGTCAGTTGGGGCGTTCTGCTGCAGGATGCTCAAAATGTGCGGAGCTTGAGCCAAAGTCCCTGGTTGCTAATCCCGGGCCTGTTTGTCATTGTCACCGTGCTCGCCTTCAACTTCCTCGGCGACGGCCTGCGCGATGCCGCCGATCCGTATAAGCAGTGAAGCAATGAACGCGCCCGCTGGAGCGACTGCCGTCATGAATCTCAGCGCCGGAGTTGGCAGCCGCCCCTGCGTTACATAGAGTGAAGAGAGCCGATGTCAGCCTTTGAAATCTATCGTACTTTGCCAGAACAGATCGCGGCGCGCTTGCGGCAAGAAGTGCTTTCGAGCAAGCTGAAACCCGGCGATCCGCTGCGAGAAGTGGATCTTTCGGAACGCTTCGGCGTCAGCCGCGGTCCCGTGCGCGAGGCCTTTCGCCAACTCACACAGCAGGGCTTGTTGGTGCTGGAGCCGAACAAAGGCGTCCGCGTTGCGCAAAACCCAAGCGTTGAAGTGCGGCCGCTGGTTGTGGCATTGCGCCGCACCATCGAGACTTTCGTCCTGGGCAGCATATTCGAGCGAATCACGGAAGAAGACATCGCCCTTTGGACGGATATTCTCTCCGAAATCAAGCTCGCTTGCGAATCCAGTGACGTGGAAGCGCTGACCGATGCCGATCTGCGCTTTCACCAGGCGATCATACAGAGCCACGACGACAAGGATATGTTCACGCTCTGGCAGCCGATAGCGATGCGCATGATGATGCATTACAATCGGCTGGACGACATCATGGAAAGCTACCGCGAGCATGAGCGCATCCTGGAAGCAATCCGACGGGGCGACCGCGCGGCGGCGCTCCAGGCGCTGGAACTCAATATTCAATGACGCGGGGCCGGATCGCTACGTTCGTCTTCACTGCGCCAAAATGTTCCAAAACTATTAGCAGCCGCCAGCCGTCTAAGCAGAGGAATACATCATGGCGCAAGCAGCCTATTACGAGGGCAACCGGAGCATAGTGCATGGGCGCGGCGAAATGGTCGCGCCAAGAGCGGGCGAGGTCCAACTGAAGATCTCGCATTGCGGAATCTGTGGAACTGATCTGCATATTTTCCATGGCGCCATGGATGCCCGCGTCGCCATGCCGCTGGTGATGGGCCACGAAATGTCAGGGACAGTGCATGAAGTCGGCGAAGGCGCGCAGGACTATGAATTGGGCGACAAGGTTGTCGTCATGCCCTTGGCGCCATGCGGCGCCTGCCCGGCTTGCGCGGCCGGCCACAGCCACATCTGCCACAACTTGAACTTCCTCGGCATTGACACGCCGGGCGCATTCCAAAGTTACTGGACGGTGCCCGCTTATACCTTGCATCGCATGCCGGCGCAGCTATCGCTGGCGCACGGCGCCCTGATCGAACCTCTGGCGGTCGCTTGCCACGATGTTCGGCTGGCCGATGTGAAACGCGGCGATCAGGTCGTGGTTATTGGAGGCGGACCGATCGGAATGTTGGTGGCCCTGGTCGCCCAGCAGGCTGGCGCCGATGTCATCGTCTCCGAGATCAATCCTTATCGCGTAGATCTCGCCAATCGCATTGGCCTGCGCGCGATCAACCCAGGGGCGACCGATCTGCTGGAGTTTGTCATGCAGCGGACGAATGGCGCTGGCGCCGATATTGTCTTTGAAGTCTCCGGCTCGCAAGCCGGCGCTTCCCTCATGACCGAGCTGCTGCGCACGCGTGGACTGGCGGTGATCGTGGCGATATTTGCGCAGCAGCCGAAACTTGATTTGTTCCGTTTCTTCTGGCGCGAGCTTCGGCTGAAAGGCGTGCGCGTCTACGAATCGGAAGACTTCAAGACTGCGATTGATGTGGCGGCTTCAGGCGCCCTGCCGCTGGATGAGCTGATTACCGATATCAGACCCTTGAGCGCGCTGAAGTCCGGATTTGAAGACATGGACCAAGGCGGCCGGGTGATGAAGATTCTACTGGAGCTCTAAATGAATGCGCTCGAATCATTTCGACTGGATGGCAAGACCGCCTTGGTAACCGGCGCCCGTCGCGGCATCGGCAAGGCGATGGCGGTCGCATTGGCTGAAGCCGGCGCCGACATTATCGCCGTCAGCGCCACACTCGAAAAAAGCGGGAGCGACATCGAAAACGAGGCGCGGGCGCTGGGACGCGGCTTCGCCGGTTATCGCTGCGATTTCGCGGACCGCGCGGCTATCTACGACTTCGTCGAGGAAGTCCGGGCCGATCATTCGGATATCGACATCCTGGTCAACAACGCCGGTACGGTCTTGCGCGAACCGGCCGAGCGCCACCCGGACGAGTACTGGGACCGCATTATCGCCATCAACCTCGACGCCCAGTTTGTGCTCAGCCGCGAAATCGGCAAAGGGATGTTGGCGCGCGGCAGCGGCAAGATCATCTTCACCGCCTCGCTCTTGACTTTTCAAGGCGGCATCACCGTGCCTGGGTACGCCGCCAGCAAGGGCGGCATCGGGCAGCTCACCAAGGCGCTCGCCAACGAATGGGCCGGGCGCGGCATCCAGGTCAACGCCATCGCCCCCGGTTATGTGCGAACAGATGTCACTGAAGCGCTGCAGAACGACACGGAGCGCTACCAGGCCATTTTGGAACGCATCCCGGCCGGGCGTTGGGGCAACCCGGATGACTTCAAGGGTCCGGCGGTTTTCCTGGCTTCCGCCGCGTCTGATTATGTCAACGGCGAGATTCTGGTGGTCGACGGCGGCTGGATGGGCCGCTGATTCGCAGCCGTTCAGTCATGGACCTTCCTCAGTAACAACAGGAAAGTAATGCAACAATCTGAAGATCAGTGTAGGGGCGATTCTGTGAATCGCCCGCCGATACAAGCGCGATTTTCGGGCGACACACAGTGTCGCCCCTACGTATCGACTTTATGCTGAATTTCGCACGACTTACTTGCGTATACTTCTGTCCAATCTCAGGCGCCGATAGTGGGCTGGTCGAAATCGGCCTGCTCATTCAGGATACGCTCCCGCCAGGCCTCGGGCAGCAAAGTCGCGGGCTGAAAGAATGTATCTTCATGCCAGTGGATGTTGCTGCCTTTGAATTCAGGCCGTTGACTAGCGCGCGACAGGTCGCAGTCGAAGCGAACCAGGTAAAGCCCCTTATTTGAATTGCCTGTTTGCGGGATGATGTGGCTGAGGCCCCAGGTGATGCCGCGGCCATCGCCGTTGTCAGCGAAGGCGTCCGGGCAGAAGGGGCCGGGCGCATGCGGCGAAAGCTGCACATGGGCTTTGGGCGCGAAATTCAAGCCATCCGGCGCGAACTGTATCGTATCTTTTTCCGGACCGTCCTGGATCAACAAAGCGGCGATCCCATCTTCATAGGGCCATAACATCGTTTCATGCCCGGAATTGGTCACCGGATTAAGTTCGGATTTTCGATATGGGCCTTCCGGCTGGTCGGCTATCGCCACGCCTTGGGCGCGCAGCAGGTTGCCGGGCGATTTATCCGCCGGCGAGCCTTTGTAATAGACCCAGATTTTCCCTTTGTAGACCAGCGGAAATGGATCGTGGATGGCGCAACTGTCCCATTCTCCCTCGGCGCCCTGATACACCACCGGTTTATCCAGGCGCGTCCAGGGACCGTCCGGGGAATCCGCCCAAGCCATGCTGACATTGACGCAATCATGCTGGCGCCACATCGTTGTAAAGCACTGATAATACAGGTAGTAGCGGCCGCGGAAAACAAGAATGTCCGGCGTGGAAAGCGAACGATCGCCATAATTGCCCTTTGGCGCGCGCGGCACCGCCACCCCCTGCTCCACCCAATCGAAGCCATCTTTGGATGTCGCGTAGCAGATATCGGCCAGATCCCAATCGACAACCGGGGTTTCCTCGTTGGCCTGGTCAATGTTAAAACGCCCGACCGGCATGAACTTCGTGCGCCGCCGCGTATACCAGACATAATAGGTATCGCCGATTTTTAGCACCTTCGATGGATCGCGGCGCGACACCGAAAGCTCGGAATGGTCCTTGCCGATGCCGGTGACTGGCGAATAACGAAAGGTGGTATAAAAGGGATTGCCAGTGTCCTGCTGCGGCGTCCACATATCATAAAGCCGCTGCGTGGCCGCGCTGAGCGGCCGGTCGCTAGGCTTTTCCAGCGGCAAACGGGCGGGGAAGGCTGAACTGGAATCGCTGCAATCGCACATGTTTCCTCCCAAAATCATCAGCGATAGATTTTCATGCAAATTGTTGGCCAGAGCCGTTTACTGTATAATTTGTAGATTGTAGACAATAGACAACTCGACGTCAATTGCCTGGTCATGCTGCACCTGCCGGCCATTGGCGTCTTGACTTGGGGGCGCGCGACATGCTTGTTGCGGATTACATCGTCGTTGGGGCGGGCTCGGCCGGGGCGGCCGTCGCCGGGCGGCTCAGCGAGGACGGCGGTTCATCGGCGCTGCTCCTGGAAGCGGGCGGTCCGGATAGCGCGCGCGACATCCAGATTCCGGCGCGATTCAGCGAACTCTTTCATAGCGAAGTCGATTGGGATTACGCGACGGTTCCGCAGCCGGGTCTGAATGGACGGCGCGAATATGTGCCGCGTGGCAAGGTTTACGGCGGCACCAGCTCAATGAACGCGATGGTTTATCAGCGTGGTCATCCCTCCGACTACGATCGTTGGGCGGCGCGCGGCAACGCCGGCTGGTCATACGCCGATGTCCTGCCTTATTTTCGGAAGATGCAGCATCAAGAACGCGGCGAATCGGCGAATCATGGAACAGGCGGTCCGATTAATGTGGCCGATCCGCAGGATCCCAATCCACTTAGCCTGGCTTTTGTGGCCGGCGCGCTCGAGTTGGGATTCGCAGCCAACGCTGATTTCAATGACGGCGAACAAGAAGGGTTCGGGCTTTATCAGGTCACGCAGAAGCGGGGACAGCGCCACAGCAGCGCGGTGGGCTACCTTCGTCCGGCGCTGGAACGAAGCAACTTCACCGCCCTGCCCTTCGCGCAAGCGACGCGGCTCATTATCGCGGAGAGACGTTGCATCGGCGTAGAGTTCTTGCGCGAGGGCGAACTTCAGGAGGCGCGGGCCAACAAGGAAGTTATCGTCTGCGCCGGCGCGATCAATTCCCCCCAATTGCTGTTGTTATCGGGCATCGGACCGGCGGACCAGCTCCTGGAAGCGGGCATCCGACCGCTGCTGGATTTGCCCGGTGTCGGCAAAAACTTGATGGACCACATTCAAGTCCCGCTCGCCTACCACTGTACAATGCCGATCAGCCTTGAGGACCGGGACGCGCCGGAACAGCTTGAGCGCTATGAACGGGAGCGCATGGGCCTGCTCACATCGAACATGGGCGAATCCGGCGGTTTCGTCAGGCTGGATCGGGCGGCGCAGGCGCCGGAGTTGCAATACCACTTCGGACCGGGCTGGTTCGTCCGCCATGGCTTGGAAACACCCGAAGGCCACGGATTCACGATTCTCGTGGGCATGGTGAATACACAGAGCGCGGGCGAACTCAAGCTGGGTTCGGACGATCCGCTCGCGCCGCCCCTGATCGACTTGGCCTGCCTTGAGCACCCGGACGATGTTCAAGTGCTGCTGCAGGGCCTCAAGCTGGGGCGCCAGATTGCCGCCACAGCCAGCTTTGATAGATACCGCGGCGTCGAATTTCTGCCTGGCGATCATGTCACAGACGATGCGGAATTGATCCATTACATACGTGAATTCGCCACCACTATTTATCACCCGGTCGGAAGCTGCAAGATGGGCAATGACGATATGTCCGTAGTCGATGAGAGATTGCGGGTACACGGCGTCGGGGGCCTGCGCGTCGCCGATGCCTCGATCATGCCGCATATCATCAACGCCAACACCAACGCGCCTTGCATCATGATCGGCGAGAAGGCGGCGGCCATGATAATGGAGGACAATGCCTCGTGAACAAGGTTATGAACAAGCGGCCGCCGCTGCCGGGCGAGCCGGGCCTCGAGAAACCGGACGATCGGCCGCTAAGCGCCGCGACAGCGCGCCTGTATGACAAATGGGGCCGCTTCCAGGATTCCACCAATGAATTCTACACGACATTCAAATACAGCCCAGTCAGCGGCATCGGCAAGGAAGCGGGCGTCACTCGGCGCGATCCCACAACGGTGCTGCGCATCAATGGCACATATTATGTTTGGTATACCCGACGCAAGACGGCGAAGGACCGCGACCATCGCAACAAACCGCCAAATCGCGCGCAAACCTGGGACACACCGGTCTTCGATTGGGATTTGGCCGAGATTTGGTACGCGACATCCCGTGACGGCTTCCATTGGGAGGAACAGGGCATCGCCGTTGGGCGCGGCCCGGAAGGCGCCTACGATTGTCGCTCGGTCTTCACGCCCGATGTGCTGATGACCGGCGACAAGTTTTATCTTTATTACCAAGCGGTGGACTACCCATATCGGACGCGGACGCGCAATACCATAGGCATGTCTTGGGCCTGGTCGCCGGACGGCCCCTGGCAGCGCGCTGAAGCGCCAGTGTTGGCGCCGGGCGAAGCGGGCGAGTGGCTGGGCGACGACGACTCGGATGAAGTACGGCATTATGGCGACTGGGATAGCCACAAAGTGCATGATCCCTTCATCCTGCGTCGCCAGGGCAAATACTGGCTCTATTACAAGGGCCAGCCGATGGGCTGGACGACAAGGTATTCGCGCGGCATCGGCTGGGGCGTCGCCATCGCCGATCAGCCGGAAGGGCCCTTTGTCAAGTCCCCGTTGAATCCAGTCACGAACAGCGGTCACGAGACCTGTCTCTTCCCGTACGGCGACGGCTTGCTGGCGATTTGCGGCCACGACGGGCCGGAGAAAGACAGCATTCAATACGCGGCCGACGGTCTCAACTTTGAGGTCGTGGCGCATGTCTTCTTGCCGCCTCTGGCCGCCGGCCCCTTCGCGCCTGATTCTTATTGCGACAGCCGCGATGGCGCCGGCATCACCTGGGGACTTGCGCATATCGCCACCGAAGAAATGAAGACCGGCAATTCTTATATCTTGCGTTTCGACTGCAATCTGCGCCGCGATCTGGAGCGGCCCGGCTTTCGCGGCAGCAATCTGCGCTATCCGGAAGAGGTATATTTCTCCGCGGATCTGGCGCTGAACCAAGCGAATATGAGGCCCCTCACCTACAAGAGCGAGCCGGAGCGACCTGCCGAAGAACAACCAGACCGGCCGATCAGTCCGGCGATGCAGCGCGTTTACGATACCTACGGCGTATACAAGGACGGGGCCAGCGAGTTTTTCTCCGCCTTCAAATACTCGCGCATCGGCGGCATCGGCAAGGAAGCGGGCGTGACGCGCCGCGATCCATCTAAAGTGATCCGAGTCGGCGACATGTATCACGTCTGGTATTCGCGGCGTCAAACCGCTGAAACCTGGCGCGGCATTGCCGAGGCAAGTGAGACGCGCCCGGCTTGGGACTGGGATATGGCGGACATTTGGCACGCGACCTCGACCGATGGTTTTCATTGGCGGGAGCGCGGCCCGGCCGTCACTCGCGGTCACAAAGGCGCCTTTGACGATCGCGCGGTTTTTACACCCGATATTATGGTGCACGCGGGCAAATATTATCTCTACTACCAGGTCATTCAGGGTGTCTGGAAGCACCGCTCTTTGCATCAGATTGGCCTGGCCTGGGCTGATTCGCCCAACGGTCCCTGGACCAAGCTGGATCGGCCGCTGCTGCAACCCGGCCGGCGCGGCCAATTCAAGGGGGACGCTGATGATGCCGATGCCATACACAGCTATGGCGAATGGGATTCGCATAAACTGCATGATCCCTACGTCCTTGTGTACAAGGGAAAAATCTGGCTATTCTATAAAGGTGTGCAATTCGGCAGAACTTACCGCCACGATCTCGGCATTGGTTGGGGCCTGGCGACCGCCGACCATCCGCGCGGACCATTCAAGAAGTCGCCCTTGAATCCGCTGACCAACAGCGGTCACGAGACATTTTTGTACCCCTATCGCCAGGGCATCGTCGCCATCACCAGCCACGAAGGTCCGGAAAAAAATACCGTGCAATTCGCCGCGGACGGCCTCAATTTTGAAGTGGTCGGCAAGGTCACGGCGCCGCCGGTCGCGGCCGGGCCCTTTGTTCCGGACGCATTCAGAGACAGCGCTGATGGACGCGGCGTCACTTGGGGACTTTCACATATTCAGCACGGACATGACCGCCGACTGGATAACGGCTATCTCGTAAGATTCGATTGCAATCTGAGCCGAGACGAGCGCCGCGCCGACTTTTACCGGGCCTGGAATTACCGCTTTCCCGAATCCGTCTATTTCAGCCATGACTTCGCGCTGGACGCGGGCATGAGAGCGGATGCGCAGCGGCTGATGGCGGAGGTGGACGAAGACACGCGCATGCCCGATCAAGCTTGAATCAAAAAGCCCGAAGCGCCGTCGCCAGATCTTCCAAAAGCGTCTGAGCTACGATCATATTGCCGACCTCATTGATATGAACGCGATCAAAGAAGATCTCGCCGCTGTGATCGCGGAATACATCGGTGAGAAAAGTCAGGTCAGTCCAGCCCTCGGCCAGGGCCTTATCCCGCAGAATCGCAGTCACATCGCGGTAAAGCTCGATGAAGCCCGGAAGCTCTTGGTCAAGCTGCGCCAGGATATTCGCTTCCGTCGGTGTCAGCGCGGTTTTGGCGAATAGCGCCGGCTGCCAGACAAACAGGACGGAGACGCCAAATTCATTGGCCGCGGCGCGAATCAAGCGCCGGTTCGCCAGCCAGCTTTCGGCGATCGCCTCGGCCGTCGACCCGGTCTCCGCAACCAGGCTCCAATCGTATTGGCGGAGATCAGCGGCGGGCAATTGCAGGACAGGCAGTCCGCTGCGCAAGAGTCGCCCCGCTTCGACATCGCTGACGCGTTGGCTCTCGCGCAAGGGGATGCCAACCAGGCCCTGGAGCCAGGCGGAAAAAACATCGTTGAAGCCCTGATAGAACAGGGCGAGCCGAGGAATATTGCCCCGGGCCAACTGCGACTGGAACAGGATCAGATCCTGGGCGCTGACGTATCCCGTCTGCGCGTAGTTTTGCGCTGCTACAGGAAGACCGCTATCGGCAAGCAGCTTCGCCAACTGCGACGGAATCGTGTGGGCATCGCGGGCACCCTCGCCCCACATGCTTGAGCCGCCAAAAAAGTAAATGCGCGGCGCCGTCTCATCCGGCGCGTATTGCACTGTCCGCCGCAGACCATCAGCGTTGACATTAACATAGTCGCCCGCGATTGGCTCGACCGTCCAATAGCTATACGGCAGCCAGCGCACGCGAGCGCGTGCTTGCTCTGCCCAGAATTGCTGTGACGATGGCATGGAGCCGTCATCGACAAATGCAAGCTTGCGGTAATCCAGGACGCCGCGCAAACGCCCTTGAATGCCGAACCGCATGAGCAGCTGATTTGAAAAGAGAAAGAGGAGGGCGACCATAATCCCGACCGCAATGATAAGGCCGAACATGGCTGAAATCCCGCTGTAGCGATCAGCGGCGGCGCTTACAGCGCGCCAATGCAGAGTGAGTTGGATGCCGCCAAGCAGAAGCGTCCAGCAGAAGAAGAGAAACCGCCCGGGATTCGTGATGGCCGACGCGATGTCGGGCAGGAGGACCGCCCCAATGATGTTGATTTCGATCAGCGCAAAAAACAGGGCCAGGCAGAGCCAGCGGTTTCCAAAGGCTCTTGCGATTCGGCCGGCGATGCGCAGCGAGTCACCACCGCTTAATCGGTAGACGCCGATCATGCCTGCGAAAGCAATTGCCAAGGCAAGGCCGCAGGCGACGATCGCGGCGCGCCGCAATTGCTCGTATGCAGCGTCGGGAGATGCCGGCGAGGCCAAGAGCAGCAGCCAAGCCACGGCCATAGGCAGCCAGGCGAGAAGCGCGAATCCAAAGAGGCTGCGCCCCAATGCCTGCGCGCCATTAGAGGTCGGCGCGCTCGAGTTGGCGCTCACGTCTTCAACTCAGCGACCAGGCTGAACATCAATGGAACGTTGCGCGGCGCCTCTCCCGGCGGGCCGTAACGGCGCTGGCCCAAGTCGCGCATGTCGGGAATCGGCTTGAATCCGTTGCAATAGTTGTACTCGCGCAAATGACTGAGGGTCAAGCCGGCGTCGAGGAGCGCCATGACTATGTCGCCAATGCCCCATTGATATTCGACCCCAGGATAGGGATTGTGAAAATCCGACACGCCCGGCTGTAGTTCTGCGATTTCGGCGGCGCTGCCGGTCAGAGCCACGTAATCGCCCACGCCGGACTCGTATTCGCGAGAGATGCCGCCCATGTATTCATGTCTTAAACGCCAATCTTCGTCGAACATGTCAAGGGCCGGATGAAAATCAACTAGAATGAAACGCCCGCCGGGCCGCAGGCAGCCGACAATTCCCTTGCCCCAGGCCGCCAGATCGGAGAGCCAGCAAACCGCGCCGTATGAAGAAAAGGCGATATTGAAGCGCGATTGTTGCTCGAGAAAGAAATCGTATATGTCCGCGCGTATAAAGGTCGCGCCAATGCCGCTATCGCGTGACAGCTGCCGGGCGAAGCGAATGGCTTCGTCGCTGATGTCTACGCCGGTGACAATCGCGCGCAAGTGACGCGCAATACTGAGGGAATCTTGACCACTGTTACATTGCAGATGCAGCAAGGACTTACCGGCGATATCGCCCAAAAGCGCGACTTCTTCCGAAAAAAGCGTCGAGCCGGCGGCGCGAAAAAAGGCCGCCTGGTCGCCTTTGTGGCTATTGTGGGCTTTCGTACCTTCGTTCCAGGACAGCCGATTGATTTCATGGTGCGCTCTGTTGGGCATGGGCGTTCTAATCCGCGGGCGGCCAATCGCTACGATTCTAGTCCCTGGACGAGCCAACTTCAATCCATAGCGCCATCGGTAGTGTATCGAAGTCGGTTGACATTCCAATGAACCAATATCAACTTCACCACAAAGCACAAAGGACACAAGTAACATCAGGAAAGTAATGCAACAATCTGAAGAACGGTGTAGGGGCGATTCGGTCGCCCGCCGACAAAAGCGCGAATTTTCGGGCGACACACAGTGTCGCCCCTACCTATCGACCTTATGCTGACTTATGCTGAATTTCGCATGACT
>JAJDUC010000081.1 GCA_022826865.1 Anaerolineae bacterium
CCCACAGTGAACTCGGCATGCTCGCAAGAATAGCCGCCAAAACTGCTGCCTATAACATCGCCATCCTATTCAATCGGCAGTGTGGACGAGCAGACGGAGCGATGGCGACTCTCATCTGTTAGTACCGGACAAGCCTTACAAGGCTTGTCCGGTACTGGATGATGCTGGCGCGGATTTTTCAACCCCGCCCCCGGCCCCTCCCCGATGCTTCGGGGAGGGGAGCTAGCGTAGCGCGTACTGGCTTCTATACAGCAGCTACCGATACTTGCATCATCAGAAAAACCGTATTGCTTCGCCGTTGAAACGAGCTTCCCCCCATTGCTATGGGGGGACTGAGGGGGGTAGACCGAAACGAAAGCGACTTTACCGATACCGGACAAGCCTTACAGTATCCGAGAAATGAGAATGCCGCTTTTTCGCATGATTATCTTGGAATTTCTGAGCTGTTTCGCCATTTTGTTCGCCGTCACGGGGCGCCGGCGGCCAGGCGCTCTCTCCATTGATACCGACCCGATTAGCATCTATCATCTTGTTTTCCCTGACTACCATGCCGGAAATGAAAGGCGCGCCTTGCTCAAGCCACTCGATCTCAGTGACAACGCCCCCTGGAAAAGGCGCTTCCGCGCGCCCTCAATCGCCTGGTCCCGCCTCGCCGCGCAGAATCCGACGCGTGGACTCGTCTGCAGCAACAAGGACGGCGTCTATCAACTATACGCCTGGCGGCCGCCGAGCAATCAGTTGACGCCGTTGACAAGGGACCCGGCCGGCGTCTCGCGCGGCCATCTCTCCGCGGATGGCGAATATGTTTATTATCTGCGCGATCAGCGCGGCGACGAAATCGGCCATTATGTGCGCCTGCCTTTCACCGGCGGCGATCCCGAGGACATCAGTCCCGATCTGCCCGAGTACGCCTCGCATCACCTGAGCGACAGCGCCTCCGGGCTTGCGCTCGGCTTCGCCGCGGTCGATGACGATGGCTTTCACTTCCATGTCTGCGCTGCCTCCGAGCTGGATAGGCGCTTGTTCTCGCATAGCACAGGCGCGCTTTCACAGGGGCCCTACCTTTCGCATGACGCTGAAATCGCCGTCATCGCCTCAACCGCGAAGACCGGCGTCGCCGAATACGCGCTGGAAGCCTACGACCTGAAGACGGATGCGCTCCTCGCAGAACTCTGGGATGGCGCCGGCAGCGGCATCGACCCGGGCGGTTTTTCACCGCGGCCGGGCGATATGCGTTTCGCCGGCGCCTCTAACCGCAGCGGCCATCATCGCCCTTTCATCTGGAATCCGCTCAAGGAGGAACGCCAGGATATCCAGTCCGATCAATTCAGCGGCGATGTGACAGTCTGGGATTGGTCGGGCGAGGGTGGACGCCTGCTGCTGCATCAGGTCGATCGCGCCGAACACGCGCTTTACGTCTGTGATGTCGCTACCAGCCGCGTCCAGCGCCTGGATATCCCGCCCGGCGTGCCGACCCGGGGGCCCGGTTTCGTCGCTGACGGCGGATTGCAGGTCCATATAAGCGATTCCAGCGCGCCCACCCGCCTGGTCGAGCTGGATGCGGCGACGGGCGCATTCCGGCGTAATATCATTGATCTGGCAACAGATGTCCCTGTCGGGATACCCTGGCGTTCCGTCAGCTATGACTCGGCTGATGGCAGTCCGATTCAAGCCTGGCTCGCTACCCCGCCCGGCGACGGTCCCTTTCCCGCGATCGTGCATACCCATGGCGGACCGACGGCGGTTCAAGCCAATACCTGGAAACCGGACGCTCAAGCCTGGCTTGACCATGGCTTCGCTTTCTTCAGCCTCAACTATCGCGGATCGACCACATTCGGCTACGACTTTCAGCATGCCATCGACGGCAACCTGGGCGACCTGGAAGCGCAAGATGTGGCCGCCGGCGCGCGCTGGCTGATCGAAAACGGCATCGCCCAGCCGGACGCCATTCTCAAAACCGGCGCATCCTATGGCGGTTACCTGACCCTGCAAGCGCTGGGCAAATGTCCCGATCTCTGGGCCGGCGGCATGGCAATTGTCGCTATCGCCGATTGGCGCCTGATGTACGAAGATCAAGCCGGCACGCTGCGCGGCTACCAGCGCAGCATTTTCGGCGGCAGCCCCGCCGAAAAGCCGGAAGCCCATCGCCGCGCTTCGCCAATCACCTACGCCGAAAACATCGCCGCCCCGCTCCTCGTGCTGCAAGGCGAAAATGACACGCGCTGCCCGGCGCGCCAGATGCGCGTCTACGAGACGAAGCTCAAAGAGCTGGGCAAATCCATCGAGCTGCATTGGTTCGACGCCGGGCACGGCTCGCTCGAGACTGAGCAGCAGATCGCGCATCAGGAGACGATGCTGCGCTTTGCCTATCGCGTGCTGGGCGCCTGATAGATAACGCAACATTAATGCGCGACTGGATCGCTACAGCCAATTAGCAGAGGTGCAGGTTATGACCAACTCGCCCGCCCAGCCATTCGTCGCCATCCAGGGCGTCATGACCGTGCCCCTGCAGGCCTTCGGCGACGAGCGCGGCCGCTTCATGGAGACTTTCCGGAAAGAATGGTTCCCGGGCGTCAATTGGGATCGCTTGCAGAGCAATCGCAGCGACAGCGGCGCCGGAGTCCTGCGCGGCCTCCATTATCACTTCAAGCAAGTGGATTACTGGTGCGTGACCCGCGGCCGCGTCCGCGTCGGTCTGGTCGATCTGCGCCGCTCCTCAAGCACATACCTGCGGTCCGCCGTCATCGACCTGGGTGGGGAGGTTCTGATGGGACTGTTCATCCCGGAGGGCGTGGCCCATGGCTTCGCCGCCCACAGCGACTGTACGCTGATCTACGTTGTGAACAATTATTACGACGGCGGCGCCGATGAATTCGGAGTCGCCTGGAACGACCCCCAAGCCAATATCGATTGGGGCATCAGCGCGCCCGCGCTATCCGGCCGCGACCGGAAAAACCCGCTCATCGCCGACATTCCGCCCGAAGCTCAGCCTCAATAAACACGACCGGTCCCGAAACAGGACCATTGCATCAGGAGAAAAGCGCGCGACCCTCAGGTTGGCCACTCTGTGTCCTCAGTAACATCAGAAAGTAATGCAACAATCTGAAGAACGGTGTAGGGGCGATTGACGGTCAGTGTCTACGCGACCCTGTGAATCGCCCGCCGACACAAGCGCGAATTTACGGGCGACACACAGCGTCGCCCCTACATATCGACCTTATGCTGAAATTCGCATGACTAACTTGATACTACTTCTATGCCTCTGTGACAATAGCCCTATCGAGCCATCCGTCCGTGCCGCGCGACCGTGAATTCCCGCATGCGTTCAAAGACATCCACACCGATCTGCGCGTAGACATGCAGCAGGTCCACAAGCACCCAGTTCTCGCGAATTAGCCCATTCTCGCAGCGCCAAAAGTCCAGGCTGCGCATCGTAATCTGCTGATTCGCCGGCGCTATGCCCAGCCAGCCGTCGCCGCTGATGGTCATGCCCATGCCCGGCCAGGCGGTGAAAGCCACATAATCGCCATCGCCGAACATGATGCCCTTGTCCATCAAGACGCTGCGGTCGGGCATTGCCTTCAAGAATGGAATCTGATGCCAATTGCGAAAACCTGACTCCCGCCGCATCGCGCCGATTCCCGCCGGACCGTACCACATCATCTTGGGATGCCAGTAGCGGTCGATCTCCATCGCTTCCCGGCCTTCGGGCGAGCGCCCCAAAGCATTTAGCATCGCTGTCACCCAGTCCAGGCTGGCCTGCGACCGCGACGCGTCGTAAGGACTTGTAATGATGCCGTCCTCGCTGGCCGGCCCCGGCGCCATCCAATCGGGCGCCAAACTCGGCGACAGCGGCCAGGCGCCCGCCTGCATCATCAGCTGCGGGATATCCCAAAGCGCTTGCATCTCTATAATCTGGCCGGCATCGAAGCGGAAGAACTCGTGATAACGCATGGCGATCAAGTGCTTTGTCGGCGGAATATCCAGCCAGGGTTTTTCGAAAACGCCCATATAATGCCCGCAACAGCCTACCCAGTGCGCGCCCTGCGATTCGCCCGCCATGAGGATATAATCGCGCCGCTCCAGATCCGGCAGCGCCTCCAGCAGCGGCGCATAGGCCCCGTCGTAGAGCCCGGCCGCGCCAACCAGATCTTCCAGCGGATGGGCCAAATGCACAGCGCAATCGGCCGCGAACACCTCATCCAGTTGGCTGCGCAGCCGGCCGGCATCGCAGTTGTAAAGGGCCTCGCGAAATCGCCCGAGTCGCGCCTTGTTCCGGTTATGAATCGACTCCGCCATCTCCGTCCCTTCATCGTATATTGTTCTCAGTGTTTCCCATAAAGAAATGCGACAGATTATGGGATAAGGTAGGGGCGATTCTGTGAATCGCCCGATGATGAAATTGTGACTATTCGGGCGACATACAATGTCGCCCCTACAGCCGACTTGATTCCGGCATCTTCCTACTTTGCTGGCACTACTACAGTTTCTCCGTGCCCTCAAATCACTCGATGTCCTCGGTGGCAAAACGTCTTATCTACGCTTCACCCACCAGCCATTCGCTTGCGCTGCTCGCCTCCCGCTGCCGAAACTGATGCCGCATGCGTCCAAAAACATCCACGCCCATCTGCAGCAGAATATGCGGCACATCAATCGGCACCCAGTTCTCCACGATTGTCTCGTCATCACAGCGGTAAAAGTCCATCACCCGCATCTTGATTCGCTTGCCGGTCGGCGGCGCCCCAAACAATTCGCCGCCCTTGTGCGTCGCCTCCAGGTAACCCCAGCCGCCGGTGACCGCGTAATAGCCATCGCCGATGCGGATGAAATGCCCTTGGGCCGACCCGGCCCGATCGGGAAAGGCCACGAGGAAGGGGATCTGGTGGTAATCCTCATAACGTTGCTGACCGCGTGATGTGCCAATGCCCGCGGGTCCATACCAGATAAAGTTGGGATGCCAGTGCTTGGCCTGCTCCATCTCGTCGAGCACTTCGCGCGTCGGCGCTTCCCCGCTGTAATAGCCCAGGGCAGCATGCATCTTCAGGATTGACTCGATTGTCCGCTTGGAGCGCGCTTCGTCTTGCGGCGTCAAGATCAGGCCATCCAGGGTGCGCGGCGGCAGCCAACGCATCTCCCGGCCCAGGCTCGGCGCCAGCGGCCAATAGCCGGCTTGGCGCATCAGATCCAGAAAATCAAGGAAGACATAGCTGGTTATGATCCGGCCGTCCCGCAGTTCGTGGCCCTCGCAAAAGCGCAGGTTTACTAGGCCCCGCGTCGCCGGAATGCCCAGCAAGTCCCGCTCGAAGTTGCCCAAATAGTGCCCCATGCAGGCGATCCAGTTGCCCTCGCGGTAGCGCCCGCCCGCCACAAAAACTTCGCGCCGCTCCATATCCGGCAGCGCCCGCCGCAGCGGCAGCCAGAGCTGCGCCAAGGCCGCTTGCGAACCGCTGAGTTCGTTGATCGGATGGGTCACATGCAGGGCGACGTCCCCGGCGTAACCAGAGGCCGCAGCCTCCGGCAGCTCAGCAAGCGGCGCTTCAGCCAAGGCCCGCATGATCGCCATGACCCGGCGCTTGTTGGCTATATTTTCGACCTGATTGATCGGACTGTACTGAAATGACGCGGTGAAATACTTGTCGCTGCGCTCAGCCATCAAATCGCTCTTGCCTTTTCTGCGCCGATACCGCTTGGGCCCATCCGCAAGCTGTTGGGGCGCTGCGCCAACCGGCCGCGCGCTGCGCCGAGTTGAAGTTAGGCATAGATCTGTTTCAGCAGGACAAATTCGTCAAAGAGCGTCCATTCGCTCTGCACGCGGCCATCGACAATCAGATGGTGGCTGAAGCCCAGAAGCCGAATCGGATTGCCCGTCGGTTCGCCATAGATTCCATAACCGGTATGCGTCCCGCTCAGCGTCCAGCGCGTCGCGACCCGGTAGCCCGCCCGCTCATCGCCAACGTGGCAGAAGTGATCGCAGTGAATGGCCAAATCGGGGAAGGGGGAGAGCAGGGAAAGCGCATAGGCTTGGAAGTCGCCGATGCCCTTAAAAGCGCGCCGAGACGGTCCTTCAAAGACGAAGTTCTCATGATAATATTCGCGCGCTTTGTTCAACAGTCGCCAATTCCAGATCTCATGCATCATACGTCCGATGAAATCTTCCGGATCAAATTGATCGGATTGCGATTCAGGCCAGGGTTCGGGCGGCAATTGGCCGACCCGGCGCTCAAATTCGCCGGCGATTCCCAAAGGCAAATCGCTGTCCTTTTCCTTGGCAACCATCTCTTTCGCCTTTTGCAACGGGTCCAGGCCCAACTGCATGACCAGCAGCAATTCATCGCGGGAGATCCACTCTTCGACCACCATATTCCGCAAGCAGTAACAATCGGCGATAGCGCGATAACTGACGCGTTTTCCCGTCGGCGGACCGTAGGGCGTCCAACCGCGATTCGTACCCTCATGCCGCAGCCGATGCGATGAATACAGCCCGTCAACATCGTTGCCGCCCCAAATCACTTCTTCGCCGAACAGACGCCGATCGGGAAAAGAGGCTTGCGATTCGATCGTCGCCGCGATGACCGCATCGCGGCCAAATCGCAATCCGCTCGCGGTGTGCATACGCACGGTATTGGCGTAATAGTCGTAGAGCTTGCCGATGCCATGCTCTTCCCAAATCTCGTGCGTGACGCCGATAATATAATCGACAATGTCCTTGTAACGGGGATTGAAGCCCGCCATCGACTGCGCCGGCTCGCCTCTTGCGTCTTCCATAAACTGTATGTCATGTTTGTTCGGCAGCGTGATCCGCGACTTCTCGTCAGAGGCCGCCGCCGCGCTCATTTGCAGCGCTTTCGTGTTTCCTTTGTCTTCCGCCATCGCATCACCTGCATTCATGTCCAATTGATTCCCGAATCTTGTTGTTCCAGTTTGGCGTTGGCTCAAACTGAGCCCCATCACCAAGCAGGCATAGACTAGCACGTCCGGAGGATTTGTTCAAACAGGGCGGGACAGCGTACTGTATCGAAGCCGGTTGAATTTCTTCAAATACCGACGTGTTGGTAGGGGCGTTTCGCTGAAACGCCCAATTTCGATTCTGTTTTACGCATCGGGCGGATCCGCCGGCTCAGTTCTTCAGCGCCCAATCCAGCGCCGCCAGCGCGTGCAGCGCCGTCGTATCGTAGCTCGGCAAAGCGCTGTCTCCCGGTTTGATGAGCAAGCCGATCTCCGTGCAGCCCAGGATGACCGCCTCCGCGCCGGCCGTCTCCAATTCTTGTATCACCTCTTGATATTGCCGGCGGGAGCCGGCCTTGATGATTCCGCGCACGAGTTCCTCATATATGATGCGATGCACAGTTTCGCGTCCGGCCGCGTCCGGTGTGATCACATCCAGGCCGCAGCGCTCGATCATCCGCCCCTTGTAAAAGTCCTGCTCCATGGTGAAGCGCGTGCCGAGCAAACCCACTCTGTGATAGCCATCGGCCAGGATCGCCGTGGCCGTCGCATCGGCGATGTGGATCAGAGGCAGGTCCAGCGCCGCCTCGATTTCCTCGGCCATTCGGTGCATCGTATTGCTGCAAATGACAATGCAATCCGCGCCGCCCCGCGCCAGCTTCTGAGCCGCCCGCAGCATCAGAGCCGTCGCCGCTTCCCAATCGCTCGCCGCTTGCAAAGCCTCAATCTCGGCGAAGTCGAAAGAGTACATGAGGCAATCAGCCGAATGGACGCCCCCCAGCCGCTTCTGCGCTTCCTGGTTGATTATGCGGTAATACTCGCTGCTGCTTTCCCAGCTCAAACCGCCGATCAAGCCGATCGTCTTCATTTGCCTCAACCTTTCGCCGGGGCCTTCAGCCGCGCCAGCCGATGCAAGGCGATGTCCTGACGCGACGCGCCATGCTGCGCCAGGTCGGCCATGACCTCGCCGATGGCGCTTGCCATCTTGAAGCCGTGCCCGCTGAAGCCGGCGGCGACCGATACCTGCGGCGCGCCGGGCAAGGTATCCAAGATCCAATGTTCGTCACGTGTGTTCGTGAACATGCAAACGACCATGTCTTGAGTCGCGCCCGCGCCATCGGGGAAATAACGCTCGGCGAAGGCGCGCAGCAGCGCCTCATCTTCCGCGTAGACGCCCCGGTCGACCGTATCGGGATCGCAGATTTCGCCGCGATGGTGGTAACGGCCCAGCTTCATGCCGGGCGTGCGCCCGCTCGGATTGAACTCTGGAAGACCGTAATAGCGCCCTTCTTCGACCTGGCCATTCCAGACGGGAAAGCGCTCCAGGCCGAACCATTCCGGCCGCTTGGGCTGAAGCCAGATCAAAACCTGACGCTCGGGGATGGCGATGCCGTCCAGCTCGGGGGCGAGCTTGTTGGCCCAGGCGCCGCCGCAAATGATTAGTTTCTCGCAGCGATAGACGCCGCGATCGCTTCTGACTTCGACGCGCTCATCCGGGAGCAAATCCCAACCCAGGACGCGTTCGCCCGTTTGGACAGCAGCGCCGCGGACGGCAGCAAGTTCGGCATGCGCGCTGATGCAGCGCTCCGGCGCCAGCAGGCCGCCATTCGGCTGAAAAACCGCCATCGTCTCCGCTGGCATGCGATAACCGGGGAAGCGCGCTCGCAGTTCGGCGCTGTTCAGGACTTCATGCTCAAAGTCGTTTTCCAGGCAGCTGCGCAAGCTGCCGCTGAAGACCTCGCTCGCTTCCGGCCCCATGTCGATGCTGCCGGTCCGGAAGAAGAGCTGCTCGCCGAATTCGCGCTCCAAGTCGTCCCAAAGCGCGTAGGACCGGCGCAGCAAAGGCACATAAGACAGGTCTTCGTAATAGGCCAGTCGGATGATGCGCGAAATGCCGTGGGAGGAACCCAGATTGTGCGGGACGTCGAATTGCTCAATGCCCAAGGCTTTCAGTCCGCGTTTCGCCAGATGATACAGCGCCGCGCTGCCCATCCCGCCCAGTCCGATGACGATGGCGTCGTAATGTTTGGTCATTTCTTTTCTCCACTTGGAAAGCTATTGGCATAAGCGTAGTTGCTTCATCTCACGCACTTCATTCAGTTATGGCGTTCCTCAGTAAACTCAAGTAAGTAATTGAAAAATGCGCATCGTCTTTTGCGACATACATGCGGGCGAGCCAAGGCTCGCCCCTACGGCAAAAGAGGAGACTTGGTGTACAGGCGAGCCGGTGGCTCGCCCACTCTTGCTTCAAAATGCCCGGCAGATTTTGCACGACTTACTTGCGTTTACTTCTGTGTCCTCGGTGAACTCGGTGGTATAAAACTGTCGATCGTACCTGCCAGTCAAGGCCCGCAACCCCCCGACAGATTCAGCCACCAGGCGCCGCCATCGACGCCATTGGCCGCCAGCGCCAGCTTGCCGCCATCGGGCGATAGCCAGGCCCAGGCCCGCGACTCCCGCGTCAAGCGCAAGGGCAGGGCGCTAATCGTCTCCAGCGTCCGCGTCGAACGATCAAAACACTGTAGCGTCGGCACATCATCAATCGGTCGGATCAAATAAATCAACTCCGGCGTCACGATCGGCGCCGGATAATTGTTGCCCGGCAAATTCGCCTCGAAGAGCAAGTCCTCGCCGCCGAAGGCATATTGCCAGTAATAGGCGCTCATGTCGCCCTGCCGCCGGCCCACAAGCGCCGCCAAGCCGTCTGGCGCCAGACCGGGCACGGTCTGCGAACCCGGCAACTCCTCCAGGCGATCGCTAACCAGCCGGCCTTCGACATCGGCGATAAAAAAGCGCACCGGCTCGCCGTAAGATCCGAAATAGTAGGCTAGGAATACGCCGGGTTTCTGCGCCCAAGTGAAGCCGCGCAGGCTGTGCTGATGCAGCTTGTCGTGGATCAAGCGCTTGTAGCCGCCGTCCGGCTCGGCAGAAAATATCGTATGCAGATCATTCTGATAGACGATGCGCCGCGCGGCGGGCGGAAAAGTCATTTGCGAGCGGTAAAAGAGGGCGGGATTCTGCTCGCCCGATTGTGTGATCAGGGCGGCATCGCTGCGCGCAATCATCTCCGGCGTCACTTGCTGAGCGTCCGGATGCTCGATCTCGCTGAGGGCGTGGTCGGCGAGGCTGTAGCGCCGCCAGTCCAATTCTGTGAAGACATCGCCATCGCAGCCGACGCCGTAGATGAGCGTCTGCTCATCCAGCCACTCCAGCATGACCGCCTCGCCCTCGCTGAAGCGTTGCAGGGCCGGCGCCTCGACCGGGGCGGGCGCCTCCCATGCGACCGCCTTGGCGTCAACGCTCAACTTGACCTGCGCCACTTCGCCGCCGTCGAAGAGCTCATAAGGCGCCGTATAGGTCTGCGTACGCCCGGGCGGCAAAGCATAATCCAGGAGCGCCGTGCCGCAGGCATCCACCAGAAAGCCGAAGCCATCGCCGATCAGCTGCAAATCGCGGTCGTAGGCTTCAACACTGATGCTGATATGGCTGTACGCTTCCGTTCCGTGGTTGTACAGTTCGCCCCGGACCACCGGTGATTCGCCGCCGAAAGCGTCCGCCTGCACGTCCAATTCTGTCGAGATCAAGATGAGCGAAGACTCAACCTGGGCCCCGACCAATGCCGGCCCCAGCCAACTTGAGAGAATCATGATGCCTAAAGCCAACCACATTGTATGGCTCTATCTAGACCAGTCTGCGCTCTCCCGATTATATGAAGGCGCTTGCGCTTGACCAGCCGCATCCCACGGCCCCTTCCCATTCAAGGATCTGGGGACAAGGCAAGTTTGCTTCGAGTAGACTTGATAGAGACGAGGCGCCGGTAACTAGCATCTCGTTTAACGAGAATTAAAGAGACGACCTATCAGGCCGTCCGCAAGACCGCAGAAGAATGAAAGGGCGAGCCGGCGGCTCGCCCTCAGTCATCTCTATTGAAACGAGAGATGCGGGCGACATTAAAGTCGCCTATGTGACTACAAATGTTGCCTGATCTGCGCTTATTCGCTCGCGCCGATCATGCCCTCCAGCAATTGCGGCAGGAACCAGATGTCTAGCAAGGTCACCGGCTCCATGTCGCCCGCCAAGGGCGTGCCGTCCTGCAAGTTCAGCGGACCGTTCCACAAGAACATCTCGCCGGCATGCATGGGATCGGTCTGGAAGTCATGAATCTCCTGCGCGAAGACGGTGAGCGTTTCGCGGTGATCCATACCCAAGCCATCGCCGAAGACATAGCCGCTGACGCTGTAATCGGCATCGGTATAGAAGCCATCTTCGCCGATCTCATCCCATTTCGGCTCCCACCACAGCCATTCTTGCGACCAGGCGCCGTCCAGCACGCGCTCAACCACGCTGAGATAAGCCGGTCCCCAATTGTAGTAGGCTGAGCCCAAGCAGGCCTCGGGCGCCTCCGAACAGCCGTTGATGTTGCCGTAGGGCACACCGTAGCTCATATCGCCTTCAGCCATGTAGCGGCCGGCAACGGTGATCGCCTCGGTCGTGTCAATGCCGGAAATGATGACGTCAGCGCCGCCATCCAGCATCTGCTGCGCCACCTCGACCGGGTCCAGTGTCACGCCCGGAATATGGAACCAGAAGCCGATCCACTTCACCTCAAAGGTGATGTCGTCCGCGGACATATCATCGCGGTAATTGTCGGCGCAGTAACGCGCGCCAAGGTAGCTTGACGCGACCAGACGGCGCGTCTCCGGATTGATCAAGGCGCCCAAATAACCGATATGCCCTGATTCGCTGGCGAGGGCGGCGGCGCAGCCGGCGATCATGCGCGGCAGCTCCATGTATGTGTTGAAATTGCCCACGTTCGCCGGTGGCAGTTCAGGCAAGTCGTGCATTATCGCGTGCTCGCCCTCAACTATATTGTTGGCTTGAATCGCATTGCTGCCGGTTATGTTGATGAAGGTGACATCGGGGAAGGCGGCCGCGACGACATTGGTATCCTCTTCGAAGCTGTCCGACGTGGTGAAGATGACACGCGCGCCTTCATCGACCATCAGTTCAACGACATCCATCAAGGTTGTCTCCGGCGAATCAGCCGGGTTGAGGCTTTCAAATTCGAGGATCGTCGCGCCCGTCATTGCAGCGACATACTCCCCTGCTTCATGATGGGATGTGCTCCAGCCGCGGTCGTCATTCGGCCCGACCAACACAACGCCCACCACCAGATCATCTTGCGTCAGCGCGGGCAAAGCCACGAACGCAAGCAATGCAACTACCAAAAACAATAATGGCAATCTGCGGAACATAGATTCCTCCCAGAATCGTCTCACCAAAGGCTACAAAAGCGGCGGCATGCCACAATCAAGAGTGTAACAAATTAGAGCTTGTCGGCAAGCGATTGGTCAAATCTGATTGCGCGCGCGCCGCCGCAAGACTGCAGGAACGCGCTCCCGCGGACGGACAGACCCGCCAAGTTTAGCTCCCCTCCGCCAGGCGGCTGGATCGCGGAGCCGGTTGGGGGTGAGGACAGGAAATGCGGCAGCATGGCCCGTACCGGCTGAGCCTTACCGATTCGGCGGCTTACGATAGCGCGCAATCCGCATGTCGCGGCGCAACCGGATGATATAGTCGCCCTCGACATCAGCCGTCAGTTGCTCAATCTGAGGAAGCATGGTTTCGGGCACTTTGCTTCGGCGCAGCCCGGCCGCGTACTTCCGCAGATCCGCGGCGCTGTCCATATCGGTTAACAGCTCAAACGAGGCGCGGTGCTCGATCTGAAATTGGCCGGCGGCCAGCGCCGATCGCAGCGTGTCATCAGCAACAACATGATCCGCAAAGGTATTGGCCGAATCGATCTCGCCGATATGCAGCCGCGCTTCAGCCAACTCCACCTCGACGCGGCGATTGCGCGCCGCCGGCCGCAAGTCGATCAGCATAGCGCCAGGTTTAAGCACGCGGTGCGCTTCGGAAAGGGCATGAACCATGCCCTCCGGCTCAATTCATCACAAGGAGAGCGAGAAAATGGCGGCGTCAAAGCGCTCTGGCTGGAAGGGCAGGGCGACCGCGCTTGCCGCCGCCACCTCAGCCCGCTCTGGAAAGGCGCCGCGCCCGGCATCCGGCAGCGACTCCGGCAGATCGATTCCCACGATCGCCGCCAGCGCGGCGTACTTCGCCGTCAGCCGGCCGTCGCCGCAGCCAATCTCCAGCGCGCAGCCGATATCGCCGCCCAGCATATCCAGCAAGTAGTCGCGTTCCTGACCGGTCACGTCATTGCGAATCGCCATGGCAGCCAGCTCTCTTCCCGTTCAGCCACAGTCGCCATTGCGGAATACAACTTTAATATTGACCCAGCCCGTTTCACCTTGATATTCGACCTGGAACCAATCCCATGATCGGTCTGTGGCGGTCAAATCGGTCAAAAACGGAATCTCCAAAATGACGGCATGGTCGAGCCCCGGCCCGCCTCGCAAGTTGATAATGTCACCTGTCCGCAGCCGACAATTGGTCATAGCCGCGCCCATTCGCCCGGCCGGAACCAGGGGCGCGTCCTCAGTCGGCGTTGCAGCCTCCGTGTCTTGCATTTGCGCTTCTTCGGGCGTTGACGGCGGGAGAACGATGGTAACCGATTCGCTGACCGAATCGCATTCACCGCTCGCATCGGCATATTCGGCGCTGATCCAACCCGTCTGCCCGGCGTAGGCGACCCGGTACCATGCTTCCGACCTTCCTATTGCGGCCAAGCGCCGGTTCGGCGGCACGACGTCCAAACGCGCGTAATTGACGCTGGGACCGACGCGCAAGCTCACATAGCCCGTAGTCATCAACTGGCAGCCTGCGACCGGATCGGTCTCGGTTGGTTCGACAGGCGCGGCGGACTCGGCAGCAACGGGCGCCGGCGCGCTCTCCACCTGTGGCGCTGTTATGTCGGCCGCTTGTAGCAGCACGACCGTTCCCGCCCGGTCGATGCGACCGCAGGTCATGCCATTGACCTTCAAAGCCGCCAAGTCCATGACCTGGCGCGGCGATGTGGCGGCATCCAAGAATTTCAGCATGCCATGGTTATGGAAGCAGACTTCTACATTAGAGTCGCGGCCCCAAATGTCGACCGCGTCGATAACGCCCTGGGCGACCAAAGACGGAACGCCAACGCCGGAGGCGCCGACCGTCTGGCAATTCGTCCCATTGCCGAGGCCGTTAATCAGGACTCGGTCGGGACGCTCTGCGCAATCAAAGATCGGCTCTACTTGCGGCGCGCTTGGGTCGCAGCTTTCCTTGCGCGCTATGAAATGAACCGTGCCCACGTCTCCAAAGGGAGGACTATTGGAAGTCGAAACTTCAATACTGTAACCGCCTCTTTCTCTTAGACCTTCTAAAACAGTGGAAGTTTCTTCGGTGCGCGTGATTGTACGGCCCGCGCTGTAGTCCCATATTTCGTATTCGCCGTCGCCTTCCGCCCCTTCCCAGGTCAATTCGACGCTCTCTTCGCAGTTCTCTACCACCCGCAGATTTCTTGGGCTTCCCTGAGACCAGACAGTGCTGGTCGCCGGTATCAGAATCGCAAGTAGAAATAAAAACAAACACCTTCTGAAAATACAGTAATTCTTCATAGTTGCCTCTTCAATACGCACAACTCACATAACGCATACTAAAATACTACTGCAAATCCAAGTGGCAATGCAAGCTTTGTGGTAGGCATTGCAGGGCAATCGCATCAAATTGAAATTGCGCTGACAAATGACAATTTCGCCTCAGTTTTCGTAATCTGTAGGGGCGTTTGTCGGTCAGTGTCTACGCGACCCGCTGAAACGCCCGCAATTTGCAGGCCATTTTCAACGGGCGTCTCACGAGACGCCCCTACAT
>JAJDUC010000066.1 GCA_022826865.1 Anaerolineae bacterium
GCGGCCGCTGCGCGCTTTTTCGCCGATGTAGAGTGGTCCCAGATAGTCCCAGTCGATCAAGTCGGCCGAGCGATAGAGCAGCACTGCGCCGCCGACGCCGACGATATGCGTGGACAGGGTCATATACCAAGCGCTGTCTTCTCTCCACACATAGGGATCGCGGAAGTGCTGCGTCTGGCCCAGCGAATCGGGCGGATCGCCGATGACGGGGTTGCCGGCAAATTTCTCCCAGCGCGTCAGGTCATCATTGCCGCGCGCCATACACTGCGTCTGTACGCTGTAGTCGTCATTGACGCCGGTGTAGAAGGCGACGGGCCTGCCATTGTCATTGACGACGGAGCCGGACCAAATGCCACCGCGATCGGGCGAGTTCGGCGTCGGCGGGATGGCGATCGGCAACTCTTGCCAATGCACAAGGTCGTCGCTGACGGCGTGGCCCCAATGCATATTGGCGTGGTAGGCGCCATCGGGATTGTATTGGAAGAATAGATGGTAGCGCCCCTTCCACTGGATCACGCCATTGGGATCGTTCATCCAGTTGGCAGCCGGCAGGAAGTGGTATGTGGGACGATGGAAATCGTTTTTGAAAGCTGACGCCGGCGAGGTAGGCATATGAGATTCAGCCAGCCTCCGATTTGCTCATCACAGCAAATATGGCATCGTTACCAGGCATTGTCAAAAAAAAGCGCGCCGAAAGAATATTCTGGTTGGCATCGCCACTATGGTATCGTTGCCAAAATGAAATTTAATAAGTCGCAAGTGATATTGCAAGTGGCAATTTCTGTGGGAGTGGTGAAGCTGCGCGTGCCGGCGGACGTCGCGGTCATCGGCTTTGACAATATCTCGCATATCGCGGAAGGCCTGCAGCCCGCGCTGACGACGATGCAGCTTCCGCATTATGAAATGGGGCGCTGGGCGGTGCAGTATCTGATGGACAATCGCGGTAAGGAGCTTGAACCGGTGCAGGCGGCGCTGCCCTGCCCGCTTGTGCGGCGGGAGTCGGTGTAGATCCCAAAGATAGAATAGCAGTTCTTACGTACTCTCGTACTGTTCAGGTAAAGCAATGCGCTTGTTGTAATTGTAGAATCTGTCACAGAAGTGGTCCGAGTAAGGGCGCTTGAGAACAGTTCTTCGTGCAGCGAGTCCTAGCTTAATTTGATCGTATGCTTCCTGCGACGGAATGCTGAAAAACCGCTTGAATACAAAGCCTAGTTCGCATATTCCACATCCAAGAGCATCAAACTCCTTAGGAATTTCCTGAATAAAATGAAACCTGAAATCGTTGTTATTCTTATAGTCCTGTCGAATTGCGCCCTCTTCAAAAACTCGGCCATGCTCGTCACCGTGTACAAGATCTTTGGCTAACATTGCTTCGCAGAACAGAATGTTAGAAATAGCATGCCTTGGTTTTCCAATGCCATTGAATCGAAAATTGTGATCTTGGGTTAGGTCGCAATCTTGGCTGACTACAATTGCGAATGGGTGTTCAATGGGCTTCGCCTTTACAAGTTTCGGCTGCTTTTCAGGCAAGTCGTCGGCAGTTACCGTAATGGTTTCGACGTCGATCTGGTGAACTATCAATCCTGCAATGATCTCGCACTGTTGCAGCGGACATTCAATTCCCGACGGCGCACACTGAAACATTTTCTCAGGCTTGCCCAAGTTGCTGCTCCCAAATCAGTCCACGTCCGTCGGCAAGTAAAGAGGCGGACGCAAAGTAGTCTCGCTCAATTCGACGGCCACCGTGCGCGGCGGCAACTTGGGTCTTTGCCGCTGTCTGTACTCAAATCGTTCCCAGTAAAAGTCAATCGTACGCTTGATGCTCTTTGTCAACTCATCAAGCGACTCATCTGGAAGCTGCGTACAGACTAACCAGCAAATGAATGAACGTTCTCGCCAAGTAATGGGGTATTCCCTCACGTTAGTTTCGTTGTACAAGTGGTCCCATGGCGGAGTGTAGCTTATCGCTAACTCCCCATCTGAATAGTCGGCCGTTAAGTGCGTTGTACGTGTTGAGTCGGGAAATAATATCCTGTGCATCCGGCGCGGTCTCCTTGTCTGTATAGAAGTCGTGATCCATCAGAAACATTCTATTTGTAGTGTCGCCAGCGGAATCTATGACTTGTCCATATTCCATTCGCAGCATGTCGCCATCTTCATTCAGCTTCATGAGAGTTCTGCCATGGTGTTCAATAACGTGGCCCGACGTCTCATCTTGGGCAAATTGTCCCAGCAAGAAGTCGGCAAAGAGTTCACGCCATTCCGTATCCGCCAGTTCGAGTTTCTTACGATCAATTAGGTTCTTGTATCGTAAACCGATTCTAGTCAAATACGCAGGTTCATAAGTATGAAACAGTGTCTCAATCAATAACTTAAGACGTTCGCGAAAAATCTCCCACTGAGTGTATTGATTTGTCTCCAGTGCGACGAAGTCTCGGCTTAAACTTACCGTCGATGTTTTCCCCTTTGCATAAAACTGATGTCTGCGATTACCGCTCACCGTCATCATTTCGCGCATTTCTGACGGCAAGATTTGGCTTAGGCTCCGAGGCAATAAATCCATACCATCATCATACGTCAAATCATATCCCGGAAAGTGCGTACGTACACACTCCTGGAATGCCACGGGTGTTTCAGTATCAATCCTTAAAACTGGAGGAAAGCGAAGTTGACATATCACCTGAATTAAAGGGTTGTTTCGATATATAACTCGATCATGTTTCGGAAATGGCATCTTGTTGGGGTCTTTCTCGCAGAATCTGCTCATTCAACTCAACATGTTATACGCAAGACTCGATTCAATGGGCACCTATTTGGTCGCGCATTAAGCAGATTATACAGATATTTTACACTTGTACCACTTCCTGCGCGCTACTCCCCCTCCACAATCCCACGCGCCAGCCGCGTCAGTTCCTCCCGCCGCGCCGCATCCACATCTTTGGCCTCGAAGTATTTCTCGAGCAATTCAAGCGGCGCCAAGCCCTCGGGACTGACGGCCAGGCGCGTCCGCGCGCGGCGATCGACCTCCTTGCCAATCCCGGCGATATGGAAGACGCTGGCGCGTTTGAGCGCGTCGAGGATCTGCCTCTCATTTAGCAGGGTCTCGCTTTCCGGCGTCAGTCGAATCTGCAAACGCACGATGGCGTTGCGCAGCTCGGCCCGGCGCAGCGCGTCTAGGACGGCGCCGGTTGGGTCGTCGCTGGCGAGGCAGTCAATTGCTAGCGTCCGCATGACCCGCGCCGCCAACTCAATGAAGCGCCAATCGGCGCGCCCTCGCTGCAAATCGACCCAGCAGAAGCCCTTCCTTTCGCCCTCTTCGCCGAAATCGATGCGTTCCGGGCTGCCGCTGTAGACGACCGGCGGCAGATCGGCGCGACCCGCCGTCAGGTTCTGATGCCGGTGCACATGCCCAAGCGCGACATAATCCCAGCGCGGCTGGGCAATGGCTGAGAGGTCGACGACCGGATCCCAACCGAGCATGACCGTCCGCTCGCTGCCCCAGCTTGCGCCGCTGACGCTGAAGTGCCCGGCCAGCAGACGCGGCGTAGCGGCATCCGCCAGGGCTTCGGCTTCTTGGCCGAGCGCTTCCAGACGGGCATGCAGGCTGCGCTGCAATTCAGCGTCCTGTTCGGCGAGATTCAACCGGCGCGCATCGGCTTCAGCCAGCAGGCGCGCTCGGACGGGATAAGGCGCTGCGCCCAACACAATATCGCCGCGCGCCGTGGCGATTCGCCGGGCGGCATAATCCTGGGCGACCCAGATATTCGGCACGCCCAACGTGTCAAAGATTTCGACCGTTGAGGCTTTCGAGGCATTTTGCGGCATGTCGTGATTGCCCAGCAGCAGGACAGTCGGCGCCAATTGAGCGAACTGCCGGACGCGGCCGGCGAATTCGCGCTGGTAGGTTGGGCTGGGGCTGCGGCTGCGAAAAGCGTCGCCGCAGAAGATCACGAGATCGACATCGCCTTCACGCGCGACATCGATCATGTCATCCAGTCGCTGCAAGAAATCCTTAACACGTCGGCTTACACCGGTCTCGACGTCAGTCCCGCCAAAATTTTCCATGCCGACATGGACATCGGCGAAGTGCAATACGCGGATGGGCGCGTTCATAGCAGATACTGGCAAGGACTAAAGCCACATCTATTCGTTCAGGCGATGATCTTCATCGCCCGTGCCGACGGGTTCGTTGGTGGTGGTGACGCTGGTCCATTGCGGGTAATCGCCGCGAAGATGGCCGAAGATGGGTTTCTCGTTTCGCAGGATGTCGACAAAGGCATAGATATCGCTTATCGGCATGAAGATGGCGCCGCGCCGGTTGCCGATATCAACTTGCGGCTCGGGCATGTCGCTGTCGGGCGCGAGGAAATAGACATCGAGCCGATAGTCGCCCTGGTCGGCGGCGCCGACGCCGCTGCAGCGGACCAATCCACGAATCCGCGCCGATACGCCGGCGAAGGCTCGCTCTTCCAGCTGGCGCCAGATCACCATATAGTTCTTGATTTCGAACACCGCCACACGCTGGTCGGTCATCGCGCGCCCTCCCTAGCTGTATAGTTTTGGAAGCCCGGCCGCTAGACATTGCCCGAAGCGCCAATCATTATAGTGCGTAGTCCATCGGCGCAGATACGGCTAATATTGGCCTCGGAACAAGACATTCCAAGACCATCTTCTCACGACGCATATTCGTGAATCCAGGTTTCAGATTCCGTAGTCAATTATAGAAAGTTGCCTCAAGTTCTATCATCTCGATCGGCCCGCGTTTCTCATACGCATTGTCAGGATTCTTCGCCTTGCGCTGACTCAGTTTCGCCCGCAATTTTACGCACAGCGCGAACCGCAGCGGCGCGCAGCCAGCGCAGGCGGATGGCTCGGTCGCGCATGTGACCCATCCTGGCGATACCGACTGGCCGATGATCAAGCCAGGCCTAAGAGACATCTTGGCCCCCCGCGTTTGCCATTGACGGCCTCCGCCTAGTGCATCTTGTCAGGGGCATATTGGCAAACTAGAATCGCTGCGATGACGACGACTCTGCTGATAATTTATGCCTTGTGCGCGCTTTCTCTAGGCCTCTACACCGCAGGGCAGGCGATTTTGCTTTGGCGATATTGGCGCACACGCCACGCCGCGGTCAAAGCGGCGAGCCTGACGGCATTCCCGCGGGTCACCGTGCAGTTGCCGCTTTACAACGAGTATCATGTCGCCGGACGGTTAATCAATGCGGTGGCCGCCCTGGAGTACCCGCGTGACCGGCTCCTGATTCAAATCCTGGATGATTCTGATGACCGCACCGTGCAGCTCGTCAGGCGCAAACTGGACGAGCTGGCGGCCCGCGGTCTTGTGGCGCAGCATATCCGCCGGGACGAACGCATCGGATATAAGGCCGGCGCATTGCAGCATGGCCTGAAGTATTGCGAGGGCGAGTTTATCGCGATCTTCGACGCCGATTTCATACCGCCGCCCGATTTTTTGCGCCGCACTTTGCCTTACTTGCTGGGGGATTCAAGCATCGGCATAGTACAGAGCCGCTGGGGACACCTCAACGCCGGCGACAACAGCCTGACGCGGGCGCAACGCTTATCGATCGACACGCATTTTGTCGTGGAGCAGGCGGCGCGCAACCGCAGCGGCTGGCTGATTCCGTTCAATGGCACCGGGGGCGTCTGGCGCCGCCGCTGCATCGAGGCGGCCGGCGGCTGGTCGGCCGATACACTCACGGAAGATCTTGACCTCAGCTATCGGGCGCAGATGGCGGGCTGGACTTCGCTCTTCCTGCCGGATGTTGAAGTGCCGGGCGAAATACCGCCGCAGTTGGCCGCCTACAAACAGCAGCAAACGCGCTGGGCAATCGGCAATACGCAATGCCTCATCAAACTGGCGCGCCGGATCCTGGGCGCGCGCTTGAGCGTGTCGCAGAAGATTATGGCAATCCAGCATCTCTGCCAGTATCTGCCGCAGCCGCTGATGCTGTTGATGTTGCTTTTGACGCCGCCCCTGCTGCAGGCCGACGCCTTGACGGGATTGCCTTTGGCGCCATTGGGACTGCTGAGTCTGGTGTCTCCGCTGATGTATGCGGCCAGCCAGATTCGCTTGTATAAGGACTGGCTGCGCGGCATGAAGGCCTTCCCGGCTTTGCTCTGCATCGGCACGGGTATGGCCGTCAGCAACAGCCTGGCGGTGCTCGCCGCGCTAGTGGGCATCAAGACCGGTTTCCGGCGCACGCCGAAATTCGGCCGCGATTGGGCGCGCAGCAGCTATGCCCTGTCAGCCGATATAAGCGTCTGGCTTGAACTCACGCTTGCGATCTACGCGCTTTGGGCGGCTGCGCTGGCTTGGGACTTGCAGCGCGAGCTCAGTCTCTATTTGCTGATCTTCGCTGTCTCTTTCGCGTCGGTTGCCGCCTTGAACCTGCGCGAGAGCTTGATACTCTGGCGGAGGCGATTGAACGCCTCCCGCGACAACGAAAGCGGCGCGGCGCTTCCATTGCATCGCTAAAGAGCGGGAATGTCTGCGACTCGGCTATAATGAGCCAGGATGGACAAGGCGCGGCGCTTTGAGACAGATGATGCAAGACAAACGCATTCGGCAGCTCGTGATTGCTGTGCTGGTCGTGGTGTTGGCGCTGGGTCTGCTCAACATCGTCTCCACCGCTTTCAGCTTGTTGGTACCGCTGGCGCTAGTGGCGGCCGGGGCCTTCGCCTTCTACAAAATCGTGCTTGAAGGACGGGACAAGCCGGCAGCGATGGAGGACGAAATCGCTGAGACGGCCGGAGCTGCAGCCAACAGTAGGGCAGAAGGCATGGCGGCGCATGGAAGCGACCGGGACCTTGATGACGAGAGCGATGCGGCGCGAAAAAGGCTGAGCGCCGTGCAAAAAGCCCAGACTGAATTCTTCGAAACGTCCACACCTGCCGAAGAGATCCTCGAACAAATCAAGTCACGAAAGCAGCGCTTGCAAGGGAACGACGAAACATGAAACTGCTGTCTGTGAATGTGGCGCAGCCGACCGAGGCGACAATCGGCGGACGCAGCTATCGCACCGGGATATACAAACGGCATGTCATGGGACGCGTCTGGCTGGGGCGTCTGGGTCTTGAGGGCGATGGTCAAGCCGACCGGGAGGCGCACGGCGGACCGAACCGCGCGGTCTATTGCTATTCGCACGAGAATTACAATTATTGGGCCGCCGAGCTGGGACGGGACGATTGGCATTATGGCGTCTTCGGCGAGAACCTGACGCTCCTGGGCTTGCGCGAAGACACAGTATGCGTCGGCGACAGCTTTCGCATTGGCGGGGCGGTCATTCAAGCCTCACAACCGCGCGTGCCCTGCTATAAGCTGGCCGGGGCGCTGGGAATCCCCGGTTTCGAGAAGACCTTCTTGCGGGCGAACCGCATTGGCTTCTATGCGCGCGTGCTGGAGGAGGGCTATGTCGAAGCCGGCGATCCGATTCTGCCGATGGAAAAAGACGGGATTGGCATGACAGTCGCCGAGGTCAATGCTGCGCTCCTCCTCGACAGGAGCCCGGAATCCACTCGGCGCGCGCTCCGGATAGAGGCGCTCTCGCCCGGTTGGCGGCGGGATTTTCAGGCGCTGCTGGAAGACAGTTAGCTTGGGCGGTTCGTTGGGTCGCTTAAACAAGTACATCACACAGCCCCGCCCCGGTATTGTCAAGTTAGCAGAAGATAGTATCTCGCGCGGAGAACGAAATCGTTTGAATGTGGGATGGTGGTGTCCATTGGTCATCCCAATCGTATCCAGTAGACTCTTGATTCTGCAAAGACACGATTAACTTGACTGTTCCTTGAGGCGCGTTCACAACGTCGGCAGCAACTCGAGATAATCGCAATGGCGGGGACGGAAGATACTGAAATCGCGGCGGTCGAAGGTGGCGATTCGGGTGACGTCCAGGCGCTCGGCGATCGCCATTAGGCAGCAGTCTACAATGTCGAAGGCGGCACTAGCATAGTTGGTGGCGATGTCGTGGATCGTGCCCAAATCGCTCCTAACCAAGGGCACAAGCTCTGTCTCGCTTTCCCTCAAGTTTTCCAGGAGCGTACTCAGCGCCACATAACCTAGGTCGCGCACTAACAGGTAAGCCAATTCGGTGAGTGCGACATCAGGCAACAACATCCTTTCAGATCCAGTCTCGAATGCGAACGCTGCTGCTGCCCGATGGTTGATGTCTTTGGAATTGTAGAGCGCAAAGAGGTAGCTGGTGTCTGCGATGATCGTCATCGACGGGTTCGCCGGTCAATGTGGTCTGCAAATTCGGTATTCAGAATTTCTCGACTTCGAGCGGACGTATCAACGAATTCCTGGGAAGCCATACCTGATTTGAGGGCCATTTGCGCGAACCTGCCCAGAGATCCCGGTGGATACAGTTCATCGCGCAGCTCTTCAATCGCAGCTGAAGGCTCTGCTCCTGGAACTTCCATGCCTTCCTCAGTAGATTCGATGCAAGCAGCAGTCTGCTTTTCAACAAGCAATTCCGAGAGCAACTTCTTAATGGAGATGCCACGCTGGTTTGCTGATTCGAGCAACCATTGCGCGAGTTCATCCGGAATCTCGACCATCATCGCACAGGCACCCTTTCCCTCCCAATCTCTTACTCTTGATGCCGAAGCTACACTCCTTACAAGAGTATACCCAAGATATCTCAGAATCAAGACAGGCAGCTTGCGCGAAGCGGCGCGTCGACTAGCCGGCTCCGGCGAGATTCAAGACCGTGACCGAATGCGGCGGGCAGTCGAATTCAAAGTCGCCCGGGTCGGCGACATCCAGTTGCCTTTCGACGATCTTCACTGCGTCCGGTTGATCAATGTCATTGTAGGCATCAGTCGAAGCGCCGACCACGCTGCGCGCAGTCACGCGATTTGACGCGCCGCCCTTCAGCCCGCGAATCCGGCAGGTAGCGCTCTCTTCGCCATGCAGATTGACCAGTGTAATGCCGACATCGCCGCTTGCTGGATCGCGCGTGACGACCGCGTCCAGATGTCGCACAGATGTCGATATTCCTTCACGCGACTCCACGTCGAAACTCGGCGATAAGAGCGCGGAATGCAGGACTTCTTCAAAACTGTAATTGGCGAACAGATCGAAAACATGATAGGTCGGGCGCAGCACGATGCCATCTTCGTGGGTGAAGATAGCGCCCACCGTGTTGACCACGGGCGAGAAATTCGCCATGCCGACGACGTCGCAATGGCGCAGGCAGCTGTTGAGGAAGCAGGCGGTGAAAACGGCGTCGGCCATATTGTAGTTGCTGTTGATGTCGTTGCAGTCCATCAGCGCGTGATCGGCGGGACCGAAATCCATGAACTCTGGATGGCACCAACCGCGCAGATTCCATTCGTCAAAGGCGATGCGCAGCTTGCCCAAGTAACCCAGCGAACCCAGGATATGCTTGACGGCGACGATCCGCTCTTCCGGCTGGAAGGCGCGCGCGATGATATTGTCGTAGCCCTTCTCGAAGACGCCTTCATCGCTGGCGCTCGACCAATAGCCGTGGATGGAAATCCAGTCCAGTAGATGGCCCGCCTCGCGCAGCGCTTTGGCGTTCCAATCCAGATCGGGGATCGAGGCGATGGCGAGCTCAATCCGGTGATCGACACGCTTCATCATCTTGGCCGATTCCAGCGCCAGGCGCGCCCACTCGTCAGCCGTCTTCGCGCCCATTTCCCAGTGGCCATAATTCTCGTTGCCGATGCTCCAGTAACGCACGTTGAAAGGCGAGTCATGTCCATTCGCCCGGCGCCGCCCGGCCCACTCGCCGATATCGAGATTGCAGTATTCGACCCAATCGGACATGTCTTCCAGGCTGCCGGTGCCGGCGTTGGCGCAGATGAATGGCTCGGCGCCAATCTCGCGGCACAAGGCGACAAACTCATCTGTACCGAAGCTATTGGGCTCTTCGACGCGCCAGGCCTTGTCGTAATAGGGCACGCGTTCGCCAATGCCCTTCTTCCAAGGATAAGCCGAGACGAAGCAGCCGCCGGGCCAGCGGACAACCGGCGTCTTGATTCGGCGCAGCGCCTCAATGACATCGCGGCGGAAGCCATTGTCGTCGGCCAGATGGCTGCCCGGGTCGAAGACACCGCCGTATACCTGCCGGTGAAAATGCTCCAGGAAGTGGCCGAAAATCATGAAATCGCGTATGCCGTCTACGTGCTCGGGCAGGATATCCAGTATCGCCTGTTGCTTCATGTTCTTCTAATCTCCCGGATCTCATTCACCGTAATTGTATCCCGTCTCTCCTCCGAGTTTCGCCTTACCCGCAGTTACAAAGCAAGCGACTCAGCCTCCAACTCCGCCGTCCACAAGCCGAGCGAGGCCAGCCCGTTCATCTTGGCGCGATGATAAAGGGCGGCTTGGGCGGCCGGCACATTCTCGGCGCGGTTGCGCCAGATTTGCAGCGGCGCCCGCTGCAGGGCGCGCGCGTAGGAAAAGCTCAACTTCCAAGGCAGCTCGTAATTCGCGTTCATGGCGTTCAAGTGGGCGGTCGCGTGGTAGTCGCTCTGCCCGCCGGAGAGGAAAACAATGCCCGGTATCGCCGAGGGAATGCGCCGGCGGAAGCACTTGACCGTTTGCTCGGCGACGGCGTCGACATCGGCTTGCTCCGGACATTCGTTGCCGGAGAGCACCATGCTGGCTTTGACCAGCGTGCCTTCAAGATCGACGCGATGCACGTAGAGCGCTTCAAATGTGCGACTGAGCACCCATTCCGTGACGGCGAAGCACTTGTCGATGCTGTGGTCGCCCAGGAGCATGACCTCGGGTTCGACGATGGGCACAATCCCGGCTTCCTGGGACAGGGCGGCCACCTGCGCCATCACATAGGAATTGGCTTCGATGGCGTAATAGCTGGGCGTCCCGGGTCCGATCTGGAAGGCGGAGCGCCACTTGCTGAAGCCGACGCCCATGGCCGCATATTCCGCCAGGCGCTCGCGCAGGCCGTCCAATCCGCTGCCGACCGTTTCGCCGGCGCTGCCCGCCAAATCGACCATGCCCTTAAAGGGTGAAATGCCGGGAATCATGCCGCGCTCGATCACTTGCTCGATCAAACGCTCGCCGTTCGAGCCAGTCAGTCGAACTTGCTCATCGGTCATGATGATGCCGCTGACATATTCGCTCAAGCCCGGGGCAAGAAAGAGCAGCTCCGACCAATTGCGATAAGCCCCGGCATCGACCGGAATGCCCTCGTCTTCCAGCAGCTTGTTGAAGGCGGGCGAGGGCCTGTCGGCCGCCATGATGCCTTTGCCGCTGGCTACCAGTTTCTTCGCGATTTCATTGATTTCCATTCCGATACCGGTCCTTATCGTTAATCGTCCGCTTCAAAGCGGTATTCTGCAGAATCTGGCGGGATGCGCAAGTCCCGCTCAAAGCCGGGGAACCCCCGATGTCTGCTCTGGAAAGGCAGGAAGCGCGGCCTAATCGCCAGCGGCGTCCAAAGCGGCAGCAGGCAGAACATCAGCGCTATTAGCAGCGTCTTCCAAGGACAAACGCAGGCCCGCCCAAGTGTTATCTTGTAAATTATCCACCACCTGGAGTTCGGTATTCGACAACTCGACTCGTTGCAATCCAATGTGATTTTACCTTGAGGCAAGTTTGTCCGCGCCGCATCGGCTAGGGCGATGCCGGGATGTCGAATTCCTCCAATGCGGCCTTCAACGCTTCCAGGGGCAGGCCGACAACATTGCTGTAACTGCCTTCGATACGCGCGACCGGGTGAAATGAATCGTTCTGGATGGCGTAACCGCCGGCTTTGTCAAAAGGATCGCCACTGGCGATATAGCTATCGATTTCATCATAGCTGTAGTTGCGCATGTGCACAATCGTAGCCTCGTGGCGCGTGATGCGGCGCGGCCTCTCGCTGTGTCGGTAGAGCGTGAAGGCGGTGATTACCCGATGCGCGCGCTGGCGCAGCCGCAGCAGCATGCGTCGGGCTTCGGCGGGATCAGCTGGTTTGCCGAGCATTTCGCCCCCCGCGTCCGGTTGGGCGACGCTGGCGTCGAGCGCAACGATGGTATCGGCCGAGATGATCAAGGCCGGCTCGCTTTGGAGCGCCTTCGCCACCGCTTCCGTCTTGTCGCGGCTGAGCCGTTCGGCATAGGCGATCAGCCCTTCCCCGTCTCGTCGGGACTCGTCAACATCCGGCCGGATGACATCGAAAGTCAGGCCGAGCTGGGACAGAAGCGCTTGGCGGCGTGGCGACGAAGAAGCGAGAATCAGGCGCATGATCGTTTCAGTTGCTTTACGCGGATGCGCCAGGATTATAGCAGGCGGCCGAGAACGAAAACCAGTCAACCAGTCAACAGGACAGGGCAATCGCATCAAATTCAAATTGCGCCGATAAATGACATTTTCCCCTCAAATTATGTAATCCGTAGGGGCGTTTCGCTGAAACGCCCGCAATTTGCAGGCCATTTTCAACGGGCGTCTCACGAGACGCCCCTACACCTTCGCAATTTTCGTAGCGAACCGCTCATTATGATTTTGATGCAATTGCCCTGGGTAAAGCTGATCATGCTTGGAAGGCCGGGCCGCTCCGCAAACGGCACGCGACTAAATCATGCCGATCACGTAGAGATAAAGAAATACCCAGGTGGCGACCCATACCAGCGCGTCAATGCGGTCGAGCACGCCGCCATGACCCGGGAAGACATTGAAACCGGCCACGAAACTGTCCTTGACGCGGAAAAAGCGCTTCAAAGCCGATTCAAAAAGATCGCCGCTAATCGCCAGGAAGGGCCCCAGCACCACCATCGGAACCAGAATCGGCTGGAGCGCGCCACTGAATAGCAAGATGCAGAAGGCCGGGATCCAAGCGCTCAATATGCCGCCGATGGCGCCTTCCACTGTTTTGTTGGGTGAAATGAGAGGCGCCAGCTTCGTTTTGCCGAAGACCTTGCCAAATACATAACCAAAGGTATCCGTGCCCCAGGTGATGGCGTAGACGACGAATAACCAAATCAAGCCATCGCCCGGCAGATTGCGCAGGCTGATGAGAAAGGCGGCCGGCAAGGCAATATAGATGACGCCGCATAAAGTCGTGCCGACTTGGGCCAGCGCCCGCCCGACCTGCTTGGGATGCCGGGCAAACTCCAAAATCATCGTCAAGACGATGCAAAGGACCAATGCCAATTGCCAGAGCCAATCCAACTGAAGAAGGAAAGCCAAGACGATGGCGATACCGGTGGGTATGCCGGTCAGCGAACTGCCCTGCATTTTAGTGTCTTTTTCCATGACATAAAATTCAAGCATGCCGATGCACATCACCGGCAGGACCAGGCAGAGAAAGAGCCAGCCCCCGGCCAAAGAAGCCAGGACCGCAACCGGCGTCAAAATGCTTGCGGTGATCAGACGAACGCGCAGTTCGGTGGATTCCGCGGAGTCGGTGACGAGACTGTCGCGCATGTCACCCGCCTCCAAAGGCATAATCCGTTCTTACGTTCCAATTCTGTGGCCTTTGGCTCAATCTGTCAAGTTAATCGGGCGTTTGCCCCAGGGCAATCGCATCAAAATCATAATGAGCGGTTCGCTACGAAAATTGCGGAAATGTAGGGGCGTCTCGTGAGACGCCCGTTGAAAATGGCCTGCAAATTGCGGGCGTTTCAGCGAAACGCCCCTACGGATTACATAATTTGAGGGGAAAATGTCATTTATCGG
>JAJDUC010000096.1 GCA_022826865.1 Anaerolineae bacterium
GTGTAGGGGCGTCTCGTGAGACGCCCGTTGAAAATGGCCTGCAAATTGCGGGCGTTTCAGCGAAACGCCCCTACGGATTACATAATTTGAGGGGAAAATGTCATTTATCGGCGCAATTTAAATTTGATGCGATTGCCCTGGATTCCTTGTGAGTCTTCACGAGATTCATTAAACTCATGTCGGCAGCGGAGAACACCTCTCGCTCCTTGAGATGCTGATGAAGCTGAAGCGGCAAGCTCCTTATGTAGACTGTGTCATCCGGAGAATTGTCGTCACGCATGCGGCTCAGACCGCCAAAAACAGGTTAAGCCATTGAGCTGACAAAGCCGGTGCGCTGCCATTTCCAAAGTCGTGACGGGAAGTGCCAGAATGAATAGCAACCAGCGTGTGAGCGCTGCGGCATCGTTCGTTGATGAGTTGACGTACGAGGTAACTGCTGGTTGTGATGTTGACAGCGATTGTGTTGTTGTGGCTGTGTTTAACAGTCAGACCGGCGCAATGGAGGCGCGGGAGTTTTCCCAATCGCAGCGAGAGGCGCTGGCGGCGGCGAATTGGCTGCGCGCTCAAGCGGTCGAAATCGCGGTACTGGAGTCCACGGCTAATTTCCATCACCTGTTTTACCATACCTTCCGAAAACGGGAACTCAATGCTCATATCCTCAATCCAATGACCATCAAAGCCTTGTTAGCTGTTGAAGGCAAGTCTGACAAGGCCGATGCGATCAACATGGCTCGATTGGCTGCCCACTTTAAATTGCGCACCAGCAATATGCCCGATGACATGCAGAAGGAAATCAGGATGAACTTGCGCAGGTGGGATGCGGACAAAGCAACTCGCACTCGCGCGTCCAACAGCTTGCGTCCACTCTTGACCGCATATCGCGTGCCGATTTTCCGCCGGGTTAAACCGACCTCGCCAAGCGGCCGCAACTTTATACAGATTATCGCACACGCAGAAAACTTGAGTCCCGAAGAGGCGGTGGACTTCGCATGGCAGGGTCCGCGCAGAAGCAAAGCGGAACTCGTTGAGTTGCTGGCGAATCTTCGCGAGTTGCCGCCATACGTTCGTGAAGAAGTCGCCTTGTCGGCCGCGGAGCTTGATCGTCTGACTGATATGATAGTAGCCCGCCGCCGCCGAGCAGAAGAGCATATTGCCCACTTTCAACTAGAGCCTCAAATCGAGTGGATGGTTACAGCGCCTGCGGTAACGCCACTCTTGGCTCTTCGAATAATTGCGGAAGCAGGAGCGGATTTCTACCTCCGCTATCACTCGACGGAAGCCTTCTGTAAAGCATGCGGCCTGGCGCCTTCCAACAAGGTCTCGGGCGGCAAACTGCTCAAGAGTAAGAAAGGACAGGGCAATCAATATATCAAGCAGCATTTTGTCAATGCCGTCAAAGGCTGGATGATTTCACGACAAGCCCATACTTTGAAGACATGGGGAGCGAAATATCGAGAACGGGCCGGTTACAAACGTACCGCCACGGCGCTCGCGCATAAGATCGCAAAATCCCTCTGGTACATGGGGCGGGACGGCGGTCAAGCGTATTCGCCACGCCGACTCGCTGAACAACCAGCACCACCCCCAGCGCGTAGCCGCGAATAAAACAGGCAAAGCCTTTTGCGTGAGCCGCTGCCGTGCAGCGCGGGTGTCTACAGATGCTTGAATGATGATGTTTTCTATATTCAACATTCAACCGAAATGGATACACTTCCTGTTATATTTCAGACGATAAGACACTCAGGCGAGCGCCCCATGTCCAAGCCCCAGATGATTATCGACACCGATCTGCATCCCGTGCCCATCCATGAGCAAGTGGCGGAATACCTGGACGAGCCCTGGCGCAGTCGATATCTGCGCGGCGATCACGGCGCCGGGCATCCCAATCTTTACAATCCCAACGGCGTGATGAAATCGGATGCCGTGACCGAAGACGGGCGCCGCATCGAAAGATCGCCGGAGACGATGGCGAGCCACTTCCTTGATGTCTACGACATCGATTACGCGGTGCTGAACCCGATGGAATCGATGGAGCATTGCGTCTCGCCCGACGCCCATTATTCGGCGGCGGCGCTGACGGCGGTGAATAGTCATTTCGTGGAGGATTGGCTGCCTGCCGACGAACGTTACCTGGCCTCGGTCATGGTCGCCTTCAGCAACATTGAACTGGCGGTCAAAGAGATTCATCGGCTGGGCGCGCACCCGCGGGTCTGCCAGGTGCTGATGGTCAGCGGCTCGCCCTTTCCCCTCGGGCACAGCTATTTTCATCCCATCTATGAGGCGGCGGTCGAATATGACTTGCCGGTGGCGATTCACCCCGGGCTGGAGGGCGTGGGCATCGCCGGATCCGGCGGCACGGCCGGCTTCGTCGCCAATTACCTGGAATGGCATACGTTGCTCGCCACCTCGTACATGACACAATTGGTCAGCATGGTGGTGGAGGGCGTCTTCCAGAAGTTCCCCACGCTCAAATTCGTATTGGTCGAAGGCGGCGTCGCCTGGCTGCCGCCGATCATGTGGCGGCTGGATAAGAACTGGAAGGCGCTGCGCTCCACGACGCCCTGGCTGACGCGCCCTCCAAGCGAGATCATTCAGGATCACGTTCTGCTCACGACGCAGCCCATCGAAGAACCGGATAATCCGCGGCATTTTCGGCAAATGCTGGACATGTTTGACGCCGAAAAGATGCTGATGTTCTCCAGCGATTATCCGCATTGGGACGGCGATACGCCGGATTTCGCCATGCGCGCGCTGGATCCAACCATGCGTGAAGCCGTGATGTATGGCAATGCCCAGCGTGTCTTCAAGATTCCGGCGCCTGAGCATGCCGTCTGATTCCGAAGTTTATGTCGCGGCGCTGGACGAACTGGCGCCTGGCGAGCGCCTTCTGGTCAGCGTGTCCGGCCAGACGATCGGCGTTTTCAACACCGGTTCGCGGATCGTGGCGGTCTTGAACATTTGCCCGCATGCTTTCGCGCCCGTCTGCCTGGGCAAGCTCGGCGGCACAACCCTGCCCTCCGAGCCGGGCGAGTTCATCTGGGGGCATGAAAACCAGATCTTGCGTTGTCCCTGGCATGGCTGGGAGTTCGACCTGCACAGCGGCCAGTGTCTCACCGACCGCCGGCGGCTCAAGCGCTTCCCGGTCATCATCCGCGACCAAGCCATTTACGTCGAAGTCTAATTGTTCACCTGGAAGAATTCGACCACCTCGCCGCCGGGTCCCTTGAAAAAGGCGATGCTTACGTTCAGAGATCCTAGATCGACCGTTTTCAGTTCGACGGTGATTTCCATGCCGGCTTCGCGCACGCGCTCCAGCGCCGATTCTATATCGCTGGTCTGCAAGGCAAAGTGAAAGACGATGTTGCCTGTCGCGTCATCTGAGGGCTGTGTACCGGGGATCGGCTCAAACAATTCGATGTGGCTGCCATCGCCGATGTCGAGAATTACAGCGCGGCGCCCGCCAGTTTCAAAACCGACGACTTCGGTCATGCCCATGACCTCGGTATAGAACTGGACCGATGCTTCGTAGTCGGTGGTTTGAATCGCGATATGATGGCTGCCGAGCCCGGCTATCGCTTTGTTCCCGGTTCCAATGGGCATGTGAGTCTCCTTTATGGGCCAGTTGGACTGCCTGGGATTATAGCCATGATTCAGGCTAAGCCAAATCGCGAGGCCTGGTTGCAAAGTATCTTCACCAGGGCAATCGCATCAAATTTAAATTGCGCCGATAAATGACATTTTCCCCTCAAATTATGTAATCCGTAGGGGCGTTTCGCTGAAACGCCCGCAATTTGCAGGCCATTTTCAACGGGCGTCTCACGAGACGCCCCTACA
>JAJDUC010000127.1 GCA_022826865.1 Anaerolineae bacterium
CTCAATCGAATGCGGGCCCGAATCAGCAGATTCGGTGTCTGGTGAATGTATTTTGTCACGCAATCGTGTCAGAGTTTCCAGGCATTTTGCTGATCGCAAGCGAAGCTACTGGCTCGTTATTTTGTGTGAGCCAAGTCGTGACTTGCGAGGGACTGTGGTGAAATCAATTGCGGGCGAGCCAAGGCTCGCCCCTACGGATTTCCGGTCCTGGCGAATTAGCCCACAATTGTATGCGATTGCTCGCGCATGTATTGCTGCAAGTAATAGTAGCTGCCCGAAGCCTTGTTGCTGCCCGTGCTGCCCTTCCAGCCGCCGAAGGACTGGTAGCCGGGCCAGGCGCCGGTTGTCGAGCCCGTAGTCCGATTGACATAGAGCACGCCGGCTTCCATATTCTCCAGGAACCAGTCGACCTCGGTCTGATCTTCGCTGTAGAAGCCGGCGGTTAAACCAAGGGCGACATCGTTGGCCAGCCGCATCGCTTCCTCCGCGTCCTCCACGCCGCGCACGGCGACGATCGGCGCGAACATCTCGTGCTGCCAGAGACGGTGGTCATCCGGCAGATCGGCCACGACGGTCGGGGCGACGAAATAGCCATCGCCGATAGGCAGCGTCTCCCCGCCGGTGAGGATTTCGCCGGCTTGCATCTCATCGACATACTGCTGGTAAGCGTCGTATGCTGTCTCGTTGATGATTGGTCCCATGTAGGTGGCGGCGGCTGTGGGATCGCCGATGTTGATGTCCGCGGTGAGGTCCACCAGTTTACCCAGAAATTCGTCCTTGACCGCGGCATCCACATATACGCGCGAGCAAGCCGAACATTTTTGGCCGGTCAAGCCGAATGCCGAGCGCATCACACCGAGCGCCGCTTTGTCGAGGTCGGCCTTGGCGCTGACGATAGTCGGGTTCTTCCCGCCCATCTCGGCGATGACAGGGCGGAAGAAACCGGTGGCGGTGCTGAAATTCTTGATGATGCTCATGCCGACATCGTAACTGCCGGTGAAGGTCAAGCCGCCGAGATCGGAGTTGGCGGTCAGCGCCATGCCGGGCTCGTCCCCGCCCAGCGCCATGTTAAATACGCCGGCCGGTACGCCCGCGTCCTCGATGCACTTCGCGATCATCGTCGCGGTCAAGGAACCTTCAGCCGCCGGTTTGAGCACGACCGTGTTGCCGGCGACCAGCGCGGCGCCGGTCGGCCCGCCGGTGAGAGCGGCCGGGAAGTTAAAGGGACCGATCACGCCCCAGACGCCGTAGGGTTTGAGCAGGCTGCGGTTGAAGTGCTGGTCCGTTTCGCTTTGCAGCTGACGTTCGAAGCCTTCATTCTCGCGCATGGCATCGACGCAGTAGCGGATGAGATCGGCCGATTCTTCGACATCGCCGATGGCTTCCAGACGATTCTTGCCGATTTCCATGCTGACGACAGCGGAGATTTCGAAAAGGCGTTCGCTGATGAGGTCGGCGAAGCGGTTGATAAGATCGCAACGCTCCTGCCAGGGTCTGTCGCGCCAGGTCGGGAAGGCCGCCTTGGCCGCCGCCACCGCTTGATCGACATGTTCCGCGGAAGCCCCCGCGAAATTGCCCAGCAGCCAGCCCCGGTTAATCGGCGAGCGATTCTCGTAGGTACCCGCGCCATCGACCCATTCGCCATTGATATACATCTGGTAGGTCTTGCCCAGATTATTCTTCAACTCAGCGACATCCTCTTCAAAGTATTCGTGAAGCAAGGGATCCGGGCTGCCGAGAGTGGAATAAGTCACTTTGATATGTTTGCGTGCTTTCGCCATGGTTTCCTCTTTCCAAGCGCCAAAGACGTTCGCTTAATCCTATGTTACTGCAAATTCTGATGCAAGCGGGCATTGTTTTCAGAATGCGCAAGCTGGCGCTCTTTTGCGGCTTATGCGGCGGGACTGACGGGTTTTGGCAGCGGTTGATGGCTTATTGATGAACTCACGCGCTGGAGGCGGGATATGCGCCGGCCTGGCGTCGGCTTTAGGTCAGTTCATCGCTGTCCAGTTGACGCTTGTGGATGCGCTTGATGCGCATGATGAGGCGTTCATCGACATCGGGGCAGGCGGCGACGGTGTCGCGGGTCATCCAGTCATTCTCAGAAAGTTCGCGCTGTTTTGCCGCGAGCAAAGGCAAGACGGCTGATAAGGCATAGATGCAGAAATGCTTGCCGGCCGGGATGCGCAGCTTGGCGCTCTCGGTCAATTCGAAATAGTCGCCGACCTCCAAACCGCAGACCGAGCGACCCTCAATGCGCTCGACGGTGACTCGCAGGTCGTAAAGTTCGAAGGGGCGCTTCATGTCGCGCTGCTCCTTACATCAGTGCTTGCCTGCTTTTCGCTCTTGTATCAATAGCGCCGCCATTACTTTCTTAGGCTTTCGATAACAGCTGTAGACAGGCGTCGCGGACGACGAGTTCCTCGCCCGGATTGAGCGTCATCGGATTCAGATGGAATTGCCTATCATTGAGCGGTGAGACCGCGATGGACGGATCGTGGTCGAAGAAGTCCTGGACGAGTTCTTCGGCTGTCTTGCCCACTGCCGCCGGGTCGACGGTCACGCGGCACCAGGGCAGAGCCTGGCCGGCTTCGTTGGGAAAGGCGCGCTCGGCTTTGACGCCCGCCAAGGGATTCAAGCTTTGGCAAAACATTTTTACAGTATCTTCACAGTATAGAGCGCGAGCGTCGTGATCCAGCTTGAGATAACGTTCGACCGCAGCCAGCAAACCCATCATTTCTTCCTTGCCGACTTTGAGCGGCCGCCCCAAACCGTGATTGGGGCTGCTAATCGGGCGGATGGCGTCGATCAGGTCGCGGCGCCCGAGCATGAGACCGGTCGCCTGCGGGCCGCGCAGGTCTTTGCCGCCACTGAAGATCGCAAGCGCGGCGCCCATCTTGGTGAAGCGCGATAAGTTCTCGACCGGGGGCAGCTGGGCCGCGGCGTCCACGATCACCGGAATATCGGATTCGTCCGCGATGGCGATGACGTCTTCGAGCGGTATATCGTCGGCGCTGGTCATATTGCCTTGAAACCAGAAGATGCAGGCGCTGCGCTCGTTGATGGTGGCGCGCAAGGCGGCCGGCGCCGGTTCGATTTCGACGAATTTCATGCCAGTCTGCCGCACGGCGAAGTCGTATTGGTTGCGGTGACCGCGTTGCACGATGGCTTCGTCCTTGAAAGACGCGATCCGCGGGAAGCATGTGGCCGCATCCGGGCGCTCGCGCAGGACGCAAGCGGCGGCGGATAACATGATCGCGGCCGCGGCGCCCGATGTGACATAGGCGGCTTCGTTGCCGGTCAAGCGGGCGATGCGCTCGCCGACCCGGCGCTGCAGCAGCGCCAAGTCGACGAAGTCGCCGGCCGCCGCATGCATCGCGGCGAGGACTTCCGGCGGCATCAGCGAACCGCCGTATTTGGTGACGGTCGCGTATGCGTTTATCATGGGTCGAATGCCGAGCGACTGGTAGTCGGTCATGGCTAGGTAATGTCCTTTGGATAGCGAATCTTCCAGTAAGCGGGCGGCGCCTCTTGCCAGAGCGGCGCGGCGCGCCCATTGAGATCGTAGACGATTTCACCGGCGCGGATGGTCAGCTCGCAGCCGAGCTTGCGCTTGCCATTCATGAGCGCGCCGCCGCAATCCACATAGCCGAAGCGTCCTTCGTCTTGTCGCAAGATGGCGATATCGGCTTCGGCGCCGATGCTCAGCGCGCCGAGCTCGGGACGGCCGATCGCGAGCGCCGGCGCGACTGTCGAGCGGTAGATGAGCTCTGGCAGCGGCATGCCCATGCACAAGAGCTTGGACATCGTCGTCAGCATATCATGAACCACGCCATTGACGTTGCCGATATGCAGGTCGGTGCTGATGGTATCGGGCCAGAAACCGCCTTCAGAAGCGGGCATGGCTTGCCGGAACCAGAAGCTGCCTGCGCCGTGACCGAGGTCGAAGATTATGCCGCGCTCGCGCGCCTCGAACAGGAAATCCGCGGGCTGGTTGTCCGCGTTGAGGATGGGGAATTGCTGGGCATAGACGTGGGTGTGAATGTCGCCCGGCTTCAACTTGAGCAGCATGTCTTGATAGCTCCGCCCCTCGCGGTGCCAGAAGTCGACCATCAGCGGCTTGCGGCAAATCTCGGAGGCTTCAAGCGCGCGGTCGACCGCCGCCCAGGGCGGATGCGCTTCGTCGAATGCTCCGGTCACCCAGTAATGCGCCGTCTTGATGCCGACGCAATCTTCCGGATAAGCCAGTACGATGGAAGCGGCCAGTTCGGAGTCCATCTCGCTGACGTCTTGCTCGAAGGGACCGGTCATGCCGGATTTGACGATATTGATGAAAGCGAAAATGCGCGTCTTGGCGCGGTCGATGACCGTGCGCTTGAAGTGCAGGAAGTGCTTGGCGCCGGCCGTGCCGGTATCGACCACGCTGGTGACGCCGGAGCGGAAGCTATGATGATCGGCGATGACGCTCAGCGTCTCCGGCTCGCGCGTGTGATAGACATGCACATGGATGTCGATGAGGCCGGGCACGACGTAGAGCCCGGACAGGTCTAGCGTCTGCGCGGCGTCGGCGGAAGGAATAGCGGCCGCGACGGCGGCGATGCGGCCGCCGGCCAGCGCGACATCCATAGGCGCGTCGATATCGTTGGCCGGGTCAATGACATATCCATTTTTCAGCAAGAGATCGTAATTTGCCATGGCCGTCTCTACGGTGGAGTATCGGAAGCCGAATCAATCTTGATTATGGCGTCACGCCGAGCAGAACTAAGGGCACGGCCGGCACCCCTCGGCCCATGAGGTCACCGTGGTCTAAATCTGAATGTACTGTACTTCCGAAGCACAGGAATTGCAACATGAATCGAACATTTGTTTGCAGATTTGAATCCTGTCAGGCTTTGTGTTCCCGTCCGTGACCTGACAGGCGGAAACTGCGCAAGCGGCGGCGCTGCATCATGCTATTCTAGGGATAGGGCAATTGTGATGCGGAGAGATAACAATGACGAACTTCAGTGGGCGCGTCGCTATCATCACCGGGGCGTCGGGGCTCCTGGCTTCCGGCGTCATTCCAGTATTTCGGGATGGGGGCGCGCGGCTGGCCCTCAGTTGCGGCGATGACCGCTTGTACGAACGCTTTCCCGATTTGCGGACAGATAAGGATCATATCTGCTTTCAAATGGCCGACCTCTCCGATCCGGTCGTGGTGGACGGCTTCGTCGCACGCGCGCTTGAGGCCTTCGGTGGCATTGATATTCTGGTTAATATCGTCGGCGGCTGGGACGCAGGCCAGCCGGCGCATAAAATGACACTGGATACCTGGGAGACGATGATCCGCCTCAACGCCACCATCACCTTTCTGATGAGCCGCGCGGTGATCCCGATCATGCTGGAGCAGGGCAGCGGCGCAATCGTCAACATCGGCGCGCGGCCGGGTTTGCGCTCGAGCGGCAAGGATGCCGCATACGCCGCCTCCAAAGCGGCCGTCCTGCGCTTGACGGAAAGCATGTCCGAAGAATATAAGCGGCGCGGCATTCGCGTCAACGCTGTGCTGCCTTCGGCCATTGCGACCGACGAACAAGTCGCGGACGATCCAGATGCCGGCGTGACGCCGGGGCAGTTGGGTCGGGTGATCGCATTTCTGGCGTCCGATGCCGGCGCGATTGTCACGGGCGCCATCATCCCGGCTTATGGCAGGAAATTCTAAGCGGACCCCGCGGCGCTTAGAGGCGCACCATGATGTCAGCGAGCGATTTCTTCGTGATGACCGGGACCGCGGCCGTATCAGCCGGATAGCCAACCGGGATCAGCACAAAGGCGCGTTCGTTTGCCGGCCGACCAAGAATATCCGCCAGAAACTTCATCGGGCTTGGCGTGTGGGTCAAAGTGGCGAGCCCGGACAAGTGCAAGGCAGCCAGAAGAAAGCCCACGGCGATGCCAACTGATTCGTCGCTGTAATAGTGCTTGACGCGGACTTCGTCCCCGTTGGCATTTCGCGCCAAGCCATAGGCTTGCCGAAAGACCACAATCACATACGGGGCTTCTTCGATATGGGGTTTACGCCAGTCCGTGCCCAATGGCGCCAGAGCATCGAGCCACTCCTGGCTCATGCGCCGCTCATAACTTTCTTTCTCTTCCGCTTCGGCGGCGATGCGCATCCGGCGCTTGAGCTCGGGTTCGCTGACCACGACGAAGGTCCAAGGCTGTTGGTTGGCGCCGGAGGGCGCGGAGCCGGCAGCGCGGATGGCGTTGGCGATCAGCTCGAAGGGCAGGGCCCGGCGGGAGAAGTGGCGCACGCTGCGGCGTTTGACGATGCGCCGGGTGAATTCAACTGATCGCCGGATTTGCTCCGCTTCATCCAGTCTTTCAAAATCGAGCGCTTCAAACTTGGCTTCCGCAGGCATGGGCTCAGGCTCCCCCATCTTGTTCACAGCTCAAAGCAATCCAGGTCATTTGCGCTGATGACTTCGCCGTCATATTCGCTCTTAATCTCGGCCAGCAATTCCTCCGGTGTTTGTCCCCAAAACAGTTGGTGATACAGCAGCAGGCGGCCGGGACGAATCAGATTTGCCAGAGCCGCCAATTCCTGCGTTGAGGTATGCGCGCGGGAGTGGTAATCCTGCCAGGCCGGCGGTCGGGCGGAGAACTGCGCGGCCGAGTAGACTTCGTGTATCAAGACATCACAGCCGCGCGCCCAGTCGGCGAAGTCGGGAACGGGCTTGGTATCGCCGGAGACGACGATCGTGCCGCGCGCCGTGCTGAACTTGTAACTGAATGCTTCAAGGTCGCCATGATCGGCCGCCAAAGCATGGACCGTCACGCGCTCGTCTTGGTAACAAAGACCGGCGCTCACCGGATGAGCGCGGATTTGATAACCCGCTTCGGTACTTGGGTGCGCTTTTGAATGCTCCCGCACATTCTCGGCATAGGCGGCCTGAATATGCCGCGCCATGTCATTTAAGCCGGCGGGACCATAGGCCATAATGCCGTCGGAGCGCCCGTGTATCCAGGGCGTGTAAAGCAGATCCGGCAGGCCCACGGTATGGTCGGCATGGATGTGAGTGATGAAGAGACGATTGAGCGCGGCGCTGTCCCAGGCGATTAGCCCGGCCGCATGCGCCTCTACAACCCGCTGCACCACGCCGTGCCCGCAGTCGATCAGATAGGGCTGGTCATCCACGGCGATGGCGATGCCGGAGCTGACGCGGCCGGCTTCGGCATTTGGGCTGCCGCTGCCCAGAATCACGATTAGCGCGCGGCTCATAAGGGCCACAGTTGGCGGAGATAGCGAATCTTCTCGAGCAAGTGATGCGTTCCGCCGCCTTCGTGGTCATTGAAGTAATATTCGCGCATCTCTTTCTCGCCGGGCACATGATTGTATGATGCGAAGACGGTCGAGGCCGGGCAGATCGTATCCATGATGCCAACCGAATAGAGCGCGCGCGCCGACATGCGCGCGGCGAAGTTGAGGCCGTCGAAATAACTCAGCGTCCGGAAGACAGTATCGACCTTGTCGCGGTGCGCTTGCAAGAAGCGCGCGATTTCAGGGTAAGGGTCGCGCGGCGTGATATCGACGGCGCGCCGGAAATGAGAGAGAAAAGGCACATCCGTCATGCAGACCGCGACTTCAGGCAAGAGTCCAGCGGTTGAGATGGATAAGCCGCCACCCTGGCTGCTGCCGGTTACGGCGATGCGAGCGGCATCGACTTCTGGACGGCTGCGAACCGCCTCGACCGCGCGCGCGGCGTCGGTATAAAGCCGCCGATAGTAATAGGTGCAGGGATTGAGAATGCCCTGCGTCATGAAACCGGGCGTCGATGGATTAGCGCCGTTGGGCAGGTCGGGTGTATCGCCGTGCCGCCAGACGCCCCCTTGACCGCGGGTATCCATAACCAGGTAGGCGAAACCGGCTGAAGGGAAGGCCAGCCATTCCAGGGGGTAGCCCCGTCCGCCGCCATAACCGATGTATTCGACGACAGCGGGCAGAGGGCCGCCAAGACCGCGCGGCGCCATGTACCAGCCTTTGATGCGATCGCCGCCAAATCCGGCGAAGCTGAGATCGAAGACATCGATTGTGGAAAGGCCGAAGTCGGCCGCGTCGAATCTCGCATCCAGATCATAAGCGCGAGCTTCCGAAAGCGTTTCCGCCCAGAAGGCGTCGAAATCGTCCGGCTCTTCGCGCGGCGGTTTGTAGACGCGCATCTCTTCCAATGGCATATCAAACAGCGGCATGAGGCTTCTCCTAAGCGGCTTGTGCTCCGCGATCGATTATAGCCATGAACAGGCCTTTAGCGCATGTTGCATGATAGACCGGCTGGCGCTTCCGCGCGCGCAGTTGGAAGGCAGGGCAATCGCATCAAATTTAAATTGCGCCGATAAATGACATTTTCCCCTCAAATTATGTAATCCGTAGGGGCGTTTCGCTGAAACGCCCGCAATTTGCAGGCCATTTTCAACGGGCGTCTCACGAGACGCCCCTACAT
>JAJDUC010000091.1 GCA_022826865.1 Anaerolineae bacterium
CCACTAACACGTATAATGCGGTGAAGAAGGTGTCTAAATCCACGAGTAAGCTCCTTACCTGGCAGTTTGGCACTTACTCTAAATTAGCACCTTCTTTCATTTTCCGTTCATCTATGCCAACCCAGTACCGGACAAGCCTTACATTGATTCCGTTTTTTTGCGCATCTCATTACTCTGCCGGATTTTCCCGTTACTTTCTTGGAACTACTTCTGTGTCTCTGTGGCAAATGCCCTTATAGTTATGCACTCGGAACCTTCTCATGCAAATCAGTGAAATCCACATCACGCCGGTCGCCGTGGCCGACCCGCCCCTTCTGAACGCGGCCGGCTTGCACGCGCCTTATGCCTTGCGCATCATCGTCGAACTCGTCAGCGACGACGGCCTCTCCGGCTGGGGCGAGATTCCCGGAAGCGAAGCCGTCCGCGCCGCCCTGGATAGCGCCGCCGACCAAATCATCGGCTTGGACCCCTGGCGGCTCAACGCGATCGACGCGGTATTGGAGGCGCTGGCGAATCCGGATGCCCGCGGCGCGGCGCCCTGGGATCAGCGTACCTGGGTGCACGTGAGCAGCGCCATTGAAGTCGCTTGTTACGACTTGATGGCCAAGTCGGTCAGGCGGCCGCTTGTCGATTTGCTCGGCGGGCCCGCGCGGGAGCGTGTGCCCTTCGCCGCCTATCTCTTCTTTAAGTACGCCGGCGCGGGCGGCGCATACGGATTCGAGCGCGACCCGGCGGCGACAGGCTGGGCGGCGGCGCGCGCTGAAGCGGCGCTCGATCCGGAGGGCATCGTGAAGCAGGCGCGGGCAATGGTCGCGCACTACGGCTTCCAATCGATCGAACTCAAGGGTGGCGCCTTGGAGCCGCAAATCGAAGTCGATTCCATTCTGGCGCTGCGTGAAGCATTCGGGCCGGATATGCCGCTGCGCCTTGACCCCAACGCGATCTGGCGCGTCGACACCGCCATCGCCGCCGGAAAACAGCTCGCAGGCGCGCTCGAATATTATGAGGATCCGGTCCGCGGACAGAAGAATATGGCGGAAGTGGCGCGGGCCCTGGATATTCCCCTGGCGACCAATATGTGCACCACCTCCTTCGCCGATCTGCCCGGCAGCGTCGCTCATCAATCCGAAGCGATTATCTTGTCGGATCATCACTTCTGGGGCGGCTTTCGCGCGTCGCTGGATCTGGCGCGCTTTTGCGCCGTTTTCGGGCGCGGCATGTCTATGCACTCCAACAGCCACCTCGGCATTTCGCTGGCGGCGATGGCGCATCTGGCGGCGGCTGTGCCCAACCTGAGCTACGACTGCGATACCCATTATCCCTGGCAAGACGGGCAGGACCTCCTGCTGGCGCCGCTGCCGATTGAGGATGGCGCCGTCGCCCTGCCGCGCGCGCCCGGCCTGGGCGTGGAAGTCGATCGCGGGCGACTGGCGCAACTGCATCAGCAATATCTCGAATGCGGACTGAGCGAACGCAATGGCGAAGTGGAGATGCAAAAGGTACAGCCGGGCTGGCGCTTTCAGGCGACGCGATGGTAAAGGATTTGACATGACAATCGACGCGCCGGAGCTTCTCGACGCGCTCAACTCTGTGATAGGCATCCCGCTGATTCCCTTCGCCGGGCGCGAAATCGACTTCGCCGGACATGCAAAAAATGTCGATTACTTGATGCGCAACAACAGCTTGAGCGCCGGCCGACCGCGCGTCGTCTCCATCGCCGGCACCAGCCTCATCCACCACATCGCTTATGACGACCAGGTCAAATTGCTCGATATCGCCGGTCAGCAGATGAATGGCGCTGGCGTTCTGATGGCGGCGGTCCTGCCGAATCCGCTGCCGGCGGCCGCCGACTTGATGCGGCGTCTGGCCGCCCTGCCGCGCCCGCCCGATGTCTACTTGATCATGCCGCTCAGCGGCACTTACGGGCCCCAAGGGCTCTACGAGACTTTGATGAGTTTCGCTGAGGAGCAGGCGCGCGAACTAGGCGCGCGCTTCCTCTACTACTATCGCCGCCCGCGCGACCGCGAGATGATCATCCGCCTTCTGCAAGATTCCCCGCATTTCGTCGGCGTAAAGATCGGCACGGATGAAGACGACGTCCCGCCCTTTGTGGAAGCGCTGGACGAAAGCAAGATCGTCATTTGGGGCATCGGCGACCGCTCGACGGCGGCGGCGGAGATGGGCGCCAAGGGGCATACCTCAGGCATCAACATCGTGGTGGCGCGCGCCTCGGACGCGATCAACAATGCGCAGCGGGCGCGCGATTATGAAGCGGCGCGGCAAATCGAAGAAGTCATTTCGCCCTTGGAGGACATTCGCTTCATGGAGGAACGCGCCTACAATTATTCCGCGGTGATGGAAGCGATCAATTGCAGTGGCTTTGATGACGTAGTCGGCGGCACGGGCGGTCCTTTCAATCCGCGGGTTCCGCCGGATATCGCGCGCCAAATCCAGCGGATCATGGCGGCGCTTGAGCACTATCACTATTAGTCACTGCGCCCATCCGCCAACGAGCGCCCAAGTGTCGGTTTCGACAATGGGCAACAGTGGACTTTGTCTCCTAATTACCAGCTTGCCGGAAGACTGATTCTTCGACAACGCCTCTCTCAAACCGCAAAGACGCTAGTCCAGACCTTCGATGAAGGAATCAACTCGATTACTGCTATAATAAGCGTGGCGCGTCATCAACCCATCGCGCCGCCATGCCTCGCCAGAAGGAGGAGAGCAAGTGATTTTCGAAGACATTTTGCGTGCCGTTGCTGAATTAAATGATGAGGAGCGTCAACTCCTGCGCCGCTATCTTGATCCTGTCTCCGAAAAGCCCGCTGAGTTGACGTCGAAAGAAAAGATGCAGCAACTGAACGCTTTGCTGGATGCAATGGGCGATGGTTTGAGCCAAACTCAACTTCACGAGATGACTGAAGCGATGACTGAAGAATACATTGAAGCTTGGGACGCGTCCAAATGGACAAAGTGACATATATACTGGACACCACTGTGATTGCCGATAGCATTAAGCGCCAGCCTCAAGTCCTGGAACGTCTTACTAATGCAGGGGAAGCAGGACATGTCATAGGCTTATGTGATCCAGTGCGCTGCGAAGTTGTGCGTGGTCTGCTCAAAGTCAATGCCACACAGAAGCTGCAATTGTTTCGGCAATCGATTGCGCCGTTGATGGATTACCTTCCGTTGACCGATGCCGACTGGGGACGCGCCGCCCAATTGTGGGCGGACGCGCGGAATCAGGGGAAACAACTCTCTGATGTCGATCTCTTGATCGCTTCCCTTGCCCAGCGCTTGAATGCCGTAGTCGTGACATCTGATGTTGATTTTACTGCGCTGCCGATATCACGGGAAAACTGGCGAGACGCCTTGTAGCGCGGCTGCCGGCGAGTTCCCGCGCTCAAGGACACCCTGGCCCCTCGCCAACTCGACCAGTATGAGAACAATATCGACTGTCTTCTTAAGAACGGACTCTAAATGAAAATCACCGATGTACAAGCTTGTGTAATCGGCCGGCAAGAACCCGATAGCGGCGGCAGCGTCTGGACCTTCGTCCGCGTCTACACGGACGAGGGCATCGTCGGCACAGGAGAATGCAATTCGGGCGGTCCCGGTTATTCCGGCTTCGCCACCAAACATGCCATCCTGGCGCTCAAGGACATGCTAATCGGCGAAGATCCCTTCAACATCAAGCCGATCTACGAAAAGCTGCGGCGGGCCGGGCGCTATGGCGGCGCCGGCAGCGCGCCCTTGATTTTCGCGCTGACGGGCATCGACAACGCCCTGCATGATATCGTCGGCAAAGCCTTGGGCGTGCCCGTCTACAAGCTGCTGGGGGGCAAGTACCGCGACAGAATCCGGCTCTACGCCGATTGCCACTTCGGCGAAGAAGACAGCCCCGCCTCATTCGGCGAGAAAGCCCTGGAAGCAGTGGCGGAGGGCTTCGGCGCGGTCAAGTTCGATGTCGATCACACCGGGCATGGTAGGCTCGATGCTTACAACTGGACGGTGGGCGCGCGGGAGATGTCGCATGTCATCGGCCTGGTTGAAGGGGTGCGCGAGGCGATCGGCTTTGAGATCGACCTGGCGATCGACTGCCATGGCCAATTTGATCTGCCTTCAGCGATTACACTGGCGCGGGCGCTGGAGCCGCTGCGTCTGCTTTGGCTGGAGGAGCCGGTGCCCGCCGAAAATGTGGATGCGCTGGCGCAGGTCCGCGCCTCGACCTCAACGGTCATCTGCACCGGCGAGAATCAGTACACCCGCTTTGACTTCCTGGAGCTCTTCAACAAGGCGGCGGTTGATGTCATCATGCCCGATTTGGCTAAAGCCGGCGGCATCGCCGAGGGATTGCGCATCGCCGACCTCGCCGACGCGCATTATATCCCGATTGCGCCGCACAACGTCTCCTCCCCGCTGGGCATGATGGCGGCTTGCCATGTGCTGGCGGCGATACCGAATTTCCTCTTCCTGGAGTTTCACGCGCGGTCGATTACCTGGTGGAGCGACCTCTGCGACGGCGACAAACCTTTCCTGCGCGACGGCTGCATGATCGTTTCGGAAGCGCCGGGCATCGGCGTCGAGTTGAACGACGCCGTCGCCAGATCGCTCCTGTGGCAGGGAGATTCGTATTTTGATTGAGAAAGAGCGACAGGTTACAGGCGGACCGTCTCCCCGCTGTCGCAGGCTTGCGCCACGCCCATAACAAACTCCATCGTCTTGAGGTTGTCTTGCGCTGTTGTGGCGGTGGGCGCGCCCCGCCTCACCGCCTCGCAAAACTCCTGCAACAGGTAATCCTGGCTCTCGCGCGCCATCGGGATCAGCGGCAGTTCACGCTTCTCGCCATGCTTGTTGGCGCGGCCCCGCTTGCCATCGCCTGCGCTGAGAAGTTGCTGCATGAAGACCCTGTCATCCTCGACCAGCAGCGCCCCACGCTCGCATTCAAAGCGCCAGTTCGCGTTCCAACTGGTCTCCCATGCTTGTGAACACCAAGAGGCGCTGTAGCTAACTTGGACGCCGTTGGCGAAGCCGATTTGCGCCGCCGCGCTGGCATCGCCCTTGAACCAACTCCAGGGCGGGTTCCAACTGCGCGCGCTGATCGATGTCGCGTCGCTGCCGAGAAGCAGGCGCATCATGTCGAAGTGATGGATGGACATGTCGATGATGAGAGGGTGGGCCATCTCTTCGCGGAAGCCGCCGAAATGCGGTCCGCGGTAGAACTCCACGCGTACTGCGCCCACCGCTCCCAGATCAGGCCGCTCCAGCGCGGACTTGACCGTCTGGGTCAAGGATCGATAGCGATAATTCTGCGCCACGCTGCAAAGCGCGCCGGTCGCCTCAGCCGCTTCAGCGATGGCCCGGGCGTCTTCCAGCGTGCCGGCCAGCGGTTTTTCGGTGAGCACGGGCAGGCCCGCTTCCAGGGCGGCGACACAGATTTCACGGTGGACATCCGGCGGCGTGACGTTGATGACGGCATCGGCTTCCACTCGCGCAAGCGCCTCCGGCAGGGACTGGAAAATCAGCGAGCGATCGAGTTTGTATGCTTCAGCTTGGGCGCGCGCGATGCCGTCGTTGATCTCCACAAAGCCGGCGAAGTCGACGCTCTCCGAATCCGCGACCGCGCGCAGCCAGGTCTCCCCCATTCCGCCAATGCCGACCTGGATAACTCGCATGCAGATAACTCCTTCGCGCCCCGCAGCCGCACCTATTCGGCTGCATCGGCGCCAGTATGCGCTGACCGCCGCTGAATTGCAAGCCTTAGCGACTTTCGTTAAACTACGTTGCAGACTACAGATTCTACGCCAAGTTCTTCAATCTATCGCAAAGGAGATAGTCATGTTTCGTCGTGTCGCGTTTGCACTGCTAGTGTTGAGCCTCGCGCTTTTCACATCGTCCGTCGCCGTCGCTCAAGATGATATTCTGCTCTACGGCGGCAACCAGGATATCGACAATATCGACCCGGCAACCGGCGAGAATTACTCCATCAACGCCGCGTTGCGCAGCCTGTATGACGCGCTCTTCATCGCTCGGGGCAGCGACATTGAACCGCATTTAGTGGAGAGCTATGAAGTCAACGATGACGCCACCGTCTGGACCTTCACCTTGCATGATCATGCCGTCTTCCAGGATGGCAGCCCGGTCACGGCGGACGCTGTCGTCTATAGCTTCAACCGCATGATGGCGATTTCAGGTCCGCCGACCTGGCGCTGGGAAACGATAACCGATGAGAATTCGGCGCAGGCCCTTGATGAGCACACCGTTCAATTCACCTTGACACAGCCCTACGCGCCCTTCATCGGCACGCTAACGCAGCTATTCGTGGTCAACCCGGCTATTGTCGAAGCCAACCTGGGCGACGATATAGGTCAGACTTACCTCAAGGAGAACGCGGCTGGTTCCGGCCCCTTCAGTCAAGGGCGCTGGGAAATCGGCAATATCTATGAGTTCTCCGCGGTTGAAGATTACTGGGCGGGCTGGACCGGCGACGATCATTTGGATGGCTTCGTCTGGATCATCCAGCGCGATGGCGCCACCCAATTGAACTCCTTGCTTGCCGGCGAAACGCACGTCGCCGATCAAGCGACTCCGAGCAAAAAAGACCAGATCATCGAGTCGCCGGATCATGTTTGGGAGGAGCATCCTGGCACCTACGTCAATACGCTGAAGATGAATAACTTGGGCGAATACACCAGCGATGTCAACCTGCGCAAAGCGATCGCTCACGCAATGAACTACGAAGCGATGGCGCAGGCGCAGGAGGAAGCCGTCAGCCTGATGTTTGGGCCGACGCCCGATTACATGCCGGGTTATGTCTCGTCGCTGGATTACCCGACCTATGATTTGGACAAAGCGCGGGAATACCTGGCCATGACGCCTTGGCCCGATGGCGGCATCTCGCTGGACTATGTTTATGTCACGGAACTCTCGCACGAAATAGTCCCAGGGCTAATCCTCCTGGAAGGACTGGCGGAGATTGGCATTGAGATGAACATGGTGCCGATGCTTTGGCCGGATATGGTCGCCAGTTGCGGCTCTCCGGAGACAGGACCGGACATCATCAACATTTACACGGTGCCGTCCTTCCTTGATCTCGATGCCCACCTATACAATCAGTATCACTCGGGGCAATGGGGCAGCTTCAATTCCTGCAGTTTCTACGAGAATGAGCGGGTTGATGAGCTTCTGGACACCGCGCGCGTCACTGGCGACGCCGCAATGCGCGAATCGATGTACGCCGAAGCGCAAGAAGTCATCAATGAGGACCAGCCTTCGGTTTGGATGTATACCCTAAGCAGCGGCACGGGGATGCACAAATGCGTGAAGGGCTATCGCTACTCGCCGTATTATCAAGTCACCGTCCTGTTCCAGGATCTGTGGATGGAAGGGTGCTAGTCAGTCATGGTTTGTCTCCCCTCAGACCGCTGAGGGGAGATTCTTCCGATTTGCCAGACGCAGGCTATGCTGCGCGTATCCAACAACACCTATAGAAGGCGAGAATGGCAGATACAGTCATTTTGGATGTGGATGACTTGAATGCAGATATTCCTGCTCTAACGGACGCTCTGACTTTGCGGATGCAAGAAGCGGTTGTCATGTGCATGGAACCGCACGGGCATTCATCTGGGGTCGTGTGCGACCTTCGGAACTTTGATGAAGTGCTGGCTGATTTGCGGATACAATGGAAGATGTCTTATTCGGAGAGTATTCGCCGATCTTTTGGAGATTCGCGCAATGCAGCTGAACGAGCAGGCGAAGCCATTGCTATCCTGATAATTCTGGCGTTTACAAATTATACCGTGGTTGAACGCGCTCGTATAAAGAGCGGGTTTGATTTCTGGCTAAGCCGAACAGATGATGACGATGATTATCTTTTCCAACATGAAATGGGATTGGAAGCCAAAGGTCTTTCTCACGCACGGTATCCAAGTGATATCAGAGAGGCGATCAAAGACGGAAAAGCGAACATTGCTAATTCCACAAATGCGAAGGTACCGGCGTTAATTGTTGCAACTGATTTCAGTAGACCGACTATCTACATGGTGCGATATGAACCATAACGCCCGTGAAGTAAAGAGACTGCACAGAATTGCCATGGAATACGCCGACGAGGCTGACCTGGCGAAGCTCTTCGGCGAGCGTGATAAATATCTGCGGCTGATGAAGATGGCTTTCGACAAGGAAAAAGCCGCCGCCGACCTGATGGCGGAGGTCCATGTTGAGCCTTCTCGCGGCGTCATACATCGTAGCGCGGCCACATTGGGCTGGCTTTGCGGGATGTATGCTGGCGCCGAAAAGTTGATCTATCGCGCGTTGTTAGGCAGTCCGCGCAGTGATATTGAGTGGGAACTCAAGGATCTTCTAGGCACCGTAAACCTTGCCAAGTCGGGAATCCATTTGAGCGAGGCGAAATTGCAATTATCTCTGGAAGGCAGCGTGGCGGGCTTTGGCAAAGCCGCCGAAGAGGAGGTGTCTTCTCGTACGCCCAGTATAGCCGCGATGCTGCGGATATCAGCGAACTCCGTCTTTCGAAAGGCTCGCGACGAGGTGTCCAACCTATCAAAGGAAATTGGGGATATACCGGTCTTTTTTGAAGGTTTGGAGGCAGGCAGTTGCATTGTCAATCTGCGCTTGGGTGAGCCAAAAAGGGAAAACGCCTTGCCCGGTTTCGGTCTCTTTGATGAAGCAATTCAACCGTTCCTGGACCACTTGTCCTTGTTGGAAGGAGACCAAGTTGAGGAACTGCAAGAAGATCTGGATAATCAAAAGGATTATGTAGATTTCATAAAAGCGGCGGCGAAGCTGGCTCCAGACGGTCAAAAGATTTCGTCAGTGAAATTCCAAGCAGTTGTGGATGATTTGCCAAAGATAGTAACGCTTAGCAAATCCAAGCATCATTTAACTACATTGCCCTTGCCAGAAATCGGTCATACTCCAGAAGCGACCGATGAGGACATAAGCAAGACAGGTAAGCTGCTGATTGTAAGTGTACGGGAAACCACCGTGGTATTGGAAACGGCTGATGATGGCGACTGGACTATAGAAGGCGGCAAAGATCTCATTGTTCAGGTCGCGCAAGCCTACCTCGACCAGCGCGTTATCGTTACAGGCAAGCGTATGAGAATGGCAAACAGAGTCAAACGCATTGAGATACACCGCTTTGAGGATGTCAGACCAGCCAATCGAAGCAAAAGCATACAGCATACAGAACCTGAAAACAGATCGCTGTTCAATGCTTGACGCAGCCCAATGAACCTGCGCTTTTACATCCTGCGGCGCATCGCCCTTATCGTCCCGACCCTGATCGGCTTGAGCATCCTGACCTTTTCCATCTCCCGCATCGTCCCGGGCGATCCGGTTGGCCTGGCCGCCGGTCCTCAAGCGACCGAAGAAATCAAGGCAGCCTTGCGGCGCGAACTGGGCTTGGATCAGCCCTTGCCGATTCAATACTTCAATTACATGGCCGGGCTCTTCCGCGGCGACTGGGGGGAATCGCTTTACACCCGCCGCTCTGTCATCGGCGACCTGCGCACGTTCTGGCCCGCCACCCTAGAGCTGACTACCGCCGCCGTCGTCATTGCGACGGTCCTGGGCGTCCCGGCCGGCGTCATATCGGCCATGTATCGCAATCGTCTGCCCGACCATGTCGCCCGCGTTCTATCCCTGTTTTTCGTCAGCTTTCCTTCATTTTGGCTGGCGATGATCTTTCAGACCTGGTTCGGGCTCGAATTGGGCTGGTTCCCGATCAGCAAGCGATTGCCTGTGCTGGTCGCGCCGCCGGCCGCCACGACCGGCTTGTTCTTGGTCGACAGCCTCATCCAACTGGACTTCCAAACCTTCCTCGTATCGCTGCGGCACTTGTTCATTCCGGCGCTCGTGCTGTCTTTCGGCGCCTTCGCCAGCATCACGCGCATCACCCGCGCCAGCATGGTCGAAGCGCTGGAAAAAGACTTCGTGCGCATGGAGCGCGCCATCGGCATCCCTTATCGCATCATCATCTTCAAATATGTGCTGCGCAACGCTCTCATCGCCACCATCACCGTCATCTCGCTCAATTTCGGCTGGCTGATGGCCGGCGCGATTCTGATTGAAACCATCTTCGATTGGCCCGGGCTCGGGCTATATGCAGTCAAAGCGTCGCTCAGCCTCGATTTTCAGCCGATCATGGGCATCGCCATTCTTTATGGCATCGTCTTCAGCATCGTGAATATTCTGACCGATATCGTCTACGGCATCCTGGACCCGAGGATTCGCTATGGCTGAGCGTCCCCCATCCCCCGGCCTCCTCCCTCATGAAGAGGGAGGAGGTGGCCTAAGTGCGACTCCCGATGCTGATAATGCGCCCGTTCGCAAAGCATCGAAAGGCCGAAAATCTAAAGAGAACTCGGCCCGTTGGGAGAACTTTGCCCGCGGTCTTTACCGCTTCCGCTCCAACACGCTGTCGATGGTTGGGCTGGCGATGCTGATTTTTATTCTGCTGGTGGCGATCTTCGCCCCGGTCATTGCGCCTTATCCCGAAGACGCCGCCGGCAAGACCCGGGTCGCCGCCCGCCTGCAGCCGCCCAACGAAGATTTCGCCTTCGGCACCGACAAAGTCGGGCGCGACATCTTCAGCCGAGTCGTCATGGGCACGGGGCTGGCGCTGCAAGTCGGCACTGTGATCATCCTGCTGGCGACAACCATCGGCGTCACCGTCGGCGCGATCTCTGGTTATGCCGGCGGCTGGGTAGACGACTTGCTGATGCGCATCACCGATATCTTCCTGACCGTGCCGGCGCTGGTACTGGCGATCGCGATTTCGGCCGCCTTGGGAAAAGGCATCATCAACGCCATGATCGGCATCTCGCTGGTCTGGTGGCCCGGCTTCGCCCGGCTGACGCGCAGCCTCGTGCTTTCGCTGCGGGAAGAGCCCTTCGTCGAAGCCGCTTACGGCATCGGCGCCGGCCACCTGCGCATCATCTTCCGCCACATCCTGCCCAATGCCGTCTCGCCCATCATTATCAAGATGACCACGGACTTTGGTTTCGCCGTTTTGACCGCGGCCGCGCTCGGCTTCATCGGCTTGGGCGCGCAGCCGCCGACGCCGGAGTGGGGCGCCATGATCAACGACGGCCGCCGCTTCTTCCCCGACGAATGGTGGATTGCCACCTTTCCCGGCATCGCCATCTGGCTGATGGTCTTCAGTTGGAACCTCATCGGCGACGGCTTGCGCGATGTGCTTGATCCACGGGCGCGGCGATGAAGGCGGGAAATTTCGGCAGGGACGACATATTTTGTCGCCCACAGCTGTCTATAGCCTCGTAGCAAGAGGCGGGCGACCGGGTTGGTCGCCCTGGCATGCGCGTGATTTTGTCTGGATATAGAGCGCAAAGATGACGGACCTGCTCAACATAGAAGACCTGCACCTCGAGTTTCACACCTATGACGGCGTGGTCAAGGTCTTGGCCGGCGTCAACTTAAAGATGCGGCGCGGCGATGTGCTGGGGCTGGTGGGCGAAACCGGCTGCGGCAAGTCGATGACCGCTCTCTCCGTGCCCCGTTTGATCCCCATGCCGCCCGGGCTCATCACGGCCGGGCGCGTCACTTTCGCCGGCGAGGACATCTTGAGCAAGACCGAGAGCGAAATGGAAGCCTTTCGCGCCCGCCATGTCGGCATGATCTTTCAAGACCCGGTGACAAACCTGAACCCGCTCTTCACCATTCGCGAGCAGTTGGTGGATGCCGTGCTTTATCAGCGGGCGCAAGGCAAGAAAGTGCCCGGTCGCTGGCGCGGTTTTCTGCCATCGGCGCGGCAAATGCGCCTTGAAGCGCATGAGCGGGCGGTTGAACTCATGCGGCTGACCGGCATCCCGGATGGCGACGCGCGCATCCACGATTACCCGCATCAGTTCAGCGGCGGCATGCGGCAGCGGGTGCTGATCGCAATGGCGCTGGCCGGCGACCCGGACCTGCTCATCGCCGACGAGCCGACCACCGCCCTTGATGTCACCATACAAGCGCAGATCCTGCGGCTGATCCGCTCGCTGGTGGCGCAGTTGGGGTTAACCGTGCTGCTGATCACGCACAATTTGGGCGTGGTCGCCCGCAGTTGCGAGCGGGTCGCCGTTATGTACGCCGGTCGGGTCATTGAAGAGTCGCCTGTGCGCGAACTCTTCAAAAACCCAAAGCATCCCTACACTCGCGGTCTGATAGCGGCTGTTCCGCAGAAAGATATCAGCCGCGGCGGATTGGAAGGCATCCCGGGCATGATTCCTAACCTCATCAACCCGCCAACCGGCTGTCGCTTTCACCCGCGTTGCGAACACGCGATGGACATTTGCCGGACTGAAGTCCCGGCCGCGATTCCCGTCGGCGCCCAGCACAGCGCTTCTTGCTTCCTCTATGCGGAGGACGCATGAGCTACCTGCTTGAAGTCAACCGTCTGCGGAAATTCTTCCCGGTCCGCGGCGGCTTGTTCAACCAACGGACGGACGATTTCCGCGCCGTCGACGATGTCAGCTTCGCCCTGCAAGCGGGCAAAACCCTGGGACTGGTGGGCGAATCGGGCTCGGGCAAGACCACCATCGGCAAGTGCATCCTGCGCCTGCTGGAGCCCACGGCCGGACAGATTCTTTATGATGAGCAAGATATTACGCATCTCAAGCAGCGCGAATTGCGCCGTCTGCGCAGCGAGATTCAGATGATTTATCAGGCGCCGGCCGCCTCGCTCAACGGCCGCATGACGGTCGGGCAGATAGTAAGCGAACCGCTTTGGATCCACGAAAGCCTAAAAGGCGATGCGGCGCGCGAGCGCGTGCTGGAATTGATGCATGTGGTCGGCCTGAAAGAAGAACACTATTATCGCTATCCGCATGAATTCAGCGGCGGGCAGCAGCAGCGCATCGGCATCGCCCGCGCCCTCGCTGTGCAGCCGCGCCTGATCGTGCTGGACGAGCCGACCTCAGCGCTTGATGTCTCGGTGCAGGCCCAGATCCTAAACCTCTTGCAAGACTTGCAAGACCAGTTCGGCCTGACATATTTGTTCATCTCGCATGATTTGGGCGTCGTGCGCTATATGTGCGACGAAGTGGCCCTGCTTTATTTGGGCAAGATCGTCGAAGTGGCGGAGACCGAAGTCATATTCGAAGAGCCGAAACACCCGTATACGCAAGCCTTGATCTCAGCCATACCCGAGCCCGACCCGGATTTGCAGCGCGAGGAGATTATCATTCAAGGCGACCTGTCGCACAATTTTCCGCAGAAGGGCTGTCCCTTTGCGCCGCGCTGCCATGCGGAAAAGCTGGCGACTTGCGAGACAATCCCGCCGCCTTTGGTCGAGGTGGACCGGGCGCATCAAGTCGCCTGTCATCTGCACCCGGCCATGCCGGTCGCGGCGACCTGAAACTCCAGTATTATTGAATTGGCATTGAAAGGATTAGGAGATCGTGTCGCGACTTAGAATCGGCATTATCGGCTGCGGTTCCGTGGCGCAGATCGTGCATCTGCCAACGCTCTATCAGCTGCGCAATCTCTTTGAAGTCGCTGCGATTTGCGATGTCAGCCCGAAGGCCCTGGCAGGCGTGGGAGAAGCCTGGAACATTGCCAGCCGTTTCAGCCGCTATCAAGATCTCCTGGCATTGGATACGGTTGACGCCGTGCTGATCGCCAACCCCAGCGCCTACCATGCCGAGGCGACCATCGCAGCGATGCGGGCGGGAAAGCACGCGCTGGTCGAGAAACCCATGTGCCTGAACCTGGCCGAAAACGACGCCATCATCGCCGAAGCGGAAAAAACGGGAAGGCTGGTCCAAGTCGGCACGATGCGCCGCTACGCGCCCGCCTTTCTCGAAGCCTGCCGCATCGTCAAAGAGATGGAAGAGATTCGCCTGGCGAAAGTGCATGACATCATCGGTCGCAACAATTTGATTATCGAGCCGACTTCGACCGTCGTCGCGGCCGATGACATTCCCGAATCCATGGCGGCCTCCCTGCGCCATCGCCAAGAAGAGCAGATTCGCGAAGCCATCGGCGACCAGCCCGCTGCGCTCAAGACGGCATATAACATGATGCTGGGCTTGAGCACGCACGATACATCCGCCATGCGCGAAATGCTTGGGATGCCGAAAAAAGTCCTGTACGCCACACAGCGCCACGGTGGACGCAGCCTGACGGCGGCCTTTGATTATGGCGAATTCGTCTGCATGTTCAGTAGCGGCAGCGACAATATCCCGCGTTATGAAACTTTTCTGCAGGTTTATGGCGCCGACAAAGCGCTTCGCGTCGATTATGACACGCCCTTCGTGCGCAATCTGCCAATCCGGCTCAGCCTCGTCGAATCCAGCGATGGGCAGCGCAAGACACATACAATAATCCAGCCCGGCTGGGGCGATGCCTTCACCGAGGAATGGCGGGCTTTCCATCACAGCGTCAGGAGCGGCGAGCCGACAAAAGCCTCTCCCCAAGATTTCCGCCAGGATCTGCTCTTGTATCGGGATATGATCCAACTTATGGCCGACGGCGAGCCGGCCTGAGGGATTGCCCCCAAATGGACGGAGAACGCGGCACGCTGCGGGAAGTAACGCTGGAGGATATCCGGCCGATTGGGATCGGCGCCGGCATCCTGGGCACGGGCGGTGGCGGCAACCCTTACCTCGGCGGCTTGCACCTGGCGTCGGTAATTCGCGAGAAGGGCCCGCAAGCGATAATCGACCCGTTTGACCTGGCGGATGAGGCCTTGTGCTGCGTCATCGGCAGCATCGGCGCGCCGACGGTCAGCATAGAAAAACTGCCGGAAGGCACCGAGATGATGCGGGCAATCCGCCTGCTTGAGGCGCATATCGGCCGCCGCTTCGATGCGATCGCCATCGCCGAGATCGGCGGCGCCAATTCCATGCAGCCGCTGATCGGGGGTTTGCAGGCCGGCATCCCAACTGTGGACAGCGACAGCATGGGCCGGGCTTTTCCCGAAATCCAGATGTCGTCCTTCCTCTTCGACACCAGCGCCACCGCCGCGCCCTTGGCGATGGTCGACGCCGCCGATAATGCCGCGGTGGTGCCGGCGGCGGTCAGCGATGTCTGGGCGGAAAAGATCGCCCGCAATATCGCCGTCAGCATGGGGGCGCGCGCCGGGCTGGCGGGAACAATCATGACGGGCGCGCAAGTCAAAAGCGCCGGCGTGCACTATACCCTCAGCCTGGCGCGTGGCCTCGGCGCCCGGGTCATTGAAGCGCAGGCGCAAAAGTCCGATGTGCCGCCGGTGGTGGCGGCTGCGCTTGACGGACAGGTCATCTTCCGCGGCAAGATCGCCGATGTAGAGCGGCGCACGACCAAAGGTTTCGCCCGCGGCGGGATCCGGCTGGACAGCTTCAACAATTGCGATCGATTGGAAATTGAATTTCAAAACGAATTCCTGATCGGCCGCCTCAATGGTGAAACGGTGGCGACCACGCCTGATCTGATATGTATCGTGACGGAAGAGGAAGGCGAGCCGGTAACGACCGAAGCGCTGCGCTACGGGACGCGGGTCGCCGTTGTCACAGCGCCGGCGCCGCCGCAGCTCAAGAGCGAGGCGGCGCTGCAGGTAGTTGGTCCCGTCGCATTTGGTTACAATGCGCCCTTCCGTCCACTTCCCGGCGGGGTGATTGGCTTGCGCCCGGTACTCGGCTAAAATCGAACATTCATGCTATCCTAGCGTGGTCGACGGCCTCGGAGTTTGGGAATATGGCGAAGGACAATCAGATACTGCTTTACGAGACGGCGGATGGCGAAACCCGCTTGGAAGTGCTGTATCAGGACGAAAGTGTCTGGCTCAGTCAGCGCGATATGGCGGAGTTACTGCAGGTCACAGCCAGAAACATCAGCGGCCATATCAATAACATTTATGCAGAAGGAGAATTGGCTGAAGATCCAACTCGGAAGTATTTCTTCCGAGTTCAAATCGAAGGCGGGCGAAGGGTTTCAAGAGAAACTGCCCACTACAACCTCGACATGATCATTTCAGTCGGCTATCGCGTCAATTCATATCGCGGCACACAATTTCGGATTTGGGCAACCAGACAGTTGCGCGAATTCATCGTCAAGGGATTCGTCATGGATGACGATCGTCTGGCGCATGGCGGCTCGAATTATTTTGAAGAATTGGAACAGCGGATACGCAATATCCGCAGTTCAGAATTCAACTTCTATCGAAAAGTCCTTGATGTCTTCGCTACCAGCATTGATTATCAGTCAAGCAAACCGGTGGCGAAGAAGTTCTTTGGCACGGTTCAGAACAAATTCCACTACGCGATACATGGGCATACCGCCGCCGAATTGATTCTGGAGCGGGTCGGCAGCGACAAGCTCAATATGGGCTTGACCACCTGGAAGCGCGATTCGATGACCCTGCGCGATGCTTTCATCGCCAAGAATTATCTTGAAGCCATTGAATTGAAACGTCTGAATCTGCTGGTCGAGCAATTCTTGTCATTTGCGGAACTACAAGTTGTCGATCAGCGGCCGATGTATATGGCGGACTGGGTGAACAAGCTTGACCAATTCATTGGCGAACTAAACGAGATGCCATTGCTGCAAAGCGCTGGCAAAGTGTCTCGGGATGCGATGAAGGCGCGTGTCAGGGACGAATATGAAGCCTATCGAGATCGATTAATAATAGAAGAAAAGCTCTCCGAAGAGGAATTCACGCGATTATTACAGGATGCCGGTAAGAAAATGCTGCCGCCTGGAGAGGAATAGCAAAATTTGCCTCAAATGCCCCAAGCCACTTCGTTAGCGGGACGGCCGGCAAGTTTCCGCAGCTCAAGTTTGACGCCGCGCTCGCTCCGCAATGCAGCCCGACCATAAGTTTGCATCCGCATCGCTGATTCGCTAGGATTCTTATTCTCTCATTGAGCTCACAGGAATATCGATTGATGCAAGCCATGCGATTCTCGGTTCTTATTCCAGTCCTGCTTCTCTGCCAGGTCGCGTTGGCGCAGAGTTACTCCATTCGCGTCGAAGTCAATACCAATCTGCGCGCCGGGTACAGCCTCGAAAGCGCCGTGCTGGAGTCCGCGCCGGCCGGCAGCATTCTGCAAGTCATCGACAGTTACAGCCGCTGGCTGAAGATCAACCGGAATGGGCGCGAGCTCTGGATGGCGAGTTGGGTCCGGCACAGCCGCGTGGCCGAGAGCAGCCACACAGCCCCCGCCGCGGAAGTTGACAACTGCTGCTTCGTTGACCGGCAATGCCAGAGCAACAAAGACTGGATTGACGGCTACTGGGCTTACCAACGCAATCAGTGCCCGCTCGGGGCGCCTGCCGGGACGACAGCCGCGCAGCCAGTGAGCAGCCCGGTCGCCGCCGTCGATAATTGCTGCTTCGTTGACAGGCAATGCAACAGCGACCAGGAATGGCTAGATGGCTATTGGGCTTACCAGAATAATCAGTGCGCTGCCGGGGCGCCAGCGGCGACTCCTGCAAGGGCGATGGTTTGGACGCCCAACATGACAGAGGGGGTGAAGCGGCTGTTGGCTAATCCTTCCAGAGATCCATTCAACAATTGCTGTTTTATGCACCATGATGGCACTTGTCACAGCGAAGCGGACTGGCAGCGCGGCGCGCGGCAGTACCAGAATCACGAGTGCGTCCACCCCTCGCCATTGGGAACGCGTCCCTCAGTCGTGGGCAGCCATCCCATTTGGACAAAACTTGTGCGTGACGCCTTGGAATTGATGCGGATTCATACGCCGGAGTGGTTGCATTACATCGACCTCAGTGGAGCGAGGCAGTTTGAATTGATGCCGCCAGATGTACCAGGGGGCTTTTTCAACAGGCAATGGTCTATAGCGCACGGCTTTTATGCCTGGCAGTTAGATGACCCGAATTGGGCGCCCGATCCCGATTATGTAGTCGGTTATGCGGGCGGCATCACGCATGAAGCGTGCCATGCTATCCAGCAGCGGACCTATACCCAGACAATTGATTGGGCAAACGAGCTGCCCTGCGTCGAAGCGCAGTTGGCGGTGATTGCAGCCATCAAACCCGACTCCAAGGACGTCCCATGGCTGAGTGATTTGGTCGGACATCCTGACAGTTGGCGGCGGTAGAATTGTGGCAAGCAGCCCCAGCCGCGCGCATACTCAGAAGCGTATTTAGGGTTTCTAATCAGTTCTCGAACAAGCGGAGAAAACACATATGAGAATCGGAGTGGATGTCGGCGGGACCAATACCGATGCCGTCTTGATGGATGGCGCGGCCGTCGTCAGTTCAACCAAGACGCCCACCACAGCCAACGTGTCGGAGGGCATCGCCAAAGCGCTGCGCGCAGTGATCGAGGATTCGGGCATCGATCGAGCGAAGATCGATGGCGTGATGATCGGGACGACGCATTTCACCAACGCGGTGGTCGAACGCAAGCATTTGACGCCGACCGCTTGCATCCGCCTCGGCTTGCCGGCGACCGTCTGTCTGCCGCCGATGGTGGATTGGCCCGATGACTTGCGAGAGCTTGTCGGTGGCAATGCGCATCTGGCGCATGGCGGGCACGAATTCGACGGGCGGGAAATTTCGGCATATCAGCCCGAGGAAGTGCGTGAAATCGCGCAGAAGATTCGTGACGCCGGCCTGGACGCCATCGCTATCTCATCCGTTTTTTCACCGGTCAACTCGACCTTTGAAGAGCAGAGCGCGGAGATCGTGCGATCGGTCATCCCCGGCGCCAACATTACGCTCTCGAGCGAGATCGGGCGCATCGGCCTGCTCGAGCGAGAGAATGCCGCCATCATGAATTCTTGTTTGCGGCAATTGGCGGCGCGCACCGTTGACGGCTTCAAAGCCGCCCTGGACGAGTTGAACATCGAGGCGCCCTTCTACATCAGCCAGAATGACGGCACGCTGATGAACGCCGACTTCGCCAAAGAATACCCGGTGCTGACCTTCGCCTCGGGGCCGACCAACAGCATGCGCGGCGCGGCTTTCCTGAGCGGCTTGCGCGATGCCATCGTCGTCGATGTCGGCGGGACGACCACCGACATCGGCGTGCTTCAACATGGCTTCCCGCGCGTGGCCGCCCTGGCGGTTGATATCGGCGGCGTGCGCACCAACTTCCGCATGCCCGATACCTACTCCATCGGTCTGGGCGGCGGCAGCTTGGTGCAAGCGGCAACCCCCCTCAATCCCCCCATTGCAATGGGGGGAAGCGAAGCGGGGGGTATCAAAGTCGGTCCGCGCAGCGTCGGTTACGAGCTGACGGAGAAGGCGCTGGTCTTCGGAGGCGATGTTTTGACGGCCACCGATGTCATTGTGGCCAGCGCTGCGGAAGATATCGGCGACGCGAGCGCCGTCAGCCACCTCGATGCGGAGCTTGTCTCTGCTGTGCAAGCGCGGATTATGGAGATGATTACCATCGCGGTCGATCGCATGAAGACCAGCGCGACGCCGGTGCCGGTCATCGTGGTCGGCGGCGGCAGCATCCTGGTCACCGGCGCGATCGAAGGCGCATCGGAGATAATCAAACCCGATCACTTCCCGGTCGCCAATGCCATCGGCGCGGCCATCGCTCAGGTGGGCGGGGAATGCGACCGCATCTTCTCTCTGGCCGATCTCAGCCGCAATGAAGCCCTGGACCAAGCCAAAGCGGAGGCGAGCGAGCGAGCGGTGAACGCGGGCGCAAGCGCCGAAAGCATCGAAATCGTCGATGTCGAAGAAGTGCCGCTGGCATATTTGCCCGGCAATGCCACACGCATTATGGTCAAAGCCATCGGCGATCTGGTGGAGGCCTAATATGCGAATCATTGACGAAGAGGTCCTGGAAGACCTGGCGCTGGGCGCGGCCGTCCTGGGCACGGGCGGCGGCGGCGACCCCTACATCGGCAAACTGATGGCGCGGCAAGCCATCCGCGATTATGGCCCGGTCGAGCTTTACAGCCTCGACGAACTCAATGACGACGACCTGGTCGTGCCAACGGCGATGATGGGCGCGCCGACCGTCATGGTCGAGAAAGTGCCCAATGGCGATGATATCGTCAATGCTTTCCTCGCGGTGGGCAAATACATCGGGCAGCCGGTGAAAGCGACAATGAGCATTGAAGCCGGCGGCTTGAACTCGGTCGTGCCGATCTATTGCGCCGCCCGTCTGCGTGTGCCTATGGTCGATTGCGATGGCATGGGACGCGCTTTTCCCGAGCTCCAGATGGTCACGCACACGATTCACGGCATCTCCTCAACGCCTTTCGCCATGTCCGATGAGCGCGGCAACACGGTGCTGATGGAGACGATCAGCAACTTGTGGACGGAGACATTCGCCCGCAGCGTCACCGTCAATATGGGCGCGATGGCGATGATCGCCCTCTACGCCGCCACCGCCGCCGAGTTGCGCGAGGCCGCTATCCCAGGCACGATCACGCTGGCCGAGGAGATCGGCAAAGTGGTGCGCCGCGCCCGCCTGGAAGAAGATGAACCGGTGGAAACAATCCGCGAGGCGGTCGGCGGTTTCTTGATATTCAAAGGCAAAATCGGCGATGTGGAACGCCGCACCGAGGCCGGCTTCGCCAAAGGCGACGCCTTCATCGATGGCATCGACGAATACGCCGGGCAGAAGCTCCAGCTGAGCTTCCAGAACGAACACCTGGCCGCCCGCATTGATGGGGAATTCAAAGTGACCGTGCCCGATCTGCTGGCCGTGCTGGATGTCGATACGGGCGAACCGATTACGACCGAGGCACTGCGCTACGGCTTCCGCGTCGCCATTATCGCCATTCCCTGCGCCGACAAATGGCGCACAGCGAAGGGGCTGGAAATCGTCGGACCGGCCTACTTTGGCTATGACGCGGAATACGTCCCGGTCGAGAAACGATACGGCTGATGTTTGAACTACAGAGGGCGCAGAGAGCGCAGAGAATTGTCACTAGCAAATGTAGGGGCGACACTTGTGTCGCCCGCAGACCAGAATAACGCGGCGGGATAAGGAAGAGAGATGCGACTGCTACACGAAGAAAACATCGAAGACATCGCGCTGGGCGCCGCCGTGCTGGGCACCGGCGGCGGCGGCGATCCCTACGTCGGCAAACTGATGGCGCGTGAAGCCATCAGAAAATACGGCCCGGTCGAACTTTATACGCTGGACGAGCTCGATGACGACGACTTGATCGTGCCGGCTGCCGGCATGGGCGCGCCTATCGTCATCGTGGAGAAGCTGCCGGCCGGCGATGACATGATACGCGCCTTTGAGGCGCTGGGCCGATATTCGGGCCGTGAGCCGCGCGGCACGATGAGCATCGAAGCCGGCGGCCTTAACTCGGTCATGCCGATATATGTCGCCGCTCGGCTGCGCATCCCGATGGTCGACTGCGACGGCATGGGACGCGCCTTCCCCGAGATCCAGATGACGATATTCACCGCCCACGGTATCACCGCCAGCCCCTTCGCCATGTCGGATGAACGCGGCAACGTGCTGCTGATGGATACCGTCAGCAATCACTGGGTGGAGACCTTCGCCCGCTCCTGCGTCGTGCACATGGGCGCCGAAGGCATGATCGCGCTCTACTCAGCGACCGTGAAACAACTCAAGGAGGCGGCGATTCACGGCACGATCACGCTCGCCGAGGACATCGGCAAAACGGTGCGCATGGCCCGGCGCGACGAAGCCAATCCAGTCGATGCCGTGCGCGCGGCTGTCGGCGGCTTCCTCCTCTTCCGCGGCAAGATCACCGATGTCGACCGGCGCATCGAAGGCGGCTGGAACCGCGGCGATGCCACAATGGCCGGCATTGAAGACTTCGAAGGGCGGACGCTGTCCCTCGATTTCCAAAATGAGCACCTGGCGGCCCGCGTGGACGGCGAGTTTGCCGCCACCGTGCCCGATCTCATCGCCGTGCTGGATGGCGAAACCGGCGAGCCAATAACGACCGAGGCGCTGCGCTATGGCATGCGCGTCGCCGTCATCGCCTTTCCCTGCGCGCCGCAATGGCGGGCGCCGGCCGCCCTCGAACTCGCTCACCCGCGCTACTTCGGCTACGATGTCGATTATGTGCCGGTCGAGGAGCGGTTTGGATGATTGGCCACAGAGGCACAGAAGTAAACGCAAGTAAGTCATGCAAAATCTGAAGAACGGTGTAGGGGCGATTCTGTGAATCGCCCGCCGACACAAGCGCGGATTTTCGGGCGACACACAGTGTCGCCCCTACATATCGACCTTATGCTGAATTTATCATTACTACTCGGTGTTACTGAAGGAACAGAGAAAAATCCAAATAAGATAATAATAGATGATATTGCTGCCGTATGAAAGAAATTGCCAAACAATCGAAAAGCTGTACGGGCGAGCCGGTGGCTCGCCCGCAACAAGGCCATTTTGCATTCGGACGACTCTTGAGGCGCCCCTACATGAATCTGTTGATTGTCGCATGACATTCTTGGAGAGGCTGAGGAAAGCAAGCCCATACAAGGCTTGATTGGTATTAGCGAAAAATGCGTGAATTTGTACCCCCATCCCCCTTCCCCTTCGCCATCTCTATTGCAACGCATCCCCAAAATGAGGGAAGGGGAGCGTCGCCGTGTGCGAAATGTAACGGAAGCTGTGATATTGCTTCATTTCTGCTAGATGTCGCGCAGGATATTTCCGCATTTTCGTGCCACTTTGCAATACCAATCAGGCCTTACAAGGGCAGAGGCAAAACTAGGCGAGCTTGGCGGCCTCAAACCCGAAGGATGCGAACATGGCAAACGAAATAATCAGTCGGGAAAACACCCTCCCCGACGGCAGCAAATGGACGCCCCAAACCGACATGACAAAGTTCACCAAGCCATGAACCAAGTCACTCTAAACGACACGCAGGCCATCGCCATCGGCGCCGGCGTACTGGGCACTGGAGGCGGCGGCAGCACCTATCTCAACCGGCTGCGCCTCGAGAACGAAATCCGCAAGCAGGGACGAAACGCGCAGGTCATTCAAGCCGACGATGTGCCGGATGACGCGCTGGTCTGCGCCGTCGGCGGCATGGGCGCGCCCACGGTCAGCAACGAAAAGCTGCAAGCAGGCAACGAGATCGAGACGGCCGTCCGCGCCTTGGAAGCGCACCTGCGGCGCAAGATCTATGCCATCGTCATCGGCGAGATCGGCGGCGGCAACGCGCTGGGCCCGATGGTCGCGGCGCTGCAGCTCGGCTTGCCGGTCGTGGATGGCGATGGCATGGGCCGCGCCTTCCCTGAACTGGATATGGATACCTTCATGATCTATGGCGTGGCGCCCGCGCCCTTCGCGCTGGCCGATTCGCATGGCAACGTCACCATTTTCACGCGCATCGGCTCGGCCAAGCAGGCGGAGGAATTCGCCCGCAGCCTGACCATAGAGATGGGCGGGTCGGCCGCCCTGGTCATGCCCGTGATGACCGGCGCCGAGCTCAAAGGGACAATCATCCGCAATACGGTCAGCCTGGCCAAGCGCATCGGCGAGACTGTGCTTGACTGCCGCGCCCGCAGCAGCGACCCCGCCGAGACTGTGGCCGCCCTTTGCAACGGCAAGGTTCTTTTCACCGGCAAAATCATCGATGTCGAGCGCCTCACCGTCCAAGGTTTCGCGCGCGGCAAACTCAAAATCAGCGCATTTAATCCCTTCCAGCCTCCCCCCATTGCAGTGGGGATTCCGCCCCCCGTTAGGCGGGGGGACCGAGGGGGGATCGCGAGGGGGGGCCTCGAAATTGACTTCCAGAACGAAAACTTGATCGCCCGAAGCAACGGTGCTGTGCTTTGCACCGTGCCCGACTTGCTCACGCTGGTCACGCTTGACGAAGGCGAGCCCATCGGCACCGAGTCCCTGCGTTATGGCTTGCGCGTGGCGGTGCTGGCCATGCCGGCGCCCAAAGAACTCAAGACGCCTGAAGCGCTGGAGGTCGTGGGTCCACGGGCTTTTGGATACGATCTCGAGTTTCAGCCGATGGCGGGGGATTTGTTGTAAGACCTGGCACGGTCAAGTTTGACAGCTCGCATCGTTTTCGCTAGGATGTTCCTATGCTGGGAGATTGAAAGTAGCATGACAATACACAAGCGCAAAGAGTTCAACTGGACTGTGCATGAGAATGGCGCTTGCAAGGCCGACGCCGACTTCCGTGCTTTCTGCGAGGAGCATAATCAAAGTTTGCCGCTGACGCGCGAAGGCTTGAAGCAGTTGCCTCGCGAAACCGAGTTGGATTTTTACCGCCGCATGCCTGTGTGGATGGCTGATGAGTTAGGCTTTGGCACTTTTGAGGATGATCCGAAGTTAATTGTGATGCGGGAAGTTGATCACGGTGTCTGGAAGTATGTGTTTTGACGCTGGATGAGATACCTGCTCGATACGAACATCTGCATCTATTGCATCAGCGGAAGATATCCGCAGCTATTCGATAGAGTGCTCCTGCGGCATAAAAGGCGTTGCCATCAGCGCGATTTCCAAAGCGGAAATGTATGCCGGTTCGTACCGTCGGCGTTCGCCCTCGGTGTATCGGCAGGAGCAGGACGAGTTCTTTTCGTACTTTCCCAGCTTGCACTTCAATGATGCAGCAGCAGATGTCTACGGCCGCATACACGCATACTTAAGAGACCGAGGACAGCTTATGGGCGTCGCCGATATGCAGATTGCAGCAATTGCTATGGCAAATAGCCTGATCGTCGTGACACATGATCTGCGTGGATTTTTGCGGCTTCCCGAGCTGCCAATCGAAGATTGGACAAACGAGTAGCCCTCAGTATTGAGGCGGATGCGTACATGAAAAGCCAACCCCACATCATCATCTTCAACCCGGACCAGTGGCGCGGGGACGTCATGCGGCGCCTCGGCAATCCCGCCGCCGTCACCCCTAATCTCGACCGAATCGTCGAGACGGATGCAGTCTCCTTCCGCCAGGCCTTCTGACAGAATCTGGTCTGCACACCTAGCCGCTGCTCCTTCATGACCGGCTGGTATCCGCACGTTCGCGGCTACCGCACGATGTTCCACGTCGAATCCATGCGCCTGGCATGGGCCGACGCCCATGAATACATCGCCGACATGAGCCGGGCCGATGTGCCGGTTGAGAGACTGCTCAGCAAGGATTACGCAAGCGGACGCGCCAGTCTCATTTCCAATTATTACGCTATGGCCCCGCCGCCAAGCGCGGGAGAGCTGCCGGCAGGGAGCGATACGATTTACCTCAGCGTGGTCGACGGCGCCGACTTCTCGCTCGTGCCGGGGCATCGAAACGCTCTGGCGCCCGGAAAGCGCCCCTACCACACCATTATCCCGGGCATGGCGCTGAAAGACGGGGAACTCTGGGCCAGCTTCGGCGTCATGGGCGGTTTCATGCAGCCGCAGGGCCACTTCCAGGTGATCAGCGCCATGGTCGACGATGGCCTTAATCCGCAGGAAGCGCCCAATCGTCCGCGCTGGCATGTCGAGCGCGGCCAGGCGGGCGGCGCGCTGCTGATCGAAGAGGGCAGTCCCTTCAAGACGATGGCGGATCTGGCCGAGCGCGGACATCGCATCCAGCCGGAAGCCGGGCTGGGACGTGGGAATTTCGGGCGCGGTCAGATCATCCGCTACGATGCCGAGACCGGCGTCATTCACGGCGGCAGCGAGCCGCGCGCCGATGGCCAGATTGCGGCTTATTGAGTGTCACCCCGGACAAGGCAGAAAGCGCCCGGCACCCTCCGCCAAATGGATCGGCATTGCGAAACGCTGTTTGACAATATCACTTGTATTTGCCCAGGAAACATATAAGATTTGGCAGCTTGCATACAGTAAGCCATTGTTATCTAGTTTTGGAGGCATCCTGATGAAACGCTTTGCCAGTCTTTTCCTTGTGCTGTCGCTGTTGGTCACTGTCTTCGCGGCATCCGCGCAGGATAGCGTCGAACTAACCATTGCGACTGTCAACAACCCCGACATGGTCGTGATGGAAGGGTTTAGCGATGTATTTGAAGAAGCCCATCCCGGCATCAGTTTGAATTGGGTCATTTTGCCCGAAAACGAGCTGCGCGCTACGGTCACTACCGATATCGCTACCGGCTCAAGCACTTTTGATATCATCACCATCGGCATGTTTGAAGTGCCGCTTTGGGCGGCCAATGGCTGGCTCAACTCCATCGACGCCCTGGCTATGGAGCATCCTGACAGCGTGCAGATGGACTACGACTTCGATGACCTGCTGCCGGGCGTCGTCAAGGGTCTGTCTTATGACGGAGAACTCTATTCACTGCCGTTCTATGGCGAATCCAGCATGCTGATGTACAACACCGCCAAGTTCGAGGCGGCGGGCTTGGAAATGCCTGAGCAGCCCACCTGGGACGAAGTGCGCGAGTTCGCCTGTGCGCTGCACGACCCAGACAATGGCAACTATGGCATCGCCTTGCGTGGTTTGCCTGGCTGGGGCGAGGTAATGGCGCCCTTGACCACCGTAGTGAACACCTACGGCGGAGACTGGTTCAACATGGATTGGGAACCGCAGTTGGATAGCCCGGAATGGAACGAAGCGGTCAGTTTCTATGTCAACCTGATCAACGACTGCGGTCAGCCTGGCGCGACTGGCACAGGCTTTACTGAAGCCTTGACGCTGATGGCGCAGGGACAAGCCGCGATGTGGGTAGACGCCACGGTCGCCGCTGGCTTCCTGGCCAATCCCGCACAGTCGCAGATTGTCGATTCGCTGGGTTTCGCGCCGGCGCCGGTTGGTCCCGTGCCGAAAGGCAACCACTGGCTGTGGGCGTGGTCGCTGGCAATCCCCAAAACGACCGACAAAGCCGCCGCCGCGCTGGACTTCATCACCTGGGCGACCAGCAAAGATTATATCCAACTGGTGGGCGAGACCAACGGCTGGGCGACTATTCCTCCTGGAACCCGCACCTCGACCTACGAGAACATGGCATACCTGGACGCAGCGCCCTTCGCTCCGGTCGTGCTGGGCTTGATGCAAGCCGCCGACCCGACCGACGCGCAACGCGACCAAACGCCTTACGTGGGCGTACAATTCGTTGCCATTCCTGAATTCCAAGGTATCGGCACGGATGTATCGCAGCTGATTGCCGAAGCGTTGGCTGGCGATATCAGCGTGGAAGAAGCGCTTTCACAGGCGAATGCCTTGACACGCGCCGCCATGGAAGAAGCCGGTTACTACGAATAGAACGCATCTATCGGCTGGCGGGCAGGCAAGGACTGCTGTCCGCCAGCAAACCGAATTTCTAATCCCCGGCAATCCGCATGACACAGGCCACCGCAACCAGACCAGCGGCGGATAACAGCGATCTGATTTATTCCTTGAGGCGCTGGCTGCCGCTGCCGGCTATCTTGTTCATGGTCGCAGTTACGCAGGTGCCTTTGGTCGTCACGCTTGGTTTCAGCCTGGAACGCTGGAATCTGTTGCGGCCCCAGCGGCGCCGATTCCAAGGCATCGACAACTATCCCGATGTCCTGAGCGATCCCAACTTTTTTACCATCATTCTCAATACGCTGATCATCACGCTGTCGGTGGTTGCGGCCACGCTGGTATTGGGCATTCTGCTGGCGCTGCTGCTCAACCGCGACTTTGCTGGCAAGGGCGTCGTGCGCACGATGTTGATAACGCCCTTTTTGATCATGCCGACTGTATCGGCGGTCTTGTGGAAGAATGTACTCTTCAATCCGGCTTTCGGATTGCTAGCGGCTCTGGCGGCCATGCTGGGCTTGCAGAGACCCGACATGTTGCAAGACTTCCCCATGTTTTCGGTCGTGATCGTGACGGTCTGGCAATGGACACCTTTTATGATGTTGATTTTGCTGGCGGGTTTGCAATCGCTGGATCACGATCAGATCGAGGCGGCGCAGATTGATGGCGGCGGGTACCTGACGCTTTTCCGATATATCGTTCTGCCGCATTTGCGGCGCTATATTGAGCTGGCAATATTGATGGAAACCTTGTTTATATTGAGCATTTTTGGCGTCATCTTTGTCTTGACCTCAGGCGGCCCCGGAACCCAGACCACGAACTTGTCCTATGGCATCTATCAGGAAGCTTTTCAGCGCTGGGATATTGGCGAGGCGAGCGCTATGGGCATCTTCGCTATCATCCTCGCCAACATCGTCGTGCTCCTCTTCGTGCGCGTACTGCGGCGCGGGCAAGCCGAAGAAGTGACGGCATGAAGCGGCCTTATTGGGTCGGCCCCGGTTTGACGTTACTGACCTATCTTATCGCCTTTGCGATGTTCTTCCCGATCCTGTGGATGATCATGACATCGTTCAAGACCGAGGCCGATGCCTTTGCATTCCCGCCACAAGTGGTCTTCCAGCCCACGCTGGCCAACTGGCAAATTGCGCTTTTTGACTCAAACTTTCTAGACCACCTCATCAATACGCTGTTGATCACGCTGGGCTCGACGCTGCTGGCGCTGGGCTTGGGCATCCCGGCTGCTTATGCGCTGGCATATTATCAGACAAAGCGCAGCGACCTGACGTTGATGTGGTTGATATCGACGCGCATGCTGCCGCCGGTCGGTGTGATTGTGCCGCTCTTCATTATCTTTCGCGATCTGGGTCTGCGCGACACGCATACAGGCATGGTCATCATTTACTCGGCGATGAACCTGCCACTGGTGGTGTGGATGATGCGCTCCTTTTTTCTTGATGTGCCCTACGAGATTCTGGAAGCATCGCGGATTGACGGCACGAGTCTGTTGCAGGAATTCCGCTTCATCGTGATTCCGCTTGTGCTGCCCGGTTTGTTTGCCACGGCGCTGCTCTGCCTTATCTTCTCCTGGAATGAATTCTTCTTCGCTTTCAATTTGACGGTGACCAAAGCGGCGCCGGTGTCGGTGTATATCTCATCGTTCAAGACGGCTGAAGGACTGTTTTGGGCGAAGATGTCGGCTGGCGCGACGGCGGCGGTGTTCCCGGTTGTAATCGCGGGCTGGGTGGCGCAGCGGCAATTGGTGCAGGGCTTGAACATGGGCGCGGTCAAATAAGCGCGAACGCGCAATCGTCTGCCATTTTCTATTACCTGTGCCACGCGAATTACCACGAGGAGATCCTCCAGGAGTTGATAGACGCCGCGCGCGTGGATGCGGCAGCGAGCCGCGCGCCGATGGGCAGATTGCGGCTTATTAGCGCGCCCGCCGCAAGCGCGTTAAAATCGCCGGAGCGAAATATCTCGTATAAACACTCTTTAGAGGAGAAGTTGCATGATGCTCATCAGAAGTCTCATTCTGGTTGCGGTTCTGTTCACCATGGCGCTGTCGCCGGCATTGGCGCAGGACGTCACCACCATCACCTGGCTGACGCTGGGCTGGCCGGTCGAACCCATCATTGAGGAATTCGAGGCGCGCAATCCCGACATCAAGATCGAAGCCGAGCAAGTCGGTTTCAACGATCTCTTCGCGCAGATCCAGGTGCGCCTGGGCGCCGGCTCCGCTGTGCCTGACGTCATTGCGGTTGACGTCCCGCTTGTATCCGGTTACGCCTTCCGCAACTGGCTGCTGCCGCTGGATCCCATCTTCACCGGCGACGAGGTCGAGGATTGGCTGCCGGCCGCTGTGGACGCCGGCTCCTACGAAGGCACGCTTTATGCCGCGCCGCTAAGCACATCAACGCAGTTGCTCTTCTACAACAAGGCCTGCTTCGACCGCGCCGGGCTGATGCCGCCGGGCGCAGACGACCGCCTGACCTGGGAAGAAATCGCCGAAATCGCGCCTAAGATGACATTTGACGACGACGGCGACGGTACGCCCGATGTCTGGGGCTTCATCTGGGAGCAGATGGTGCGCATCTACCAGCTGCAGGTGCTGCCGGAATCTCTGGGCGCCCCCGCCATTGGCGAGGATGGCTTGACGGTCGACGGCGTCATCAACTCGCCGGAGTGGATCGAAGCCTACACCTACTACTACAACATGTTCAACGTCTGGAATGCGGCGCCCCAGGGCGAAGAATTCTGGCCGCCCGATATCTTCGAAACCGGCAATATCTGCATGTTTGTGGGCGGGCCCTGGAATATCCCGCGCTTCGCCAACAATGCCGACCTGGAAATCGAATGGGGCGTCTCCCGGCATCCCTACTTTGAAGACGGCGTCGCGGCGACGCCCACGGGAAGCTGGCATATCGGCGTGAACGCCAACACTGAAAACGTCGACGCGGCCACGCGCTTCGTGCATTTCATCTCCACAGGCGAGGGCGCGGAACTCTGGTGGCGCGAAGGCAGCGGCGATTTCCCGGCGCAGCAATCTGTGCTGGCGCTCTTTTCGACCGAAGCGGAATTTGACGAACTGCCGATGTCCTACCTGCGGACTGCCGCGGACGAAGCCACGGTCAACCCGCGGCCGCGCGCGGTGACAGTCGGCTTCCTGGAATATGAGCAGATCCTGCAGAATATCTTCCAGGACATCCGCAACGGCGCTGATGTCGAAGAATCACTGAACCTGGCGGTCCAGCGCATCGAAAGCGAAATGGCGAAGTATCGCTAAATTCAGAAGTGATACAGACAGGGGCTGCGGTTTCCGCGGCTCTTGCCTGTTCGCCCGACCGCCCAAGCCACAGCGAAGACCCCGACCACAGCGTCCTGGACATGTGAGATGCGTCTGAGTCGACAAATCATCCCATACCTGTTTCTGCTGCCAGCGCTGCTCCTGCTGATCGTCTTTAACCTGGCGCCGACTATCGCCACGCTGGTGGAGAGCACCTTCATCATGTCTCTGCGCAGCGGCCATCGCGTATTCGCCGGCTTCGCCAATTACGAGCGCATCTTCAGCGATCCCATCTTTTGGAAATCATTTGAAGTCACGACCATATTCAGCCTGCTCGTGAATCCGATTCAGATCGCCCTGGCGCTGGCGCTGGCGGTTCTCATCAATCAGAGGCTGCCCGGCATCGGCGTATTCCGCAGCATCTATTTGCTGCCGATCGCCGTCTCGCTCAACGTCACCGCCATCGTCTGGGGCCTCATGCTTGACCAGAATTCAGGCATGATCAACGGCATTCTGATCCAGTTCGGTTTGCCGCGGCAGCCATTTTTGCATTCGGTGGATCAAGCCCTGTGGTCCATCATTCTGATCGCTTCCTGGATCGGCGTTCCGCTCTGGAGCCTGTTTCTGCTGGCGGGTTTGCAGAATATCCCGCCAACGGTGCTGGAAGCGGCGAAAATCGACGGCGCCAACGCCTGGCAGTCTTTCACCAAAATCACGCTGCCCCTGCTGCGGCGCGTGCTCGCCTTCGTCCTCGTGGCCGACACCGTCGCCAATTTCTTGATGTTCGCGCCTATCCTGCTGTTGACATCCGGCGGCCCGCGCCTTTCGACCAATCTGATTATGTATGAGACCTATCGCCGCGGTTTCCTCTACGGAGATCTGGGCGCGTCATCGGCCATGCTTTCGGTGATGCTGATCATCGTATTCGTCATTATCGGCGTCGAGCTCTACGTCTTGCGTGGGCATGACTAAGCAGGAGCCGGGCAGCGACATGCGCGTTGAGAGCGCGGGTTTAAGGCAAGATCTCCCCGGGCATTCCCGGAAGCAGAACCGGAAGCCGCTCCGCGCTTTCGCCCAACCGGCTTTGGCCTATTGCCTGCTGATCGCCGGCATCATCATCGTGGTTCTGCCGCTGATGTGGGCGGCGGCCGCCTCATTTACGCCGAATCACAAGGTCTTCGAATACGCCTATCCATTTTCCTGGCGCGCGCTTTTCCCGGTCGATTTCACCCTGGAAGCCTATGAGAATCTCTTTGCTCGCGGCTTCGGCCGGGCGGTGCGCAATACCTTTTTTCTGGCCGTCTCGACCGTGATCATCGGCGGCGCGGCCAACGCGCTGGCCGGCTTCGCCTTCGGCCGCTTCGAGTTCCGCGGCAAGAACCTGCTCTTCCTCACTGTGGTCATGCTCACCTTCATGGTGCCGGTCGATCTCACCGCCATACCGCGCTACATCCTGGTGAACAGCTTTGGATGGATCAATACCTGGCAGGGCTTGCTCATACCCGGTTTGGCCAACAGCCTGGTGATCTTCCTCTTTCGGCAGTTTTTCGCCGAGATCCCCCAGGAATTGATCGACGCCGCGCGCGTGGACGGCGCGACCTGGCTGCGCGTCCTGGTCAGCATTATCATGCCCATATCCAAGCCGGTTCTCGTCGCCGCCAGCCTGCTCATGTTCATCGGCCAATGGAATTCATTTTTCTGGCCGCTGCTTATCGCGCCGCGGAAAGAGATGCGTGTGGTGCAGGTGGAAATCTCGCTGGCGATCGGCCAATATGGCACGGTCTGGAATGAATTGCTGGCCGGCTCCATGATCGCCGCCATTGTTCCCATTTTGCTCATCATCCCTTTTCAGCGCTATTATGTTCAGGCCATCACCGGAACCGGTCTCGATTGAATGCCGCGTTCGCAAGCCATATCGGCCTGCTGCAGCCTTAATTCCTCGAAATAATTGCGGGATAACTTTTGCCCGCTTGCACATTCGAATATATCTGGCTATTATTTTTTGACTGCCATGTCATGCATTGGTCCGCACAGCGCCGTTTTATATTCATGTATGGACCAGCCATCGATTGCAGGCGGCAAATGAGCGGCCTAGAAAAACACAAACAGGGAGGCGGTATCGACCAAGCGCGATTTAGCAACAGTTCATCTCTTGTCCAGTCAAGCGCAGATCTATTCTGAAGGAGGAAACATGAAAACCTTAAAGATTCTTTTTGCTATCGCAGTTCTGATCTTGGCGCTTGCGCCCGTTGGCGCGCAAGATGTCACCACGGTCTCTATGTGGTTCAGCGAAGGCTCCACGCTGGATTGCTGGGGTCCCATCATGCTCGAATTCAACGAAATCGATCCTTCCGTCCAGTTGGAAATCGTGCCCCAGGCTGACACCTGGAATGTCACCCGCACCGCTGTCGCCGGCGGCGGCGGCCCCGACATTGTGCGCACGCCCGGTCCTTCTTTCGTATACGAAATGGCGCAGGCCGGCTTGATCCTGCCCATGGACGCCTTCGCCGATGAAATGGGCTGGGGCGATTTCTTCTTCGATTGGGCGCTTGACCTGGGCTTGGTCGACGGTCAACTTTACAGCCTTTCCGATGAGCTCGAGACCTTGCTGCTCTACTACAACACCGACGTCTTCGAAATGAACGGCTGGACGCCGCCCGATACGATGGACGAATTGAACGCCTTGTCCGAAGAGGTCGCCGCAGCTGGCTATACCGTCTTCTCGCATGGCAACGCCAGTTGGCGCCCCTCGAACGAATGGTTCGTCGGCGAATATATGACGCAGATTGCCGGCCCGCACAACGTCTACAAGGCGCTGACCGGGCAGATCCCCTGGACCGACGAGAGCATGGTCAACGCCATAGAAATCCTGGATGCGCACATGCAGGCTGGTTGGTACGGCGGCGGCATTGACCTCTACTTCACCAACGACGGCGCGACGCGTCGGGCGATGTTCGCCGATGGCACCGCGGCCATGAATATCGAAGGCAGTTGGGCTATCCGCAGCCTGGGCGAGTACTTCGGCGAGTCCGGCCAGGATTGGGATTGGGTGCCCGTGCCCAGCCACGACGGCACCGATTACTTCACCATCGGCATGGGCAACACCAGCTCCATCAACGCCAACAGCCCCCATCCCGAAGTGGCCGCGCAGTTCCTGACCTGGTACTTCTCGCCAGCGACGCAGGGCAAGATGCTCACCGCCTGCCGCAAAGGGCCGGCCCCGGTAAGCATTTCAGAAGAAGTCATGGGCGAGCTTGACCCGCGCATCGCCCGGGTCTATTCCGAGCTCTCGGAAGCCTCCGCCAATGACCGCTATGGTTACACCACCTGGACCTTCTGGCCGCCCAAGAGCGACGTCTACATCTATGAAGAAGTAGAGCGCGTCTGGACCGGCGAAATCACAGTCATGGATTATCTCGAAGGCTTGGATGAGGTCTTTGCCGAAGAGCTCGCCGCCGGGGATATCCCACCGATTCCAACCCGCTAAAGCGAAGATTTTCCGGCGCTGGCCGTTATCACGACGGTCAGCGCTTTTTCAACACTTGCGGGGAAGCGAAGGCTCAATACAATTTGCCCGTCACAGTTTCGGATTACTCCAGAGGAGGAGACGTGAAACAGTTTAAGATTTTCTTTGCAGTCGCAGTTTTGATCCTGGCGCTTGCGCCCGTTGGCGCGCAAGATGTCACCACGGTCTCTATGTGGTTCAGCGAAGGCTCCACGCTCGATTGCTGGGGTCCCCTCATGCTTGAATTCAACGAAGTCGATCCTTCCATCCAGTTGGAAATCGTGCCGCAGGCGGATACCTGGAATGTGACCCGCACCGCTGTCGCTGGCGGCGGCGGACCCGACATCGTCCGCACACCGGGACCCTCTTTCGTCTACGAAATGGCGCAAGCCGGCCTGATTCTGCCCATGGACGCCTTCGCCGATGAAATGGGCTGGGGCGACTTCTTCTTCGACTGGGCGCTTGACCTTGGCCTAGTCGACGGCCAGCTCTACAGCCTCTCAGATGAACTCGAAACTCTTGTGATGTATTACAATGTCGAGGTCTTTGAAGAGCACGGCTGGACGCCGCCCGATACGATGGACGAACTGAACGCCCTGGCCGAAGAGGTCGAGGCGGCTGGTTTGACTGTCTTCTCCCATGGCAACGCCAGCTGGCGCCCCACCAACGAACACTTCGTCGGCGAATACTGGACTCAGGTCGCCGGGCCCCACAAGGTCTACCAGGCGCTGTCCGGTGAAATTCCCTGGACCGACGAGAGCCTGGTAGAAGCCATCGAACTCCTGGATGCGCATATGCAAGCCGGTTGGTACGGCGGCGGCGTCGACCTCTACTTCACCAACGACGGCGTCTATCGGCGCACATCGCTGGCGGAAGGCTCCGCGGCCATGAACATCGAAGGCAGCTGGGCCATCCGCGGCACGGTTGATTACTTCGGCGAGTCCGGCCAAACTTGGGATTGGGTGCCCGTTCCCAGCCATGACGGCACCGATTACTTCACCATCGGCATGGGCAATACCAGCTCCATCAACGCCAACAGCCCCCATCCGGAGGCAGCCGCGCAATTCCTGACCTGGTACTTCTCGCCGGAGACGCAGGGCAAGATGCTCACCAATTGCCTCAAGGGCCCTGCCCCCGTTGCCATTGGCGAGGATGTCCTGGGCGCGCTTGACCCGCGCATCGCCAGGATCTATGCCGCGCTGTCGGATGCCTCCGCCAATGACCGCTACGGTTACACCACCTGGACCTTCTGGCCGCCCAAGAGCGATGTCTACATCTACGAAGAAATCGAGCGCGTCTGGACCGGTGAAATCACCGCGATGGAGTATTCGCAAGGCTTGCAAGAGCTCTTCGCCGAAGAGCTTGAAGCCGGCGATATTCCGCCGATCCCGACCCGCTAACGCTGAGTTTTCCGGCGCTGGCCGTCTTCACGGCGGCCGGCGCCAACTTCGGTCCCCCCGTTAGTCAGGAAAGGCAAGCGCAATGGCGGTTCTGACACAGAAGAAACCGACGACTATTCTTGAAAAACTCAATGATGAAACCTGGCGCCGAAAGTTCTTGCGGAATGTAATCATCCCCTGGATTTTCATTGCGCCCTTGCTGTTGCTCCATATCTATGTTGTCACCATTCCAGCGGTCCAAGGCATCTACATGTCCATGACCGATTGGAAGGGCGTGGGCCAGAACGCCAACTTCGTCGGGCTGGACAATTACCGAGAGCTGTTTTTCGAAGACGAAACCTTTGGCAAAGCTCTGGGCAACAATATCATATGGATGATTTTCTTCCTGACGGTGCCCTTTATCCTGGCGCTCTTTGCCGCCACCATGCTCAGCCAGATCAAGCGCGGCGGCATGGTCTACCGCAGCATCCTCTTCATCCCTTATGTCTTGGCCAGCGTAGTCACCATTACGATCTGGAAGAACTTATTGAACCCTCAGCGAGGCGTCGGCGCCGCCTTGGCGGAAATGGGCATACAGGGCTTCGATATCGCTTATCTCGGCCGCCCGGAGACCGCCCTGATGTCCATCGCCTTCATCGACAATTGGCACTTCTGGGGCTTTTTGATGATCCTCTTCCTGGCCGCCATGCAATCCATCCCGCCGGTGCTATACGACGCCGCCAAGATCGACGGCGCCAACCGCTGGGACGAATTCCGTCATGTCACCCTGCCCGGCATCCGACCGGTCGTGCTCTTCATGTTTATGATGGTGGCCATCTGGTCCTTCCTGGCTTTTGATTACATCTTCTTGTCGACCCAAGGCGGTCCCGGAGGCGCCTCCGAGGTGATCGCCACCCTGCTCTACAAGAACGCCTTTTTCCGCTTCGAGGCCGGTTACGGCGCGGCGATGGGTGTCGTCATCAGCATATTCGCCGGCTTCATCATCATGATATTCGTCACTCTGCGGCGGAGAGGATGGGATATATGACCGCCATTGGCAAAGTTTCGCTTCAGGACGCCGTACTGCAAAGAGGGCGCAGCCGCGAACGCAGCCGGCTGCTGGTCTTCAACCATGCGGTGCTGCTGCTATTGACCGCCTTCGCCGTCATTCCGCTTTTAGTATTGGCGTTCAACTCGGTCAAAACGAACCTCGAAATCGGTCAGAACCCATTGGGACCGCCGATTAATATCGTCCCCGATAACTTTCCTAATGCCTGGGATAAAGGCAATTTCGCCACAACCATGGGCAATAGCGTCATTTATGTGGTAGCCACAATCGCGGCTGAGTTGGTATTTGGCGGGCTGGCCGCCTATGCCCTTGCGCGCAAAAAACCGCCCGGCTCCGATGCGCTCATGCTCTACTTCCTGGTCGCCTCGACCATCCCGCTGTGGATGTATATCGTGCCGCTCTTCGTCCAAATCAACTCCTTGAAGCGGCTCGGCGTAGACGCCAGATTCCTGCTTATCATGGTATATGTGGCCGGCAACGCGCCCTTGACCATCTTCCTGCTGCGCTCTTACATGATCGATTTGCCCGGCGAATTAGAGGACGCCGCCCGCGTCGACGGCGCCAATGAATTCCAAGTGCTGACGCGCATCGTCATCCCCTTGACTATGCCCGGTTTCCTGACCGTCGGCTTGGTGGTTGGCTTGGGTGTCTGGAACGAGTTCCTGCTGGCGCTGACCTTTATTCACGACCCGAACCAATACCCGGTCACGACCAGCTTCTACAAATTCGTCGACCGCTTTGACCGCGATTGGGCGCTGACCAGCGCTGGCGCCATCATCATCATCTTTCCCGTCATGGTGCTCTTCCTGGCTTTGCAGCGGCAGTTCATCAATGGCTTGGCCGAAGGCGGCATCAAGACCTAATTGGACTTTCCCGGCGCCGCCGGTGAATGCGCCCGCCGGCGCGTCAATGCAAATTAGCGCGAAGATTGCGCGGGCGGCTCGCTGAGTCGCCCGATTGAATAATGCGAGGCGAATCAGAATGACCTCAATTGAAGAATCTCGCTTGTATGACAAAGCGCTGGGTTGCCTGTATGGCGGCGCAATCGGCGATGCTATGGGTGGACCGGCCGAGGGACGCATGCCGGAGGAAATCCAGACGCGTTACGGCTACATCACCGATATGGTCGAGGGCTGGGACGGTCCGTCGGACATTGGCAAAGGCGATGCGCGCTATACCGACGACAGTCACATGGTGCAGTTGCTCAGCCGCTGTTACATCGAAGAAGATGATCACCTCGATGCCTATTCCTTCGCCCGCCGTATCGTGCCGCTGATCGCGGACGAAGACCGCTGGGTGCCTGAACGCGGCCAACACATGAAGCTGGTTGACCGCCTCTTCTATCCTGAAAAATGGCTGCTGATGCGCTTGCGCCTGGCCAATGCCGAGCCGCGCCAAGGGGGCATCGGCAACATGGTGAACTGTGGCGCGGCCATGTACGCGGCGCCGGTAGGCATCATCAACGCCGGCGATCCCAACAGCGCCTATCGCGAAGCGGTTGATGTCTTCAGCGCGCATCAGCACAGTTTCGGTTTGGAGGCGGCGGCCGTGATGGCGACTGCTGTTGCCGCCGCATTTGCGCCATCCGCGACCGTGGATTCGATAATTGACGCCTGTTTGTTGTACGCCAAAGAAGGAACCAAGCGGGCGATTGAAGCGGTGCTGGAGGCGGCAGGCCGGCATTCGGATTGGAAAACGGCGTATGAGCCATTGCGCGAAGCCATCCGCCCTTACGACACCGGCGTCGAATCCAGGGCGGACCGCGGCAAACCCGGCACCAATCATTGGCTGCCCAGCCGCGAACACAGTATTGAAGAGTTGCCCATCGCCCTGGGCTACCTTGTCGTCACCGCTGGCGACTTTGAAGGCAGCATCTTCGGCGGCATCAATTATGGGCGCGATAACGATTCCATCGCCGGCATGGCGGGCGCGATCGCCGGCGCTTTGCATGGCTCTGGCGCGATCCGCTCCGAGTGGATGGAGCAGATCGACCGCGCCAACAGGACCGACCTGCGTCCGACCGCGCGCGACCTGACCGGCTTGGCCGTCAAGTTGCAGCGGAGACAATTTGAAGCCGCGCAGGCAAGAGATACAGCATTTAGCGATTTAATGAATTGAGGAGAGGGTTTGATGAGTTTGCCAAGCGACTATTTGGAGCGCGTCTACGCCGGTGTATTGGGCAAGATTATCGGTGTTTACCTGGGCCGTCCCTTTGAAGGCTGGACCTACGAAGCCATCAGCGAGCACCTGGGCGAGATCAACTACTACGTGCATGATCGTCTGGGAGTGCCCCTTATAGTCACCGATGACGACATCTCCGGCACATTCACCTTCATCCGCGCCTTGGAAGACTACGGGTACGACCCGGAGATATCGCCGGCGCAAATCGGCCAGACCTGGCTGAATTACCTGATCGAAGAGCAAACCGTGCTCTGGTGGGGCGGCATGGGCAACTCGACTGAGCACACGGCCTATCTGCGCCTCAAGCAGGGCGTTGAAGCGCCTTTGAGCGGCTCGGTCGAGCTCAACGGCAAGGTGGTCGCCGAGCAGATTGGCGCGCAGATTTTCATTGACGGCTGGGCTTTGGTGGCGCCGGGCGACCCGGAATTCGCGGCCGATTTGGCTGGGCGCGCCGGCAGCGTCAGCCATGGCGGCGAAGCCGTCTACGGCGCGCAATGCCTGGCGGCGATGGAAGCGCAAGCTTTCGTCGAATCCGACATTAACAAGTTGATCGACACCGGGGCCTCCGTTATTCCCAATGACTCGATCATCTACGCCATGATAAACGACATCCGCGAATGGCATGCCAAAGAACCGAATTGGCGCAAGGGCCGCGAATTGCTGGCGGATCGCTACGGCTATCACATTTATGGCGGCAACTGCCACATGGTCCCCAACCACGGTCTGATGATTTTCTCCATGCTCTATGGCGATGACGACTTCCAACGCACGCTCATGATCGTCAATACCAGCGGCTGGGATACCGATTGCAACTCGGGCAATATCGGCTGCTTGATGGGCATCAAGGACGGGTTGGCCGGCCTGGCCACCGGGCCCGATTATCGCGGGCCAGTCGCCGACCGCATGTATATTCCCACGGCCGATGGCGGCAATGCGATTACCGACGCCGTAACGCAAAGCGTCCGCCTGGTGAATACGGGGCGCGCGCTGCGCGGGCAGGCGCCGGTCGAGCCCAAAGACGGTGCCCGTTATCACTTTGACTTGCCCGGCGCCGTGCAAGGTTTCATGAACCAGGACTCGATCGAATCCCGCGATGTGGTCGCCATTAGCAACGCGCAGGCGCCTGAACTTAGCAACCGCGGCGAGCGCCTGCTCGCGCTGGATTACGCTGGCCTTGCGCCCGGGCGCGTCGGACGGGTCGAGACCGCGACCTTCGTTCCCTCCGCTGAAATCAACGCTCATTTCGAGAAAGGCGGCTACGGCCTGATGGCCAGCCCGAGACTCTCGCCCGGTCAAACGATCCGCGCCCGCGTCCTCGCTGACAGCGGCAACGCCAGCGCTGTGGATGTCGCACTATATGTCCAGCACTACAACCGCGAGGATGGGCTTGACATCCTTGAGGGTTCCGGCGCAAATCTCAGCGCCGGACAGTCGGCCGAGCTGGAATGGCAAGTGCCCGACCTCGAAGGCTATCCCATCGCCGCGGTTGGACTGCAAATCAGTGGAGCGGGCAGCGCCAGCGGCCGCGTCTATCTCGATTGGCTGACTTGGGATGGCGCGCCAAACCTGCGGCTCAAGCGCCCCCACGCGCGGGATTTCGCCCGGTGGGACCGCAGAATGAGCGGCCTGATGTGGAAGCGCGCCTGGGTCAACGGCCTGGACGCGGCCAAAGGGCGCATGGTGTATCTGGACTTTTATCCAGAAACCTACCGCTTGATTCAGAACGAAGGGCGCGGTTTGATGATGACCGGCTGCCGCGACTGGACCGATTATCAGGTGAGTGCCAAGCTGACGCCGCATATGTGCAAAGCCGGCGGTTTGGGCGCGCGCGTCCAAGGCATGAAGCGCCACTACGCCATGCTCTGCGATGAAACGGGTGTCCGCCTGGTTTCAACGCTGGAAGGCCAGGACACGGTGTTGGCGGAAGCCAGCGGAGGATGGACGTTGGGGACCGAGCATGAGCTCGCGCTCCAGGTCCAGGGCAATACGCTCGCCGGATATCTGGATGGCGCGCTGGTGGTCAAAGCGGAGGATCCGGAAGCGCGTTACGCCGGCGGCGGCATCGCCCTCGTCTGCGAAGAGGGGCGCATCGGCTGTGAAGATGTCGAGGTGAGGCCGATCTAGCCTCTTCCATTAAGGAAAAAGGTAGGGCGGTCCATTGGGCCGCCCGCATCCGTTAAACATTCCGCGTGCAATATGACCATCCTTTGCTACGGCGAAATCGACCTGGACATCTACCTGAAGCTCGATCGTCTGCCGACCATGGAGCGCTCCGCCGATTGCAAGGACGAATTCGAGAATGTTGGTGGCGCCGCCGCCAACAGCGCTCTCTGGCTGGCGAACTGGGGTCTGCCTACGCGCCTGGCCGGCCATGACCTCGGCGATGACCGGGCGGGCGACGCCGTCCGTCAAGCATTCAGCGGCTATCCGCATTTGGATGCGCGCTACGTCGCCTGCCACAAGGGATATCAAACGCCGCGCTGCTCCTGCTTGGTCACGCCGGACGGCGAACGCAGCTTCATCGTGCACTGGCCGGACCCAATCCGCATGACGGCGCCAAGCGCCGAAATGCTGCAAGACATCCGCTGGCTGAATCTCGACAAATCGGGGCCTTTGCCCTTGCGCTTGCAAGCCGCGCGCATGGCGGTGGAACATAAGATCCCGGTTCTCATCAACGACATATACGATGTGGACAACCCGATACTGCCGCTGGTGGATGTGCTGGTCCTTTCCGCCGATATCATCCGCAACCGACATCAGCGCGCTGACCCCGGTCGCCTGGCGGTCGAACTCCAGGCGGTTGGCGGCTGCGATGTCATCATCACTGACGCCGGAGGCGATATCAACGTTCTCCCGCGCAATGGCGAGCGCGCGACGATTAGGCCGCCGGCCGTCCGTCCCCTGGATACAACCGGCGCCGGCGACATATTCAAGTCGGGATTGTTATATGGATTGCTGCAGGGCCTTCCGGTCTCGCAGGCGGCGCGTTGGGGCGCCGCGTCCGGAAGCCTCATGTGCCAATTCGCCGGCACTACCGAAACCCTCGCCCCGCTCAGCGCAGTTGAGGCGCTCCGCGCCACGATAGACTGAGGGCCGCGAGACAGGCCGAATCCTCCGCTGTCGCGCCGCTGCCGTTGAGAATCCCTTTCAAACTGCTACAATGGCGTCTCGACCATCCAGCGGGATCGAGGGCAATTCACATGGCAAGCGAAGGCGATTGGCGCATCTTCACCGATATCGCCGAAGCGCGGAGCAGCATTCTGAAGCGCGATTCCTTGCGCGATTATGACGCGCCCGAAGGCTTGATCGAGGGCGCGGTCGAGATTTTCGGTGAGCGTCTCCTGCCCGAGGATGCCGTCAAGCGCATCATTCAGAGCGTGCGCGCCGGGGGCGATGAAGCCCTTCGCGACTGGAATCGCAAAATCGATCGGACCGACATCGAGGAACTGCTGGTCCCAGACGAAGATCTTGAAGCAGCTTTGGAGTCGATCCCGCCCGATTTGCGCGCCGCGCTCGTCACTGCTTCGGAACGCATACGCGCCTTCCATCAACAACAGCCGCTGCACAGTTGGATCGATGCCGGGGCGGATGGGTCCTTGGGACAACTGGTGCGGCCGGTCGATTCAGTGGGCGTCTATGTGCCCGGCGGTACGGCGCCCCTGCCCTCCTCTCTCTTGATGAGCGCCATCCCGGCGCAGGTCGCGGCTGTGCCCGAGATAATCGTCTGTACGCCGCCCGGCAGCGGCGGCGGCGATGTGCATCCGGCGATTTTGGCGGCGGCGGCGATTGCCGGCGTCAAGCGCGTTTACCGCGTCGGCGGGGCGCAGGCCATCGCCGCCATGGCCTATGGGACAGAGAGCATTCCGCGCGTCGCCACCATCGTCGGCGCCGGCAACTTATTCGTCACGCTGGCGAAACAGCAAGTTTATGGCGATGTCGGCATTGACGGCACACTCGGGCCGACGGAAACATTGCTCATCGCCGACGCGAACGCGGACGCGCGGCTGGCTGCGGCCGATCTGTTGGCGCAAGCGGAACACGATGTTTTGGCATCCGCCATATTGATCACGCCCTGCCTCGACCTTGCCCGCGCCGTGCAAGGGGAGATGCAGCGACAGCTCCCGGCTTTTGAACGGGAGGATATCATGCGCGAATCCCTGCGCCAGCGCGGTGGCGCCGTCATCACGCGCAACCTGGCTCAGGCTTTTGAACTGGCGAACGAGTATGCGGCTGAACATCTATGCCTGCTGCTGGACGATCCCTGGCGCTGGATCGGCCAGGTACGCAATGCCGGCGGCGTTTTTCTGGGCGAACATTCCTATGAAGTGCTCGGTGATTATGTCGCCGGCCCCAGCCATGTGATGCCAACGGGCGGCACGGCGCGCTTCGCTTCGCCTCTGAATCTGCTCCATTTTGTCAAGATAACCAGCTTGATCGCCCTGGAGCAAAATAGCGCCCGCGCCCTCAGCCAACCGGCCCAGTTGATCGCCCGCGCCGAATCACTGACCGCGCACGCAGCGGCGGCGAGATTGCGGAGTTCAAAATGAGCCATAAGCTGCGGATACGGCGCGATATCGCCGCGATGAGCGCCTACACGCCAACCACCTCTTTGGACGTCTTCGCCGAGCGATTGGGCCTGGCCGCGGAGAAATTGATCAAGCTGGATGCCAACGAGAATCCTTTTGGTCCCTCTCCGCAGGTCATCGACGCCTTGGCGAATCTGCCCAACATGCACGTGTACCCGGATCCAGAATCCGGGCGCCTGCGCGAGCTGCTGGCCGATTATACCGGCGTGCCGGCCAAGCGGATTCTATGCGGCGCCGGCGCTGACGAACTTATCGAGCTCATCTTGCAGCTATTCATTGAGCCGGGCGATGTCGTCATCAATACGCCGCCGACCTTCGCCATGTATGGCTTTGACACGCCGCTCTATCACGGCAGCGTCATTGATGTGTATCGCGGGCTGGATTTCTCGCTGGATGTTGCGGCGATCGAAGCGGCCGTCCAGGAACATCGCGCCAAGCTGGTTTTTCTATGTTCGCCCAACAACCCCAGCGGCGATGTCATTGATCCGAATGACATCCGGCGCTTGCTCGCGCTGCCGGCGACAGTTGTGGTTGACGAAGCTTATATCGAATTTGCCGAGGCGGAGAGTATAATCTCCTGGGTGGCGGCGCGCGACAACCTGATCGTCTTGCGAACGATGAGCAAGTGGGCGGGCCTGGCGGGCCTGCGCGTGGGCTATGGCGTATTTCCAGACGCGCTGATGCCGCAGCTCTGGAAGATCAAGCAGCCTTACAACATCAATGTCGCGGCCGACCTGGCGGCGCAGGTCTCTTTGCAAGACTCCGCCTACCTGCTGGAGCGGGTTCGCCAACTGGTGGTTCAGCGGAAGCGCCTCGAAACGGCCTTTGCCGAACTGCCATACCTGTCGCCCTACCCGAGCCAGGCGAATTTCCTGCTCAACCGCGTCATTGGCATGTCGGCGGCGGATCTGCGTGATCGGCTGGCGCGCGCGGGCATCATCGTCCGCTACTACGAAAAGCCGCGCCTCTTCGACCACATTCGCATCAGCGCGGGCAAAAAGGAACAGGTTGACCGCCTGCTGGAAGCGCTGTGGTCGATAGCCTGGGGCTAGCGCTTGCCAACCTTATGCTATTGCCCGGATTATGTTATCGTTTGGGATGAGGATGCGGGCCATGACTGAGCGAAAAGCCACGATTAATCGCGATACCAAAGAGACAAGGATTGAACTCAGTCTCAATCTTGATGGCGTCGGCTCGGCGGATATCAGCAGCGGCATTGGTTTCTTTGACCACATGCTGGGGCATATCGCCTTGCACGGAAAATTCGACCTGCGCGTCAAAGCCGAAGGCGACCTGCATATCGACGCCCACCACACAATCGAAGATATCGCCATCTGCCTCGGCCGCGCGATCGATGAAGCCCTGGATTCGCGCGCCGGCATTCAACGCATGGGCGCCGCTTACGTGCCGATGGATGAAGCCCTGGCCCGCGTTGTTATCGACCTGAGCGGGCGACCCTACGCCGTCATCCAGGCCGAGTTCGGCACGGCGCTTATGGGAAAGATGCCGACTGACCTGGTCGCGCATGCCTTGGAAACCATCGCCGCGCAGGCCCGGATGAACCTGCACGCCGAAGTTCTCTATGGGCGCAACGATCATCACAAAGCCGAGGCGCTCTTCAAAGCCCTCGCGCGCGCCCTGGCTGCGGCCGTATCCATTGATCCCGGGCGGCAAGACATACCTAGCACCAAAGGCACACTGACGGAGTAAGCGACCATGCAGGAATTCGTCGATTTCAGCAAAGCGCTCGCCCAGGCCAGTGGCGATATCATCATGCGCTATTTCCGCAGCGGAATCGCGGTGGAGACCAAGGCGGACGAATCACCGGTGACGATCGCTGACCAACAAGCCGAAGAGATCATGCGCGAAATGATCATGAAGGAATTCCCGGAACACGGCATCATCGGCGAAGAATTCGGGGCGCATAACGAATCCGCCGACTATCAGTGGGTGCTCGACCCCATCGACGGCACAAAATCCTTCGTCAGCGGCACATTTCTATTTGGCACCCTTATTGGCTTAATGAAAGACGGGCAGCCGATCGTCGGCGCGATTCATCATCCCGTCACCGCTCATCTGCTGATCGGCGACGGCGATGAAGCGCGCCTCAACGACGAGCCGGTCTGTGTGCGCGATACGCGGCATCTGCGAGACGCGGTCATGTGTTATACCGACTTCATCCATGTCGGCCAATATCAAAACGGCATCGCTTTTCAACAGTTGATGGGCCGGACGAGCTACAACCGCACCTGGGGCGATTGCCACGGTTATTTCCTGCTGGCGACCGGCTATATCGATATTATGCTTGATCCGATCATGCACCTGTGGGACACCGTCGCCCTGGTTCCCATAGTTGAAGGCGCTGGCGGCACGATCACCGCCTGGAACGGCGGTCCCCCGCTTAGCGGCAACGGCATCATCGCCAGCAACGGGATCCTGCACAGCCAGGTGCTGCGCGTGCTTTTCGCCTAGTAGGGGCGTTTGTCGGCCAGTGTCGGCGGTCAGTGTCTACGCGACCCGCTGAAACGTTCGCAACTTGCAGGCCATATTCAACGGGCGTCTCAGCGAGACGCTCCTGCATTTTCACAATTTTTGTGACCACCGATTCATGATTTTGATGCGATTGGCCCGACGCGGCGGGGTAGTGTATCAATTTCGGTTGAAATAGCCTGGTAGGGGCGATCCGGGGGATCGCCCGATGGGTACGAACAGGATCGAAATTGGGCGACTCACCGAGTCGCCCCTACCAAATCGTCGGTATTTGAAGAAATTCAACCGACTTTGATACAGTACCCGCGGCGGCCGGCGATTTGCGTTCGGATGATTTATTTTGTACAGTCATCGTTCAATCTGAGTTTTGCATGACCGGAGGCGCCGAGTGAAGGCAAGATGCTTTGTCGTCGCGTTATTCCTGTTTTTTCTTTCCAGCGCGGTCTCGGCTCAAACATATCTTATCCGCGTGACGAATAACACCAATTTGCGCGCTTCATATAGCCTGGATAGCGCCGTGCTCACAAGCGCGCGCGCCGGCGCGACCGTGGAGGTCACCGGCCAACACAACCGCTGGCTGCGCGTCCAACATGAGGGCCGGGAGTTGTGGATGGCGAGTTGGGTCAGCCACAGCCGCGTCCAAACC
>JAJDUC010000048.1 GCA_022826865.1 Anaerolineae bacterium
CTGGCGGCGCAAGTGGAGCCTCTTCAAAGAGGGACTACAGTTCTTTCACGATCAAGTCATCAGGCGCGGACTCTGGATACCCATTACACTGATTGCTGACAAACGATTATGTTGAAACATAAACGTGTCCCCTCGTCAGCCCTCTTTATGGGGGAGGGGGCTGGGGGCGGGGGTCCGGCGCTCGCAACGTAAACAGGGGCGTTTCGCTGAAACGCCCGCGATTTGCAGGCCATTTTCAACGGGCGTCTCACGAGACGCCCCTACACTAGATAAGCATCGGGACGGCGGTCTTCAAATACGGGGATCGTCTGGCGCACGCGGCTGGCATCATCCAGATTGATTTCTGCGCTCGGCAGGCATTCGTCTTCGCCCGCTTCCGCCAGCACCTTGCCCCAGGGATCTATGATCATGGAGTTACCGGCGAAGACCGTCCCGCCAGTATCGCCACAAGAATTTACCGCGGCGACAAAACATTGGTTCTCGATAGCCCGCGCGATCAGCAGCGCGCGCCAGTGTTCCACGCGCGCAAGCGGCCATTCGGCGCAGATCAGCATCAACTTGGCGCCCTGCCCCACCGCGTAACTCCTGAACAGCTCCGGAAAGCGCAGATCGTAGCAGATGCCCAAACCGGCCATCCCCCAAGGCGCCTCCAATACAGTCGGCGCTTCACCCTCGCCCAGCCATTTCTCTTCGTCAAAGAGGCGGAAGAGATGGATCTTGCGGTAGACCGCCTGGAGGCAGCCGGCGGCGTCGAAGTAGGTGGCGCAGTTCATGACCTGGCGCCCGCGCTTTTCAAGCAGGGAGCCGTAAACCCCGATGGAGCGCTGCCGCGCGCAGTCCGACAATTGCGCGAACATGCCCGCGCCCAGTTCAGCGGCGTAATCGCCCGCGTTTTCCAGGTCATAGCCGGTCGACCAGAGCTCGGGCAGCAAGATCATGTCAGAGCCGCAATCGGCCGCCCGGCTGATCAACCGCTCCGCTTTGAGCAAGTTGTCTTCGACGCGCGCGAGTTTGATTTGCATCTGGCCCAGGCTGATGGTTAATTTGCTCATGCGCTTCCTCTATATTGTCCCCTGCCGGGGTATAGGCAAAGCCGCGCGCTCAAGCATCCAGCGCAATCGACACAAACTTCGCATCCAGATATTCGTACAAACCCTCTTGCCCGGCTTCGCGCCCGAACCCGCTGGTCTTTATGCCGCCGAAGGGCGCCTCGGCCGTGGCCGGCACCATGTCGTTCACGCCGACGATCCCGAACTCAAGGCCTTCGTAAACGCGCGTCGCCGTGGACAAGTCCCTGGTCATCACATACCCGGCTAAGCCGTAGGGCGTATCGTTCGCCAGGCGCAGGGCTTCGTCAAGGGAAGAAAAACTGCTGACCGCCATGACCGGACCAAAGACCTCGTCGCAGCCGATGCGCATATCCGATGTGACATCGGTCAGCACGGTCGGCTGGTAGAAATAACCTTTCTCAATATCGGGGCGGCGCCCGCCTGTCAGCACCGCCGCGCGCTTTTCCACGGCGTCGGCGACAAAAAGCTCGACCTTGTCGCGCCCTTCGCGGCTGACCATTGGGCCGTTGCTCACACCGGGGCGCAAGCCATCTCCGACCACCAGTTTTTCCGTCTCGACCGTGACGGCATCGAGGAACTCTTCCAGCGCCGGCTGCTCGACATAATAACGGGTTGGCGAAATGCAGACCTGGCCGTTATTGCGGAATTTGGCCAGCACGCTCTGCTCCGCCGCCCAGCCCATATCGCAATCGGCAAAGACGAGCACGGGCGCGCTGCCGCCCAGCTCCAGGCCGAGTTTCTTGATGCCAGCGGCCGCGCCCCGCATCAAGATCTGGCCGACGCGCTGCGATCCGGTGAAGCTGATCTTGCGCACGCGCGCGTCCTGCAGCATGGTCTGCGTCATGATTTGCGGCTCGCCATTGATGAGATTGACGACGCCCTTTGGCAATCCGGCTTCGACCATCACATTGACCAAGGCCATCGCGCTCATCGGCGTGAGTTCGCTCGGGCGGCCGACGATGGCGCAGCCCGCGGCCAAAGCGCCCGCCCACTTCCGCGCCAGCAGATAAGCCGGGAAGTTCCAGGCGGTGATGGTGGCGACCACGCCGGCAGGCTGCGGAATGGAGAGCAGGCGCTTGCCCGGTTTCCGCGCCGGAATCGTGCGGCCATAGGCGCGTTTGCCCTCCTCAGCGAACCAATCGAAGAGATCCGCGCAAGCGCCCCATTCGCCCGCCGCTTCAGCCAGGGGCTTGCCACACTCGACGGTCATGATCGGCGCCAATTCATCGGCGCGGGCGCGCAAGGCATCGGCGATATCACGCAGAATCGCGCAGCGCTCATAAGCCGTCATGGCCTGCCAACGCGGCAGCGCCGCATGCGCCGCCGCGATCGCGCGCGTGGTTTCCGGCGCGCCGCCGAATGGGACATTGGCTACCGGCGCCTCGCTGGCCGGGTTGCAGACCTCCCAAGTCTTGCCATCGCTCGCGTCCGACCATTGCCCGTCAATCAGCATCTTGTATATCATCGCTCGCGCTTCCCAAGCCCTTCAAATTTAGATTGGATTCTACCGCAAACCATTCAGCCCAGCGTAGGCAAGCGCGCATGCTCGCCTTGCCGATACCCTTGATTAGCAGGTTGCGAGAAGTGCAACATCGTTGAAGCGCTTCCCGCGCTGCCATTTGGCTGAATGTCTAGCCCGATGTCGGAGGCGCAGTTCAGCCCGGTTGCGCGCCCGCATCGTATCCAAGCCGGGTGGAAAGGGCAATCGCCGTGTCCTTGACCACCGTGCCGAACTCGTCGACGCGTTCCAGGGTGACGCGCCCGGCCGGCCCGCTGATGCCAATAGCGCCGACTAGCGCGCCACGATGATCATAGACGGGCGCCGCCACACAGCGGACACCGTAGTTGTACTCCTCATCATCAATGGCGTAGCCGCGTTTTTCGGTTTGCAGCAGCTGCGCCTCCAGGGTGGCGCGGTCGGTGACAGTCCGGTGCGTGAAGGGTTTGAGCTCTTCAGGAAAGCGACCATTGCCCAAGGCCAGCATAACCTTTCCCAGCGCTGTGCAATGCAAAGGGGACAAGGTGCCGATTTCCGATTCCACCCGCAGCGCCGCGGTCGATTCCGCTTGATCGATGTATAGCGCTTGCCCTTGGGCCAGGATCGCCAGATGCGCGCATTCGCCGGTTTTGTCGACCAACTGATGCAAATAGGGGCGGGCATGATCGCGCAGAGTGATGCGGTTCAACAGATGCTGGCCCAGCGAGAGCAATTGCGATCCCAGCGTATAACGCGCCGTGACCTCGTCCTGTTCAACAAAACCATAATTGGCCAGGGTTCGCAACAGGCGCGAGGCGCTGCTCTTGTCAATCGACATTTGATTGGCGACCTCGGTTGTGCCCATGCCGTTGCGCGCATGTTCCAGCAGTTTCAGGATCTTTAAGCCCTTCGCCAGCGCCTGTATCTCAGCCATACGCGCCTTCTCATTTGACACAACAAATGCTGCATGACATACAACTCATGTTGTGCAGTGTCAAACTTGTTTCGACTCAGTTGACAATTATAAAACACTGTTGTACTTTTGGCAACATGCACATGGATTCGCTTGATTTTTTGCTTATTCTGCGCTAATTTGTAAGGGAAGTCAGGAGGTGTCGATGGTCGAATCAGCTAGAATACCCATCGCCAAACAAATCCAACATACGGAGAAATCAAGATGAACAGACGATTGATCGTAGCATTACTCATTATTCTTGTGGCAGCTTTCTCTGTCGCGCCTGCATTTGCTCAAGACGACCTGATGGGCGATTTCACCGTCTCCCACTATTTCGGCGGCTTCGGCGGCGAATTCATTGATGGCATCGTTGATGACTTCATTGCTGCCAATCCCGGCTTGATGCATGCCGCCAGCCCGGTCGACCACGAGCAATTCAAGACCTCAATCCTGGTTCAGTTGGCCGGCGGCAACCCGCCCGATACCTTCAGCTATTGGGCCGGCGCGCGCATCCAGTTCGTCGTTGATGGCGGCCGTTTGCAGCCGATTGATGACATCTGGGAAGACAATGGCATGGACGCGCAATTCCCGCAAGCGGTCATCGACAACGCCGCCACATACGATATGCACCGCTACGCCGTGCCCTTGACCTTGCACTGGGTCGGCATGTTCTACAATGTGGCGCTCTTTGAAGAAGTCGGCGCGATGGTCCCCACAAATTGGGATGAGCTGGTTGATGTGGCCGAGAAGTTCAAGATGGCGGATATCCCCGCCTTCGCGCTCGGTTCGATCAACCGCTGGCCCGGCCAATTCTGGTTTGACATGATCCTGCTACGCACAGCCGGCAACGATTATCGCAACCAATTGATGAGCGGCGAAGCCTCTTACACCGATCCAGAAGTCGTCCGCGCATTTGGGCTCTGGAATGATTTGGTCCAGGCCGGTTACTTCTATCCCGACGCCAACGCCTATGACTGGGACGAGGCCGCCAATCAAGTGGCCAATGGCGAAGCGGCCATGACCTTGATGGGCACCTGGATCGGCGGCTTGTACGCCGGCAACGAGATGACGCCGGGCGAAGACTTCGATTACTTCTCCTTCCCCACCATTGATGAAGACACGCCGCGCGCATCGCTGGGCCCCATCGACACCTTCGTGGTTTCGGCCGATGCGCCGAATCCCGACGCCGCTAAAGCCTTCCTGGTCTACCTGACCAACCCGGATGTGCAGGCCGAGTTCGCCTTGGGCGCTGGCAATCTGGCGCCGAGCCTGATGGTGGATACCGGCATTTACAATGATGTCGTCGCGCGTATCGCCGGTGAAATCGCCAACGATCCGGTCTTCGCTTTCAACTATGACCTGGCCACGCCGCCGCCGGTCGCGGAAGTCGGCTTGAATTCTTTCTCCGAATTCATGGCCAATCCCGGCGATTACGAAGCGATGCTGGAACGTGTCCAGGCTGATGCGGCGGCCGAGTTCGCTGGTATGGAGTAGGTTTCTCTCTCCACTCTCGGTTCATCGACATATCTGTAGGGGCGAGACTTGTCTCGCCCCTACAATTCCTAGCTAGGAGGATAGGGGGGCGCAAACAGGACTCATGTTACGCCGCCATCCCTGGATCACGCCAGCCAGTTTTCTGCTTTTGCCTCTGCTCGTCTATTTTACGTTTGTCATCCTGCCGACTTTAAATTCGCTCTATTATTCTTTCACGGACTGGGTCGGCTACGGCGCTGACATCAATTTTGTCGGCACGGCAAACTTCGAAAAGATCTTTACCGACCGCCTCTTCAGCAACGCCATCAAGAATACCGCCATCTGGCTGGCTCTGGCGATGACGGCGCCGACTCTGCTGGGCTTGGCGCTGGCCCTGGCGCTGCAAGGCAAAAGCCTGATCAACACCGCCTACAAATCGCTCTTTTATCTGCCCATCTGCCTGTCGCCTATTATCATCGGCATCATCTGGGTCTGGCTCTACAATCCTAAACTTGGCATCGTCAACATCTTCCTGCGCTCCATCGGGCAGGACCACCTGGCTACCGCCTGGCTCGCCAACCCTCATACCGCGCTCTACTCCGTGTTTGTCGCCTGGGCCTGGCAGCAGACCGGCTTGAACATGGTCATCTTCCTGGCCGGCTTGACCTCGGTGCCGACGCCGCTGGTCGAGGCGGCCAAGGTCGACGGCGCCGATTATCGGCAGACCTTGTTCAAGGTGATCATCCCGATGCTGCGGCCGGCCACGGTTGTTGTGCTCGCTTTGACCGCCATCAGCGCCCTTAAGAGCTTCGAGATCATCTGGGTTATGACGATGGGCGGCCCCTTCAACAAGTCGGATACGCTGGCCGTGTTTATGTACAGCGAGTCCTTCCGCAAGTTCAAGATGGGCTATGGCAGTTCCGCCGCCGTTGTGCTCTTCCTTGTGACTCTGGTGATCATCGTGCTTTACTTCCGCTTCGCCGCCGCCGCCGAGGAACTCTATGACTGAGGGACCGTCCCCCACCCCAAACCCCTCCCGCAATATGAGGGAGGGGCTTCAAAGCCGCAATGCTGCTGACTTCCCCAAAGGAAGCGGAGAGCGTATGGCTCAGGCGAATTGGTCAAGAAACATGGGGATCGCAGTCCGGTATGTCATCCTGACGATCATGCTGATCCTGTTCATGGTGCCGGTTTATGGCGCCATTGTCACCGCCTTCAAGTCGCAGGCGGAGGTCTCAGCCGGCGGCTATTGGACGCCACCGGCAAACTTGGCGGCCGAAAACTTCGAGCGGGTGGTGGATCCGGAAGGCGGCAATCTCGGGCTGTATCTGCAGAACTCGCTTCTGCTCACGATACCGGCGTCGTTCTTTTCCATCTCCCTGGGCACGCTGGCGGGTTATGCCCTGGGCAAGTACCGCTTCCGCTTCGACGGCCTGCTCTTCATCTTCATCGTGGCGGGCATGTTCCTGCCGCCGCAGATCGCGCTCATCCCGGTCTTCCGGCTGATGAACGACATCGGGCTTTACGACACGCTCTGGGCAGTCATCATCATCCATACCGCCTTTGGCATCCCCATCTGCACGCTGGTTATGCGCAACTTCTTCCAGGTCGTGCCCAACGCCCTGCGCGAAGCGGCGCTGATCGACGGCGCCAATGAATACAGCATCTTCTTTCGCATCATGCTGCCGCTGACGCTGCCGGCGCTGGCGGTGCTGGCGACCCTGCAATTCACCTGGATCTGGAACGACTTCCTCTGGCCCTTCATCCTGACGCAGAAGGCGGAAAGCCGCACGGTCATGGTCGGCATTCTGAATCTGACCGGGCAGTACACGGTCGATTGGGGCGGTCAGGCGGCGGCGAGTTTGATTGGCTCGCTGCCGACGCTGTTCATCTTCGTGTTCTTTCAGCGCTACTTCATTCGGGGCCTGACGCTGGGCGCGGTGAAGGGGTAGCGAAAGTTGACAGATGAACCGAGAATCCACTAGAATGCGTACACGCTGTTGACAGTGTGCATAAGGAGCGAGCGATGGCACACGACCGACGCAAGATCGCCAATTCCTTCTATTTGCCCAAGCATCCTTTTCTACGGGGGATAGCGAGTCTGTTCAGCTTGCCAGGTTCGTATTCGCGTTTCTACACAGACCAGATCCTTTCGCGGTCGAACGCCGATGCAATTCGCGCGGATTGGGAGGCAGTTGGCGAAAATCTTTGGTGGGCCTTGGGGCAGTACGAAGAGCGTGAGAAAACGGTGAACGACGGTGAGTGAGTCATCGTCTGCTGAGCCTACATCTTCGGTCGAGGGTAATCGCAGCAGGGGTGTTGCCATTCCCGCCGAGTTGCTCCAGGAGATCCCCGAAGACAAGCGCGACGCCATAATCGAGTATGTGAGCAGCGTCATTCATGTCGAGCAGACATCAGGTACGCTTCCGCCGCCGACGATGTTTAATGCCTACTCTGGACAGGCGCAAGCGATCATACTTGACGAATCTGTCAAGCAAGGCGGTCACCGGCGCAGTGTCGAAAACCGAATTGTCGA
>JAJDUC010000032.1 GCA_022826865.1 Anaerolineae bacterium
TATGGTTTTCCGGACGATGCGAAAGCTCCCAGACATCGTCGATGGTGTACAGTTTCTCTTTAGTCGCCATCTTTTACTTGTCTTTCAGCGCCTGTGTTTGCCGAGTATAGCATATTCGGCGATGAATCCGCATGATGCGCGCGGCGGGCGGCTCACAGCCGCGCGTAGACACTGCGGGTCAGTCGCCCCTAGACCGTCACTGTTGTGGATGGGAAATATTTGTCGCGCATCCGATGCAAGAATGCCAGCGACTGACGCATTTCATCCATGCCATTCATGCCGTCTTCGATGCTGACCCAGCCGTCGTAGCCCACATCGCGCAGGATCGTAAAGATCGTATCGTAATCGTTTAAGCCCTGGCCAGTGACGCCGTGCTGCAGCGCTTCGGAATAACCGACGGCGCCGTCGCTGTCGCGCAGGTCTTCCAGGCTGTAACCCGGCGACAAGAAGCGGTCGCTGGCGTGCATGCTGACGACCCGATCGGCCACCGCCCGCAGCAATGCTATCGGATCATCCCCGGCCACAATGGCATTAGACGGGTCGTATTGTACGCCAAAGAAATCGCGCTCCGGGATGGCGTCCAGCAGATCGAGGAAGACGTCCATCTTTTGGGCGAACTCGGGATACAGCCAGAAGCCGTCTTTGAAATGATTCTCGAGCCCCAGGACGATCTTATGCTCGCGGGCGGCCGGCAGCACTCGCTCGATGCATTCGACCACCCACTCCAAGCCTTGCTCGCGGCTGACATCGGGATAGCGCTGCCCGCTCAGCACACGGCAGACCGCGCCGTTGCCTCCAAGCAATTGGGTGATGCGGATCATCGTCGCCTCGCGCTCGACCGCGCGTTTGCGTTCGTCCGGGTCTGGGTGGGTGAAATTAGGCGAGCAACAGAGCATGGGCATGGCGAAGCCGGCCTCGGCAATGGCGTCGCGTACGCTCAAAAGATAGCCGTCATCCAGGCTGGTGAAGAAGCCTTCGTACATCTCCAGGCCATCGGCGTCAAGCGACTTTGCCATCTCGATCCAGTCGAAGACGCTCATCGTGCGCGCGCCGGCGATATCCTCGAGGTAGCATTTGGGGAAGGCGGCGATTTTCATGGCGCCAGTCTCACTTGTTGATTAAACGCCGCAGGCGCTGTATAGGACGATCAGGCTGCCCTCGCCGTCTTCCAAAGGATGCACGGCGGATTCCGACTCGGCGATGCCGCGTGTCTTGCCGGCTTTGAGCGTTGCGATGCGGAAGTCACGGTAGAATTGTTTGACGGTTTCGACATCGTCGGGCGATTCCATATACCAGAATGTCACGCCCAAAGCGCGCGGCCGGATGAAGTCGTATTCGACTTTGACCGTTTCGCCGTTCGGGTAAAGCGGCGCCCACCAATTCTCGATATCGTAGCTGCACTTGATATCCGCGCCCGCCACAATTGCGACCAGGAATAGGATGGCGATGCCAACCATTACGACGGTTGTCTTGATACAGCCGGCTTGATTGCGATTGGCTTCCACGGGTTCTCTTGACGTCCTTTCCAGATTTCCGCTCGCCGAGCTGTTTGCTGCTCTGACGGGGGCTCTAACGGGGCATTGGCGCGCCTGAAGCCGTCCGCCGCATCATATCACAGCGCCCCCCAAAAGGGACGACCTGAACTTGGGCGCCGGAATATTTCGCGTATTGCAAGCCGGCTTCGACCATGATATAGTCCGCCATTGTACATACATTTATGTACAATTCTAAAGTGTTCTTTGCTGACCAATCCGAAGTTTATGCACGACAAACTCGCGAAAATCCGTCTGGATCACAACAGCTATATCTCGCTGCATGTGCAGCTGCACAATCAGTTGCGGCGTTTGATCGTCAGCGGTCGCTGGCAGTTTGGGGAGCGCATCCCCACCGAGATGCAGTTGTCGCGCCATCTCGACATCAGCCGCACGACGGTGCGCATCGCAACCCAGCGGCTTGAAGTGGAAGGCTTGATCAAGCGAAGCGCGGGCCGCGGCAGTTTCGTGATGCATCAGCCGCAGGATCACGCGGCCAATCGCACGATTGGATACCTCACCTGCAGCTTCCACAACGAAATACACACCAACCTTCTCAACAGCGCCCAGACCGAGTTGCGTTCGGCCGGATATCAATTGATATTCAGCAATTCCCGGGATCGGGATGACGAGGCGAGGATACTGCGGCAGCTGCTTGACGACGAGGTTGCCGGGTTGCTGCTTTGGGCCAATGCCGAGCCAACCGAAGAAACGGTCGCCATCCTTGCCGAGTACGAGAGCAGAGAGATCCCTTTGGTTTTTGTGGATCGCCCCATCGACGGGATACGGGCCGATTATGTCGCGAGCGACAATTATGGCGGTTCCTATGAGTTGGTCCGCTATCTGATCGAGTTGGGGCATCGGCATATCGTGCAGCTTATGCCCAATTTCGACGACTTGCTTCCGGTCAACGAGCGGCGGCGCGGCTATGTGACCGCGCTGGAAGAGCACGACATCCTCGCGTACGCGCCCTGGAAAATCAGCCCGCCGAACCGCCACGAATTTCATGAGACTGATATTTACAGTCTGGTTGGCTCACAGAGCCGACAGATCATCCAACAGTTGGAAAACTTGGCCGATGCCGTGGGTCCCATGCCGTCGGCGATCGTCTGTATCAACGACATCCTCGCCATCATTACGATAAACGCTTTACGCAATATGGGTTATAGCGTGCCAGCCGATGTCTCAGTTGTCGGATTCGACGATATCTGTATGGCATCGTACATCGGCGTACCGCTGACAACGGCGTCGCAAGACGCCTACGAATTGGGCAAAGTAGCTTCGCAGATGCTGTTGGATCGGCTGGGCGGCGGCGATATGGATCCGCGCAGTTATTCTGTGCCGACCAAGTTGCGAGTCCGGGCATCTACATCGGCGCCCTTGATTGGCGTCCAGGGCGCAGTCAAAACCTGGGGAGAGGAGGCGCATATCGAGGGGCAATAATCGATCCAAAGTTTGCAAATCCGGGTGCCGCTGACGCGCCCGTCATTCCGCAGCGAATGACAAACCGCGAACGGAGTCGGCGAACGCAAATTCCATTCAATAGTTGTAGGAGTACAACACATGAAAGCAAGAACCGTACTTTTCGTTCTTCTCGCCGTCGTCATTGCGTCCTTTAGCTTCACGGCTTTGGCGCAAGATGTCGCGCGCGAAGACACAGCGATCTTCGACCGTGACGGTCGAGTCGGTCCCCAACCCGCCTTTGACAACTACAATCCCTATGTCCCGAACAATCTCAGCAACGGCGGTCTGGGTCAAGCCGTCTTCCAGCCTTTGTTCATCCTGAACTACGAAACCGGCGAGATCATCCCTTGGTTGGCGGAAAGCGCTTCCAGCAATGATTCGCTCGATGTCTGGACCCTGAACCTGCGCGAAGGCGCGGAATGGTCCGATGGCGAAGCCCTGGATTCTGACGATGTCGTCTTCACCTTCGAGATGCTGGGGAACCCGGAAAACGCCGGTCTCTGGCGCGCCGGCAACGTCCAGACCTGGGTTGAGAGTGTGGAAGCTATGGACGCGACCTCGGTTCAGTTCACGCTGAAGGCGCCCAACCCGCGCTTCCAGTTGGATTTCCTGACCGTCAAGATCGGCGGCAACATCTTGATCCTGCCCGAGCACGTCTGGGCCGACCAGGATCCCTTCACCTTCAAGAACTTCCCGCCGGTCGGTTCCGGTCCTTACACGCTGACCCATGCCGACGAGACCAACTGGATCTACGACCGCAACGAGGACTGGTGGGGCGCTAAGACCGGCGCTCTGAGCATGCCTGAGCCGCTGCGCCTGATCTGGATCATCACCGGCAACGACCAGATCCGCACGACCCTGGCCGTCAACAACGAAGTTGACAGCATCATGGACGTCACCCTGGGCGCCTTCGAGGCGATGCAGGCGCAGAACGACAACATCTTCGCCTGGGTCGATGGCATGCCCTACGTATGGCTGGATCCCTGCCCGCGGCAGTTGACCTTCCAGACCGATGTTGAGCCATGGGACAACCCGGATATGCGCTGGGCGATCAATCACATCGTCGACCGCGACGGCATCATTGAGGTCGCTTACGAAGGTGTAACGATTCCTTCGCGCACGATGTTCGTTGAATATGGCGCGATGTTCCCCTTCATCGACGCGATTGAAGACGCCGGCATGGGTCTCAGCTCCACATCGAACCACATGGCGGCCGAAGAACTGCTGACGGCTAACGGCTACGTCCGCGGCGGCGACGGCCTGTGGCAGGATGCTGACGGCCACGTCCTGAACCTGGCGATTCAGGTTCACGAGGGCTTTATCGAGAAGCGTCGCATCACTTCAGTTCTGGTTGAGCAACTGCGCGCCTTCGGCGTCAACGCCAGCGCTGCCGTTATCGCCGGCCCGACCTGGGACGACAACAAGCGCTTCGGCAACTACGAAGCCACGACCGACTGGGACGCCTGCGGCTCGGTTAACGAACCTTGGGCTTCGCTGGATCGCTACACGGCGCGTCACTACGTTCCGATTGGCGAGCGTTCTTCCGGCAGCAACCACGCCCGCTGGTCCGGCATGAACAACGAGGCTTACAGCGAGATCGTCGCGCAAATCGGCACGCTCCCGCTGGGCGATCCTCAGGTCATTCCGCTGGTGTTGGATGCTTATCAGTACTTCTATGAAGACCTGCCGATCCTCCCGTTGAACCAGGCGACCAAGCTGATTCCCTTCAACAGCACCTACTGGGAAGGCTGGCCGACGTCTGAGAACAACTTCAACCATCCGGCCACCTGGTGGCATTCGACGCATCAGATCATCTCCGAACTGCGCAAGGCGGGCATGTAAGGGACGATTTGATTCCATTTGAGGTTTGGGGTTCGCGGTTACGCGGGCCTCAGCCTCGATTCCCCACATTTGTGGGGGTGCGCCGGTCGCTGCCACCCACAGTGTCAGGAAGAAGAGCTTGTCCCCACACTTTGGTGGGGGTGTTCCATCGGGCAGCCACTGAATCGCCTGCGCTTGAAAGGACAAACTGAAAATGGGAGGTATCTCGTTAAACTATCTGGCCCGTCGATTGCTAGTTTTTGCCTTAACTGTTTGGGTGGCGGCGACCTTGATCTTCATCATTCCGCGCTTGGCGCCGGGCGACCCCATCTCGGCGATGATCGCGCGCATGTCCCAGTTTGAGGGCTTTGTTGAAAACGCCGATTTAATCATCGAAAGCTGGCGCAAACGCTTCGGGCTGGATGATCCCATTCACGTTCAGTATTTGCGTTATCTGGGCAATACCCTGCGTTTGGATCTCGGCTACTCAATGGGGAATTTCCCGTCAACTGTATACGAATTGATCGCGCGCAGGCTGCCTTGGACGATTGGCCTGGTCGGCCTCTCCACGGTCATATTCTTCACGGTAGGCAATCTCTGCGGCGCTCTGCTGGCCTGGTACCGCACGCCCCGGTGGCTCAAGGTGATGATACCGATCTCCATGACCTTTACTTCGGTGCCGCCGGCGCTGTTCAGTTTGCTGCTGGTCTATATATTCGGCTTTCTGTTACCGATATTTCCGCAAGTGGGCGCCTATGGCCGCGGCATGGTGCCTTCGTTGACGCCGGAGTTCTTCGGCAGTGTGCTGCATCATGGTTTCTTGCCGGCTATGTCCATCGTATTGGTGACCTTCGGCTTTTGGGCCCTGGGCATGCGCGGCATGATGGTCACCATTGAGGGCGAAGATTATATGATCCTGGCGCAGGCCAAGGGTCTGAAACCGTTCTACGTTTTGTATCGCTATATGATTCGCAATGCGATTCTGCCGCAGATGACAGCGCTGGCAGTGTCGATTGGCACACTGATCAACGGCTCGGTGCTGGTGGAGATCATGTTCGTCTACAACGGCATGGGTTCGCTGATCTATGAGGGCATCAACACGCAGGACTTCGGGCTGATACAGGGGACATCTTTCATTCTGATTGTGACGAGCGCGCTGGCGGTGCTGATCATTGATCTGGTATACCCGCTGATTGATCCGCGAATCAGCTTGGAAGGGAGGTAGGCATGGCAGAAAAAACAAAGGACCCGGCCGTCGCGGGTGGCGTCAAGAAAGCCGGCTTGCTCAACCGCTTTGACAACCCTTGGCTGAATTGGAAGTTTCTCACCGGCGCTGGCATCATCGGCTTGATCTTTTTTATGATATTTTTGGGCAATCAATTTTGGGATACTGAATTGGCGCTGGCCGGCAGCTCTCCCCTGAACATGCCGCCCGTCGGCTTCACGAACTGGCGCGACCAGGAGGGCGTGCCGGAACACCCGCTGGGCACTGAAAATAGCGGGCGCGACATGCTGGCGCTGCTGATTGTTGGTACGCCGCGCACGATCGGCGTTGGCGCAATCGCCGCTTCCGTGGGCATGGGCATCGGCATCTTGCTGGGCTTCCTGGCCGGCTTCGTCGGCGGCTTTGCCGATGATGTGATCCGCCTCGCCACCGATGTGACCATCACCATTCCTTCGTTATTGGTGCTCATCGTCATTCAGTCGGTCTTGCCGCGCATCGACCTGGTGACAATGGCGCTGTTGATTTCGATGTTCGCCTGGGCGACGCCGACGCGCTACATCCGCGCCCAGGTGCTGAGCATGCGGGAGAGCGGTTATGTGCAGATGGCGCGGCTTTCCGGCGTGCCGACGCGCGACATTATGTACCGCGAGATCATGCCCAATCTGCTGCCCTATCTGGCGGCCAGTTATATCGGCAATATGACCGGCGCGATTCTGTCGGCCGTGGGCTTGGAATTGCTCGGTTTCGGTCCACAGCGCATTCCATCGCTGGGCGTCTCGATATTCTGGTCGATTGAAGCAGCCGCGCTGCTGCGTAATATGTGGTGGTGGTGGGGCATCCCGACAGTGATTCTCGCCGTCGTGTTCATCGCGCTGCTTCTCATCAACCTGGGCTTGGACGAGATCGCCAATCCACGCCTGCGCAAAGCAAGCTAGCCGCGGGCCGGAGCGAAGAGATATGTCAGAGCAGAGAAACACCCACCCTAAATCCCTCCCCGAAGGGTCTGTGTCTACGCGACCCCATAAAGAGGGAGGGACTTCAACGCGCCCCTTCCCTCCTCGTGGGCTGGGGGATGGGGGGGGCGACCGAGTTGTCCTCAAGGTTGACAATCTGCGCATTCACTACGCCACGCCGCAGGGCGATGTCATCGCCGTCAGCGATATCAGCTTCAATCTCTACGAAGGCGAAACGCTCGGCCTGGTGGGCGAATCCGGCTGCGGCAAATCGACCACGGCTTATGGCATCCTGCAATTGGTGCAGCCCCCGGGCTATATCGTGCATGGCAGCATTCAAGTGGATGGCACAGAAGTGCTGAACCTGGAAGAGGAAGAGCTGCGCAAGTTCCGCTGGACGGGCTTGTCCTTGATACCGCAAGGGGCGATGAACTCGCTGAACCCGACTATGCGCGTCAAGGACCAGATCATTGATGTGATCGAATCTCATGAAGGCAAACAGAAGGACAAGGATGCCCTGCGCGAGCGCATCTTCGAGCTATTCCAGAATGTCGGCCTGCCAAACCGCATCTACAACATGTACCCGCATGAACTCAGCGGCGGCATGAAACAGCGCGTTTGCATCGCCATGGGCGTGGCGCTGCATCCAACCGTGGTCATCGCCGACGAGGCGACCAGCGCCCTGGATGTTGTCGTGCAGCGCATCGTGGCCCAGACCCTGGTCAAGGTGAAAGACGAAATCGGCGTTTCGCTGATTGTCATCGGCCATGATATGGGCCTGCTGGCGCAGATTGTCGATCGCATTGCCGTGATGTACGCCGGCAAGATGGTGGAAATCGCGCCGGTGGAGAATGTCTACGCCAATCCGCTGCATCCCTATACGCAACTGCTGATCGACTCCATACCTTCAATCAAAGAACGCAAGCCGCTCAAGATCACAGAAGGCATCACGCATGATCCGCGCAATCCGCCCTCGGGCTGCATCTTCCGGCTGCGCTGTCCCTTCGCCTGGGAACATTGCGCCGAGGTGGAGCCGCCTCCAATCTACGTAGAAGATTTGCACGAGGTCGCTTGTCATTTGTACGATGAGCAATTCGAGGAGAGGAGGACGAATGCCCACGCCCTTATTGCAAATTCGTGACGCGACCAAAGTCTATTCCAGCGGCGGCTTCCTGGGCAAGAAAAAGACGGTTGTCGCCCTGGACAACTTCAATCTGACCATAGACGAATCGCCGGCGACCATCACGACGATCGCGGGCGAAAGCGGCAGCGGCAAAACAACGCTGGCCAATCTGGTCCTCGGCTTCATCAAGTTGACATCAGGCCATATCATCTTCGATGGCGAAGACATCACCGATATGAGCGATGAGCAGTTGAAAGTCTACCGGCGCAATGTGCAGGCTGTCTTTCAGGATCCTTTTGGCGTTTACAATCCCTTTTACCGCATCGACCATGTCTTTGATCTGGTCAACAAGCACTTCAGCCTTTCCGACAATCAGAGCGAATACCGCGACATGGTGGAGACCGGCCTGAACGTGGTCGGTTTGTACGGCGAGGATGTCCTGCGCAAATACCCGCATCAACTCAGCGGCGGCCAACGCCAGCGCATCATGATGGCCCGGGCCTATATGATCAAACCGCGCCTGATCGTGGCCGACGAACCGGTATCCATGGTCGATGCCTCCCTGCGCGCGTCAATCCTCGATGCCATGTTGCGCCTGCGCGATGACCATAATATTTCCTTCCTTTATATCACTCATGATTTGAGCACGGCTTATCAGATCGGCGACCAGATCTATATGCTTTATCAGGGCACGACGGCGGAGCGAGGCACGGCGATCGATGTGATTGACGCGCCGCAGCATCCCTATGTGCAACTGCTGATTGACTCGGTTCCCGTGCCCGACCCCACCGACAAATGGGATGTCAACATCAGCCTGCCCAGCGAAGAAGAAATGCGCACGGCGGCTTCGGTCGGCTGTCGCTATTATCCGCGCTGCCCGCACCGCATGGACAAATGCCTGGAAGAACAGCCGCCGCTTTTCAAGATGGACAAACCGAAACACGAAGCGGCTTGCTACCTCTACGAGGAAAACGAAATCGCGCCGATTGAGCCGCCGGTATTGGTGAACCGGCCGATCACCGAGGCGGCGGCCCCGTCGCGCGCCCGGCGCTGGCGCGGCGCGGCGGCCTTGGCGGTCGCCGTGATCGCTGCCTTTGCGCTCGGCTTTGCCATTGCCTTCAACCAGCAGCCGCAGGAGGTCATCAAGGAAGTCGCGGTGGTCGTCACGGCGACGCCGGAGCCGGAAGTTGCGACGCCGGTCGCGGCAACTGCCGTGGAGCGAGCGCTTGAAACGGCGCCCGAAGCGGCTGTGGAAATGCCGGACTTCGTTCTGTCCCCCGATGGCGCGAAGGACAAAGGCGAATTGGCGCTCAATGTGGTGACGCTGGATGAGATCGCCGATGGCGCCGACAAGCACAGCTACCGCTTCACCGGCTCTGCCGGCCAGGCGGTGACGGTCAAGATCCGCACCGGCGGCAGCGGCTTGAGCGGCGGCAATCTGAACTCGCCTTATGGCGCGATTTACGGGCCCGACGGCGCATTTGTGGCGGCGCTGGGCGATACTGCGGTTCGGCCGCGCCGCAGCTACAATGCGCCGCTCACGCTGAAGGCGGGCGCCTACACGATCATCGTTGGCGCCGCCGAAGTGGATCGCTACGGTCTCGTGGGCGATGCGCCCTATCAGGTGGAAATCGAAGGCGAAGAACCGGCAGTTCCTGAGCCGACGCCGCTGCCGACCGCGGTGGCGCAAGACTTCGTGCTCGCGCCCGAAGGGGCGACGGATAAAGGCGAATTGGCGCTTAATGTGGTGACGCTGGACGAGATCGCCGATGGCGCCGACAAGCACAGCTACCGCTTCACCGGCTCTGCCGGCCAGGCGGTGACGGTCAAGATCCGCACCGGCGGCAGCGGCTTGAGCGGCGGCAATCTGAACTCGCCTTATGGCACGATTTACGGGCCCGACGGCGCATTTGTGGCGGCGCTGGGCGATACCGCGGTTCGGCCGCGCCGCAGCTACAACGCGCAGCTCAGCCTTAAGTCGGGGACATATACGATCATCGTTGGCGCCGCCGAAGTGGATCGCTATGGCTTGGTCGGCGATGCGCCCTATCAGGTGGAAATTGAAGGCGAGGAACCGGCGCCTGAACCCACGGCCCTTCCCGCGCCGGCCTTTGATCCGACTCCTTTGCCGCAACCCGAGTTTATCCTTTCGCCCGCTGGCGCAAAAGATAAAGGGCTGCTCGTCATTGATGTCGTTATCGAGAGCGAAATCGCTGATGCTGAGGACAAGCACAGTTACCGTTTTGAGGCGACCGCGGGACAGAATGTGTCGATCAAGATTCGCACCGGCGGCAGTGGCTTGAGCGGCGGCAACCTCAACTCGCCTTACGGCACGATTTATGGGCCCGACGGCGCATTTGTGGCGCCGCTGGGCGATACAGCCGTACGCCCACGACGCAGCTACAACGCGTCGCTGACCTTGAAATCGGGCGTCTACACCATCATCGTCGGCTCGGCCCAGGTAGACCGATATGGCTTGGTCGGCGATGCGCCTTACCAACTGTCAGTGCAGAGCATGGGCGCTTAGCGCTTGAAGATGACATGGCGCATCGCATCGCTCTCAGAGCGGGCCGCCCCTCCCCGGCGCATCGGCGAGGGGTGATTTTATGGAAGGACCGCGTAAACTAAGGGACGGGAATTGCATCCAAAAAAGGGGACAAGCAACATGTTGAACCAAGAGCAGATTGACTTCTTTCATGAAAACGGATTCCTGCGCATACCGCAGGTCTTCAATGAAGCGGAGATCGCGGACCTGTCGGACAGCCTCGACCGCTTGATTGAAGATTGGGCGATCACCAGCCCGGGTTGGTCCGGTCCCTGGCGCGATGTCTATTTTGACGAAGAACTAGAGAAGCAGGTGAAGCTGACGGCCATGCACGACCTGCATTTCTATTCCGATGCCTGGATGCGCGCCGTCACCAACCCCAAACTGGGCAAGGCGCTGTCCCAGCTTCTCGAATCCAGCGTCGAATTGCATCACACCACCATGCACATCAAGCCGCCGCAGACGGGCCATCCCTTCCCCATGCATCAGGATTATCCCTTCTATGAACATGCGGACGGGCGCTTCATCGATACACTCGTGCATTTGGACGACACCTTCCACGAAAACGGCGAGATCCGCTTCCTGGCTGGCTCGCACAAGCGCGGAAAACTGCCGCATGTCCGGCATAATGCCGATGGCAGCCCTTGCAGCCCGCATCTTGACGCCACTGCCTACCAGTTGGAAGAAACCGTGCCGGTGCCGGCGAAACGCGGCGATGTCGTGGTCTTTCATCTCTACTGCGTACACGGCTCTTATATCAACCAGACCAAGGAGCCGCGGCGCATGGTGCGCATGGGCTTTCGCGATCCTCATAACGATCAGTGGGCGGGACAGAGCAATGGCCGTCCCGGCCTGATCGTGCACGGCTATCGCGAACGCCGCGGCGAGGAAGCGCTTTTGAAGCAGATCTAAGTTCTGCTGACGGATTGTGTCGATGCCTTCATCGCTGGTCATCGGGCTTGATATCGGCGGGAGCAAAACCCTGGCCGGTTTGGTTGCGCGCGATGGCGAAATCCAGCGAACGCTGCAAGTGGCGACGAGCGCGTCTGCGCCGGCTATTTTGGCATCCGCGCGCGCCCTCTGCGAGCGACTGATCAAGAGCGCGGAAGCGCCGGTTGCGGCTATTGGCATCGGCAGCGCCGGCATGGTGGATACCGCCAGCGGCATCGTCCTCTTTGCCAACGAAAATATTCCCGGCTGGACGGGCGCGCGGCTCCGCGACATTGCTGTGGCCGGTTTGCCGGTCGCCGCCGAGAACGACGCGCGGGCCCTGGCCTATGGCGAGGCGGTACTGGGCGCTGGCAGAGAGCGCGATTCATTGCTTTGCGTCACGGTTGGCACGGGCATTGGCGGCGCCATCATCGCCAATGGGTCGATCTGGCACGGCGCAAACTTCAGCGCCGGCGAGATTGGCTATCTGGTCGTGGGCTGGGATGAGGATAAAGCGCTGATTCTCGATCAGTATTGTTCCGGGCCGGCCATAGAGCGTTCATATCAAATCGCGAAGGACCTTGACGAGCGCCTTCCTTTGACCGAGATCAATCGACGCGCCCGCTGTGGCGATGATAAAGCGCGGTCGGTAATCAACAAGAAAGCGAAGGACTTCGGCGCGATTCTGGCGGGAATTGTCGCGGCGATCAACCCTGATGCCGTTGTCATCGGCGGCGGTGTGCCACAGGTTGGCGCGCTTTGGTGGGATGCATGCATTGCCTCCTTTCGGGCGGCGGCGCCCCAGCCGGTGAAGTCGACGCCGCTGCTGCCAGCCGCTCTGGGCGCGGAGGCGGTCATGCTGGGCGCGGCCATGCTGGCCTGGCGGATCTGTCTCTCCCAAAAGACGGCAGGAGCGCGGATGGGGGACTGTAGTTCAATATGAATGCCGCCGCCTTTCTATCCGCCGTTAAAGGCAAATTGATCGTCTCTTGCCAGGCGCTGGAAGATGAGCCGCTGCATGGCGCCCAGACTATGGCCAAGATGGCCATCGCGGCCCAGGCTGGAGGGGCGGCCGCCATCCGCGCCAACGGGCCGAAAGATATCCGCGCCATCAAACGCGCGGTCAATCTGCCCGTTATCGGCTTGTACAAGATTGGCCTTTCCGGTGTATATATCACGCCGAGTTTTGAGGCGGCGGCGCAAATTGCCGCGGCCGGCGCCGATGTCATCGCGCTGGATTGCACCGGGCGTCCCCGTCCCGATGGCGTCGCGCTGGGCGATCTGCTTGCTCGCATTCACGATGAGTTGGACTTGCCCGCCTTCGCCGATGTTTCTACTCTAGGAGAAGCCCGGGCGGCGGCCGATGCGGGCGCGGCGATGGCGGCGCCAACTCTCTCCGGCTATACGGCGAGCAGCCCGAAGCCGGCCGGACCTGACTTTGAATTGCTGCGCCGGATGATCGCCAGTTTGCCGATTCCGGTTATCGCGGAGGGGCGTATTGAGACGCCGGAACAAGCGCGGCGGGCGCTGGATATGGGGGCTTGGGCGGTTGTTGTCGGCTCGGCCATCACCCGTCCGCGCACGATTACTGCGCGTTTTGTCCGCGCGCTCGAACAGGATGAAGCGATGGATTTTGTGGCTGGAAGCGAAACGAGGAGTTGAGATGAAAAAGATTGCATTTCTTGGTGTGGGGCATATCCACAGTCCCGATTTTGTGAGACGCCTTGGCGAACGCGCCGATCAGTTCGAGGTGCAGGCTGTCTGGGACGAGCAGGAAGCGCGGGCGCGGATCGCGGCCGGGCGCCTGGATTGTTCCACCGTCGACGACTACCGCGATATTCTAGGCGATGAAGATGTCGCAGCTGTCATCGTTTGCTCGGAAACGGCGACGCATCGCGAGCTGGTCGAGGCCTCCGCCGCCGCCGGCAAACATATTTTTGTGGAGAAGCCCCTGGGCATGGGGGCGCGAGACGCCTATGCCATGCAGCGCGCCCTGGATGCCGCCGGTGTGATCTTCCAGACCGGACACTTCATGCGCAGCATGCCGGTCTATCGAATGCTGAAACAGTTGATTGAGGACGGGACTTTGGGCCGGATTACGCGGATCCGCCATTCAAATGTGCACGCGGGCGCCTTGGGCAACATCTTTGATCCGGGCGGTCGCGGCTGGTATGACGATGGCTGGCTCTGGATGACCGATACGCAGCGTTCCGGTTGCGGAGGTTTTGGGGACTTGGGCGCGCATTCGCTCGACATCCTGATGTGGTTGATGGGCGGGGTCGAGACTGTCACGGCGCAGGTGGATCGGCTGCTGGGCCGATATCCCTGCGATGAATATGGCGAAGGCATGCTGCGCTTCAGCAACGGCGCCATCGGCACGCTGGCGGCCGGCTGGGTCGATATTCTGCGGCCGCAGCCGGCCTTGGTCAGCGGGACCGAGGGCGTCGCCTATGTTGATGATGACAAACTGTTCCTGAAGACGGATAATCTGGACGGGGCCGATGGCGGCGAATGGGCCGACCTGCCCGCGGCCCTGCCGCATGCCTTTGAGCTATTCCTCGATGCCTTGAACGGCGAGGACGCGTCACTGATTTCGGCGAAAGAAGCGGCGGACCGCAGCGCCGTGATGGAAGCCTTTTATCTAGCTGCGGAGACCAATACCTGGGTAGAACCCGGATCAGCATAAAGGAGCGATGCAATATGAGTACATTAAAAGTGGGTGTGATCGGCGTCGGCGGAATCGCCCGTACGCATATGCCGGGCTGGGCGGAATCGCCTCATGCCGAAGTTGTGGCCGGCGCGGACCTCGTTCCGGAAGCCTTGGAGCGTTGGGGCGCGGACTGGAATGTCAAAAAACTCGAGACCGATAGCGCCGCCCTCATAAACGATCCGGATATCGATATTATTGATGTCTGCACGCCCAACATGTATCACGCCCATTTGTCCATCGCCGCGCTGGAAGCGGGCAAGCACGTCATCTGCGAGAAGCCGCTGGCGCCGACCCCAGCCGATGTGCAACGTATGATCGACGCCCGCGACAAAAGCGGCAAATTGCTGATGACTGCTCAGCATTTTCGCTTCGCTGGCACGTCAAAGGCGCTGAAGGCGGAAATCAATGGCGGCGCGCTGGGCGACGTTTATCACGCCCGCAGTTGGATGCTGCGCCGCTCCGGCATTCCTACGAGCCTGGCATTCCTGTCGCAGCAGCATGCCGGCGGCGGCGCCTGCATCGATATCGGCGTGCATATCCTCGATTTGACGCTCTGGATGATGGGCAATCCCGATCCAGTGTCGGTCACCGGCGTGGCGCGGCGGGAAATCGCCAGCAACCCAATGGCTTTCGGTCGTTGGCCCCGTCATGGGCGCATCCCCGAAGGCATGGATGTCGAAGAAATGGCGATGGCTTTCGTCCGCTTCGAAACCGGCGCGACGCTGGTCTTTGAGATCTCCTGGCTGCTGCATCACGATATTGAAGGCGAAGACATGCAGATGTGGCTCTATGGCAGTAATGGCGGCTCGCATTGGCCCAAATGTGAGATCTATGACACCAATTATGAGAGCATGCAGCTTTACAATCGCAAACTCAAATTGACGCAGAATATCTCCGAGCCGCATGCGCAGGAGTGCGTCGAATTCGCGCAGGCGATTGTCGATGGCGCGCCGTCGCCGGTGCCGGCCGAGCAATCGCTGCAAGTGATGAAAATCCTCAACGCGATCTACGAAAGCGAGAAGACCGGCCGCGAAGTGCTTCTCTAAACACTCGAACTACAGATGCGTAGGGGCGACCCTTGGGTCGCCCGCCCATATCACATTCAACAATACGGGCGAGCCACCGGCTCGCCCCTACACACATATCTCTGGTGTTTGGCAGAGACACGGACGACACTTCAGCATGCGAATGTTACTTGCCGTTTCGCCGTTCTTGGCAGTCGTGGCGCTCGTATTGACCGCCTGCGGCACGATGGCGCCGCTGCCTGAATCGAATGCGAAAACGCCAGATCCGGGCTTGTGGTCCTTGCGATTCACCGGCGACTGCAGCGGGCATGAAGCTGAATCGCTGCTGATCACACAGTTGGACGAAAAGACGATCGTCTTCGACGAGTTTGAGCTGCTGCGGAATGAGGCGGGCGAGTACGTCGGCAGCGCCATTTTCATCGCGCCCATGCCGGTGGACGGGCGCGACATCCCCTATGAGATCAGCTATGAACTGCGCGCATCAGACGATGGCGGCTTCAGCGGGACGGAGACGATCATCGAAGGCGGCGGTCATGGGCTCGCCTGCCCAATTGAACTGATTTTCGTCAGAGAGAAGTAGCGGCATAACATGACTCGAAATGGCTCTTATGAGCACGGTGATATTCTTCTCTCTGGAATCTGATTATGTTACGTTAATGCCTGATAAACCATTCATATATGGCAATAGCTTCACTCGGAATGGCAACAATGTTGAGTAATATTGCTATGATTCCATCCTTGTTTCCACCAAGGGAGCCTACAATCATGCGAGGATGTAAAACGACCAACTCTATCCAATAGGTAATGCTAAATGTCTCGTTCCTCCGCGCTCGAAAATACCCTATTGCTTCGTGAAATGTCTTACGGTTTGCAGCGACTATGTGTTTATCGGTTGCCGTAAGATTGTCCCATGGTTCCGCCGTACCGGATTGGACTTTCAGGTTGTTACCAATTGGGAAGTCTTTGAAGACGGGAACTAGTCCCTCAGTCAACTTAGCCTGGTCAAAAAGCTTGAGGATTTCTGTTCTGGACTCCGCAAATGTGTCGAAAGAACTCCAGTCTTGGGCGTTCGTCGACAACGCGTCCAAATAGCTCTGGTACTTACTTCGGTACTGCTTGATCGAACGCAGTTTCAGTTGATAGTAAGCTACTCGAGCAAGCATAAATAGAATAAGTGCTACGACAACAACGTGTGATGGCTGATATGCAATCATTGGGCATTCCTGCGCGGATGAATCAGAACAAACTTGCTAAGGCAATTCTAATGGCAAGCTTGTTTATTGGCAACCACAAGGTTTCTGACTGAAAGTCATAAAACGGTGCGCATGGAAATTCAGAGTACTAGCGAAGGTCATCGCTCCATTCTCGTACTCAGGAGCCGGAGACCTTGTACAAATGTCACTCCACCGGGTAGGCGATCGTCGTAATCAAGCTCTCGATTACCCCGCCGCTGGCATACATGCGCGAATACTGTACGCTTATCGGCACATCGCTGCGCACCCGAATGCCATAGGGCACATCAAAGGGAATCTGGAATCCGGCGATTTGCTCGGGTTTGTCCAGGCGCACATGCGGGCAGCGCTTGGCCGGCACTGTGATCGCGATGCCCTCAACCGCAGCTCGATCCTCGAAGAAAAAATCTAATATGACATTGGCGTCGTCGGCGGTGACATTGAGGATGCAGACCGATTCATGATTTTTGTTGACGGGGTCGTCGTCAGCGGGCGCGGCTAAATAGGCGTCGGGTATCAGCCAAGTCAAAGCGCCATTGGTAGGCATCGCGGGTTCTCCTTCTTGTGAATAAGCAACAGGGCGGCATGATCAGCCACCCGTATATTATATTCCAGAGACCGCAACAGCCCTAAAATTTCGGCGGCTTTATTGCTTTGTTGGAGAATTTCAGCAGCGTGAGGGTACCCGTCTTGCCATCATGCGCGCGAATCCACATGGTGCAGGACTTGGTCAAGATGCGATACCAAGCCGTATCGCCATTGAGAATCTGGATTAGCTTGCCTTTTTCTCTAATTGAATACGTTTGCATACCCTTGAGATTATTGTAGATGCCGCCATTTTCCGCAGTGTGGCAGCCTTTGGAGGACCGGCTCATATCAATCCTGGCGATCACGTCAAAGTTGGCCAATTTCGCATACGTGCCCTTGCCCAGCTTGACTTTCTGCCATTCATTGGTCACTTTGATGTCGACGTACTTGCGCGCGCGGACGAAGGTCATGACATTCGTTTTCTTCCCGCGCGCGGTAACGCGCAATTGCAAGATGCAGCGGGAAGAGATTGTTTCGAAGAAGCTGTGAGCGTAGACCTCATCATAAGAGCCCGGATTTAAACTCGAAAAACAGCCTCTGTTGATAATCTCCGCCTCTGGCGTGTCCGTGAGTCTATATGGAAACGGGTCAACAGCGTAAACGCTGCTGCTTTTGAGCTCAACGGTGAAGGTTTTCCCAACGGCGGGGGTTTCTACGCGGATCATCTCTTGCGACGCGGCGGGTATGACGAAAACGAATAAAAACAAGAACAATAGCAGAATCTTTACATATTGCATGTCACCCTCTTCATGTACTTGACCTATTTTAGCACAAAAAGAGGGGAATGAGTCACAGAATCGGCATAATTCGCAACGAATTCGGTTTAATCTGCAACGAACTTAGCTTACTTTGCAACGAAACGCTGACGGCGGTAGATTTCGTCCGGGCGCTTATAAAGGTGCTGGACGTCGTCTTCGGGCAGGCAAGTCGGCTTGCCGGTCATCAGCGCGCCGAGGTAGATGCGCGCCGCCTTGACCGCCATGGCCGTGATATTGAGGATTTCGGAGGGCGTGTCTCCCAGGGCGATCATGCCGTGGTTCTCCAGCAAGATCAGCTTGGGCGCCTCGCCCTGCTCGGCCATATATGCTCGAACGCTGTCGCGCATGACCAGGGCCAGCGGCAAACCGGGGTCGGCATAAGGCGCCAGCGCCGAACACGGGCCGCAGAGCACGACCTCGTCAGGGAAGCGCCGTTTGAAAGCGAAATCGGCGGCGAATTCGCTGCACATCAATTGATTAACGACAGTGGGGTGAGTGTGCCCGATATACCTGGCCGCGCATTCTTGCAGCAGCATGGCGTGGAAGCTCACTTCAATCGAGGGGCTGGGGGCTAACCCCCCCTCGGTCCCCCCCAAAGCGTTGGGGGGGAGGATTGCTGACTCTGTGATCGCCTTCTGTTCCGTCAGGGTTTTTGGCGGCTCGTCCAGCATCGCCAGCATGGGCGCGAAGCGCACGGCCACAAAGCCAGTCTCGTCAATACCCTGCATCTGGTGTCCGCTGGCCTTGATAAAGAAGCTCGCGTCATCACGGCGCATGGAGGTGTTGCCTTCGCCGATGATGACATAATCGCGCGCCGGCTCGCCCAGCGCGCGTGTCATATCAATGAGGCTTTGCAGTGCTTGGGTCATAAAGGCCGCCAGCCGCTTTCCTAGCGATAAAAACACAGAGCATTGATCATGCAGAGTTCGCCTGCTCCAATCCGTGTACGGGCGCTGGCGCGCGCCTAGCCCAGCAAGGCGGCAAAGCGCGGGTAACTCTCATCCCAAAGGGCCGTAGCTTGCGGTTCAAAGCTGCGGAGCTCGGCGGATTCGCTGAGCAAGGCGCGCGCTTCGGCGACATTGTCTAACTCGCCGATGGCGATGAACTGGACGATGGCGTTGCCGATGGCGGTCGCTTCCGCGGGACCGGCAAGGACCGGGCGGCCGGTGGCATTGGCCGTCATTTGATTGAGCAGGGCATTGCGCGAGCCGCCGCCGATGATATGCAGGCGGTCTACCTCTTGGCCGGATACGGCGATCAGCTGCTCCAGGACGTAGCGGTACTTGAATGCCAGGCTCACGTAGACCGTCGCCATGATTTCGGCGTCCGTTTCCGGCGCCGGCTGCCCGGTCCGCCGGCAATAATCAACCACGCGCGCCGGCATGTCGCCCGGCGCGAGGAAGGAAGGGTCATCCGGCTCGATGAAAGCATTGAAGCGCGCGGCGCTTTCCACCATGCCCGTCAATTGCTCAAAGCTGTAATCTTTGCCGGCCGCCTGCCATGCAGCGCGGCACTGGTCGACTATCCACAATCCCATGATATTTTTCAACAGGCGAAAGGTCCCGCCGTAGCCGCCTTCGTTGGTGACATTGGCTTCGTAGGCGGCGTCGCTGATGATAGGCGCTTCCAGTTCCAGGCCTAGCAGGCTCCAGGTGCCGCTGCTGAGATAGGCGGAGCGCTTTGAAGTGGAAGGCACGGCGACCACGGCGCTGCCGGTGTCGTGGCAGGCGGGCAGAATGACATCAATGCCTTTGTATTGGCCGATGACTGTGCCTGGCGGGACGATCGGCGTCAGGATGTCGGTGGGGATGCCGACGGCGTTCATAATGTCCCGATCCCAGTCGGCCTGGGTGGGATTGTAGAGCTGCATGGTCGTGGCTTCGGTGAATTCGCAGGTCTTGGCGCCGGTCAGCCAATAATTGAAGAGATCGGCGATGGTCAGCATAGTCGTCGCATAATCGAGCAGGGGGCTGCCGTCGCGGATGCTGGCCGCCAGCTGATACAGCGCGTTGAGAGGCATGAATTGAATGCCGGTGCGCTCGAAGATTTCGCGTCGGGGTATGCGCTCGAAGACCCATTTCATCGCGCCTTCGGTGCGCGGGTCGCGATAATGATAGGGGTTCGCCAGCAACTCGCCGGCGCTATCGAGCAGGGCATAATCAACCCCCCAGCAATCGAGACCGATGGAAGCCGCCCCGCGCGCGGCGTCGATGCCGACCGTGATCTCGCGCCAGAGTCGCAGCGCGTCCCAATGCAGGCTGCCGGGCGTCTGCACCGGAATGTTGGGAAAGCGATGGACTTCTTCAAGCCGCAGGCGCTCGCCTTCAAAAGCGACATCCATGACGCGCCCGGAGGTCGCGCCCAGGTCGATGGCGATAACGTGTTTAGCGCTCATCGGGTCGCCCCGCCGCAGTCATTATTGGATTGGAGTGAATGGCCAAGCTCAAGCATTAGGGATTCATGGGAAATTGCGCGAATAAAATCAGCATGATTATAAACCTTGCGCCGCGCTTTGTCATATTGCCCGTATGCGGTAGTGTATCCATTTCGGTTGAATCAGAAAAACTTTGCCACCGAGTACACCGAGAAAAACGAGAGCGTCGAGAATCGTGTACGAAATAATGCCCTTTTCTCAGTAGAATCAAGTTAGTCATGCGAAATTCAGCATAAGGTCGATATGTAGGCTGCGTGTCGCCCGAAAATTCGCGCTTTTGTCGGCGGGCGACCGAATCGCCCCTACACCGTTCTTCAGATTGTTGCATTACTTTCCTGATGTTACTTGTGTCCTTCGTGCCTTTGTGGTGAAGTTGATATTGGTTCATTGGAATTTCAACCGACTTCGATACACTGCCCTGTATGCCGATCAGCCCTGGGCTTCCCCAGCCTGCGCTAGCCTGACGGCCGTCCTGCGCATAACTTCCCCAGCCTGCGCTAGCCTGACGGCCGTCCTGCGCATAACTTCCGCAGCCTGCGCATCCCTGACGGCCATCCTACGCAAAACTTCCGCTGTGCCTATGCGCTATCCTTCGCTTGCCCTATGCAAAGCTGACCGCTGCCCTACGCGTAGCTGACGGCCGCCCTACGCCAAGCGCTTCTAAATCTAATTAAATCCTTATTCGATTATACTTTGTCGGCTTATTTCGGACGAAAGGAAAACATTATGTCAACCGCATTGTTCGCAGGTTCCATCAGGAAAAGGGCGTTTTGCCTGCTTGTTTTGCTGGCGCTGCTCTTGACGCACGGCGGGCTCATATCCCAAGCCCAAGGCTTCGGCTTTGTATTCTTGCATGGCTCGGGCAGCGTGCGCGAGGACAGCCCTTACGGCGGCGCCCGCTTTAAGGTGAGTCGACTGCTGATCGACATGCCGTACAACAGCAAAAGCTTCCAAGTTTGCTTCACTGGCAGCGCCACCCCAGGGACGGACTTCTATGTAAAAGCAAGACATACAGGTGGTGAAGTTGTCCTGTCAGG
>JAJDUC010000057.1 GCA_022826865.1 Anaerolineae bacterium
CCTCAACATCCTGCGCATCGAAGGCATTGAAGCGAATGCGCAGACCACCGATGACGGCAGCTATCCGCTGGCGCGCCCGCTCTTCATCTACAGCGACGCCGGCATCATGGCCGAAAAACCACAAGTCGCCGCCTTCATCAATTTCTACCTGACGCATGTCAACGATGAAGTCATCGCTGTGGGCTACTTCCCGGCCTCGCCGGATGCCTTGCAGGCCGCCAAACAAGCCTATCTCGATGCGACGGCGGGCATGTAAGGACATTTGCATAGTCGCTTGCGCGGGGCTGCGGTATCATTCTCTGGCGTCGTAATCCCGCGCAATCGCCAACCTTGCGCGCCTTGCAGCAGGCGCATGCGACAAATCCAAGACACAATGGATGCGCCCGGCTCGCTGAGCGAGCGGGCGCCCCACTTGAGAGAAGCCAATGGCAGAGCGTCATCACCCGGCGTTGAAAGCGGCAAAAGAAGCCGGGCAGCAGAAGCTGAAGCGCAAACCCAAATACCATGAATCAGCCATCCAAGCGGGCTTGTTCGCCTGCGGCTTATTGTCGGTCTTTACCACGCTCGGCATCATTCTCGTTTTGGGAAACGAATCCATATCATTTTTCACTCGCGATCAATGGGTGAACACCAATCGCGCCATCCTGAGCGACATGGACGAGGCGACGACCAGCTTCGCGGTTGAGCCCGGCAAAGCGCTTGAGGCGGTCGCCAAGAGCGGCGCCATCCGCGTCGGCCAGGAAGTGATGGAAATCGTTGAATTCCAGAACAACCACATCGACATTGCGGTGCTGGGGACCGGCGGCGGCTTTGAGCGCTGGTGCGCAAGCGAAGTCATCCTGGCCGAGTTGGGAGCAAAGCGCCCGCAGCTTGTCAATGCCAGCCGCGCGGTTAAGCCCAGCGAGATTGAGCAATGCGCCGCGGTCGGCATCACGCCGATTCCCTTTCGCGTCGGCAGTGACGCGCTCGCCATCACCGTCAGTTCGGAAAACGATTTCCTGCGCGATTTGACTTTTGACGAACTGCGGCAGATTTTCGGGGAGGCGGAGACCTGGAACCAGGTCCGGCCCGATTGGCCTGCCGAGCCGATCAAGCTGGTGATCCCGGGTCTGTATAGCGGCACTTTCGATTTCTTTGCAGAAGAAGTCTTTGACGGCGACCCGAGGGCGATGCTGGCCAAAGACCCCATCATGTCGGAGAACGACAATCAACTGGTCGGCAGCATCCACCGCGATCCCTTCAGTATCGGCTTCTTTGGCTACGCCTATTACCTGGAAAATGCCGATGATCTCAAGGTCCTGGTCCTGGACGGCGTGGAACCATCGGCCGCGACCGTGGAAGACGGCAGCTACGCGCTCGCCCGACCGCTCTTCATATACAGCGACGCCAGGATCATGCGCGAGCAGGCGCAGGCGAGAGACTTCATCAGCTACTATTTGGGCGAGGTCAGCGAAGTCATTGTCGATGTCGGTTACTTCCAGGCATCCAGCCAGGCCCTGGCCGAAGCGCGCAGCCAATGGCTGCGGGCGACTGGAGCGGATGATGCGCCAGCGGTGAACGCGACTGAAGTCTCCGGAGAGATCAGCATCGCCGGCAGCTCAACCGTTTTCCCCTTGACGCAGCGTATCGGCGAAACCTTCGTCGAAGCGGGTTACCTGCCGCGCTTCCAGGTCAAGCGCGGCGCGCGCGGCGCCAACACAGTCGCGCCGCACAGCGCCGGGGTCGCCGTGGAATACAATGACCGGCCGACGCTCGTCGAATTCTTCAGCAACAGGAATTGGATCCCCGCCATCGGCGAGTTCGGCGTCATCCCGCTGATCAACGCCACGCTGATGACGAGCACGATCGCCATGCTGGTCGCGCTGCCGCTGGGCATAGGGGCTGCCATCTATCTCAGTGAGTATGCTTCGCCCAAAGTCAGGAACTGGTTGAAACCGGTGCTGGAAATCCTGGCCGGCATCCCCACAGTGGTCTATGGCTATTTTGCCCTGACCTTCATGACGCCATTGCTGCGCGGCATTTTCGGCGTCGAGATCGTCAACATCTACAATACCGGCTCGGCCGGCATTGTGGTGGGCATTCTCATCATTCCGCTGGTCAGCTCAATGAGCGAAGACGCGCTGCACGCTGTGCCGCTGGCCCTTCGAGAGGCTTCCTACGGCCTGGGCGCGACCAAGCTGGAAACCGTCATCAAGGTGGTTGTGCCGGCGGCGCTCTCCGGCATACTGGCCGCCTTCATCGTGGCGATTTCCCGCGCCATCGGCGAGACCATGATCGTAGCGATCGCGGCCGGCGCCGGCCCCAACTTCAGCTTCAATCCCTTTGACTCGGCCGAGACGATGACGGGCCATATCGCGCGCATCAGCGGCGGCGACCTGAGCTATGATTCGATCGACTACAACAGCATTTTCGCCATCGGCCTGACGCTCTTCCTGATGACATTCATCCTCAATGCGCTCAGCCGCGTCATCATCAGTCGATTCCGGGAGGCCTACTGATGCCCGACGCCGCGAACAAGCCAACCCGGTCCTACATGCCCAAAGAAGCCGATTTCTTCAGCCACTTAAATAAGCGGCGCCGACGCGACAAGTTCGGCCGTTTATTCAATTATTTTTCGATCGGCATCGCCGGCCTGGCGCTGATCGCGCTTTTCTTCAACGTCGCCAACGAAGCCTTCGGCGCCATTGGCGTAGTCAACAGCATTGAGCCGGAAACGCTGGCCGGCGGCCGGTCGCTGAACGATCTGAACAATTCCGAACTGGCGCTCATCCTGGCTGAGCAAGTACCGGGACGGCTGCGCGTGCTGATCCGCAATACCATCAGCCAGGTCGACAACAATGTCTTCACCAAGTCGACCGTGGCGGAAATTGTGGCGGATGCCAATGTAGACCCGGCGATCGCCGGCGAACTGCTGAAGAACATAAGCGCAGAGCGGCAAGCGACGTTGCTGGCGGATTATGCCGACCGCGCCACCCTCTACAATCTCGTGCTGGAAGAAGTCGTTGAGCAGCAAATCATCGCCAGTTTTCCGCTTGTCGAGGCGATCTTCAATTTCGAGGCGGTAAAAGCGGAGATTGAGGGGCCGATCCTCGATGACTTCAAGCGGCGCGAAAGACGCGACGATGCCGAGGTCAGAGTACGCCGTTTTCACAGCTGGCTGCATGGCGACTTCCTCAGTACGCCCATGTCCAGCACACCGGCGCTGGCGGGCGTGCGCACCGCCCTGATCGGCTCGGTTGGTTTGATGCTCATCGTTGTGCTGGTGGCGCTGCCCATCGGCGTCGGCTCGGCGATATACCTAGAGGAATACGCCGGTGATGGCTTCGTCAATCGCTTGATAGAGACCAATGTGCGCAATCTGGCCGGTGTGCCGTCCATCATCTATGGCATGCTCGGGCTGGCTATTTTCGTGCGCGCCCTGGCGCCGTTTTCCAGCGGTCTCATCTTCCATTACAACTTTGACGCGCCCACAGTCGATACCGTGATCGAAAGCATAAAGCCGGATCTTGATGCGGAAATCAGCTTCCGAGACGGCAAAATCTCCAGTCAGTCCGCCCGCTGGGATAGCCCGACCCTAACGCGCATCGTCGATGCCTTCCTGTACTATGGCACGCCGAGCTTGACAATGCAGGGCAATGCCGAGCTGCCTGATATGGCGGATTCCCTGGCGAAGGCGCTGGGCATCGCCGTCGACACCCGGCCCAGCCGCGCCGACGAAGATTACGATATTGAAGTCCGCGGCGCTTACTTCCGTTTTGAAGTCCCGGCCGACGCCGCCATCGGCGCCGATGTCTTCAATAAGCTGATGGCGCGCCTGGCGCGGATCAACAGCTTCGCCCCGAACGGCCGCACGCTGATCAGCGCCGGATTGACCTTGGTCCTGCTCATCTTGCCGATCATCGTCATCAACGCGCAAGAAGCCATCCGCGCCGTCCCTTATACCATACGGGAAGCTTCCTACGGCCTGGGGGCCACCCGCTGGCAAACGATTTGGCATCAGGTCTTGCCGGCGGCCCTTCCCGGCATCATGACCGGCACGATTCTGTCGGTTTCGCGCGCGGTCGGGGAGACGGCGCCGCTGATCGTCGTCGGCGCCGCCACCTTCCTGGTCACCGACCCAAGCGGTCCCTTCTCGCAATTCACGGCCATGCCGATACAAATTTACCAGTGGACGGCGCGCCCGCAGGGTCAATTCACTGATATTGCCGCCGCCGCGATCATCGTGCTGCTGGCCTTGATGCTGTCGCTGAACGCCGCCGCAATCGTCCTGCGCAATCGCTATTCAATCAGGTTCTAAGTCATGTCTGTACAAACAGAAGCGCCAGAGGGCGCCAAAACCGACCTGGCGATGGAACTGCGCCAATGCAGTTTCTATTACGGCAGTTTTCGCGCCGTCGCCAATGTCAGCCTGCCGATTTATGAAAACAAGACCACGGCCTTCATCGGCCCCTCAGGCTGCGGCAAGAGCACTGTCCTGCGCGGCATCAACCGCATGCTGGACCTGGCGCCGGGCGCGCGTGTGGATGGCGAGATCATCTATCGCGACAAGAATCTCTACGATCCGGAAGTCGATCCGGTGGAGGTGCGGCGGCGCATTGGCATGGTCTTCCAAAAGCCAAATCCCTTTCCCAAGAGCATCTACGACAATGTCGCCTACGGGCCGCGCTTGCTGGGCGTGAACAAAAGAAACGCGCTGGACGAGATCGTGGAGCGCAGCCTGCGCGACGCCTCGCTCTGGGACGAAGTCAGCGGCGACCTGAACAGATCGGGCCTGGCCCTCTCCGGCGGGCAACAGCAGAGGCTTTGCATCGCGCGTACGATTGCGGTTGAGCCGGATGTAATACTGATGGACGAGCCCTGCTCGGCGCTGGACCCGATCGCAACCCAGCGCATTGAAGAGCTGATGTGGGAACTGCAGAGCGACTATACCATCGTCATCGTCACGCACAACATGCAGCAGGCGCAGCGCGCTTCGGATTTCACCGCCTTCTTCAACATCCGCAAGACGATGGCAGACGGGCATGAAGTTCGCTGGGGCGAATTGGTCGAATACGATGAGACGAAGAAAGTCTTCGAGAGCCCGGCGCAGCAAGAGACCGCCGATTACATCGCCGGTCGTTTTGGGTAGATGCTAAATTAAGTAAAAGGGCGTCTCGGCGAGACGCCCCTACATTTCCTTATTTTGCGCAGATTTCCGCTACTCTGCCGCGTCCAGCGCCGCTTGCTGCTCGGCGATCATTTCGTCAGTGCAATGCCGGATCTCCAATAGAGCCGCGTCAGCCGCCATATTCTCCGGCGACCTGCGCAACTCGATCAGCATCTGGAACAATTGCGCTACCATCGGGTCAGCCCCCCCGCCCGCGCCCGGCTGCATCAGCATACTCCAATCCATCTCATCCCCAAGCGAGAGGACCATCTGCCTGATGGTGTCATTGGCGCCCAACATCTCCATCTGGCGCTCCAGGACCGCTTGGGACAGCAGCATGGCGCCTTCGCTAACGGTAATATCCGCCATGTCTCGCAATTCTTGTGGGACGTCCATCTCCATCTCATTCGCAACATCGATATTGACGCCGACTGAGGCGCCCGTCAGGCTGTTGACAGCCAGCGTGCTGAAGTCGAGCCCGTCCTTAAAACGCGCGTTCAAGACCAAGCCGGTATCGATGCCTTGCGCGTAATAGTCGAAGAAACCCACCCCGACCGTCACGCCCAACATCACTGTGCCCGGCACCGGGTAGAAGATCGGTATCTGCTCTTCTTTGGCGGCTGATACGACAACGGGCAGTCCACTGCCGACCGTGAAGTCAATCGGCAGCACAATCGCCTCGACGCCCTTGCTCGCCAGGCTTTGAGTGGCGGCGCGCAAATCGCCGAACCCGGCTATGGCCGCGCTTTCCACTTCAATCCCCTTCGACTCGCCAATCGCCTGGATCTGCGCGGCGCCAAAAATCCCGGCCGCGTCCGTTGCCGTATGGATTGTGCCAACCCGCTGGAGAGCTGGATTCTGCAGCAAAAACACCTCAAATACCTCATCGTATGGGGGCGTATACTCCGAGCCGGTGACATGAGCTGGCTTGAGGCAGGACGAGTCGCTGATCCCATATTCCCTGGAATGATTGACGCCGTGGAACAGTACTGGGGTCGGCTCGTCCTGATCGCGCGTAATGCCGATGGCGATCTGCGTGACCGGGGCGCCGGAGGTGACCAATATGTCCGCGCCGCGGTCCAGCGCGTCTTCGACCAATATGTTGACTGTTGGGAGGTCGAAGCCGGCGGCGGACCAGAAAATGTTAATCTTTTCGCCTTGGATGTTCTCTCCGGCGTTCAGCAGGGCGCGCTCTTCCGCGCTGATCCATTCATAGACCTGCAGCGTATCCAGCAGGCCGCTTTCCATGATGGGGTCGGAGATATAGGGCCCATAACGAAGAATGGCGACGGTGGGCTTGTCATTGTCCTGC
>JAJDUC010000102.1 GCA_022826865.1 Anaerolineae bacterium
CAAGCTGCTGCCGGGCGCGACCTCGATTCACGCCTGGGCGCCACCGACCGAAGACGGGCGGGCGGACTTGGTGGCGTTTCGGCGCTATATGACCATGTCGCGCGCTGCCGGCTTTGACGGTCCCATCATGCTGCACGGCGCCTACGCCATGGACAACTTCGCCTGGGCGCCGGATCTCTGGAGCGGCGTCGACGCCATGCGCGACGAGGTCCTCAATGTATTTGGCGACGTAAGCGAAGGCGAGGCTTAGCCCATGTCAACTCCGATTCGCGTCACCGTCTGGAACGAGTTCTGGCATGAAAATTCCGAGCATTGGGACTACGTGCAGCGCTCATGGATGAGCCATGGCTACAGCAAAGAAAGCGCCATAGAAGAAACCGAAGGCGTTCGGGCGATATACCCCGACGGCATCCACGAGGCGATTGCGGCGCCCTTGCGCGAGGAGGGATTCACGGTGCAAACCGCGACCCTCGATGAACCCGAGCATGGCTTGAGCGAGGCGGCCTTGGACGAGACTGATGTCCTCATCTGGTGGGGGCACATTACACACGAAAAGGTCGACGATGCGATCGCCGAGCGCGTCTATCGGCGCATTGTGGACGAGGGCATGGGTTTCATCGCGCTGCATTGGGGCGCCGGGTCCAAGGTCTTCAAAAACCTGATGGGAACGACCTGCAGCTTGACGCCTCTGGTGGGTGGTACGCCGGAAAAGCTCTGGGTGATCGAGCCGGCGCATCCCATCGCCAGCGGATTGGAGACATCCTTCGTCATTCCGCAGACGGAGATCTACGGGGAGCCATTTGATATTCCCGCGCCGGATTCGATCGTCTTCATCAGTTCTTGGCCCAGCGGCGAGGTCTGCCGCAGCGGCTGCTGCTTTCAGCGCGGTCGGGGGCGCGTTTTCTTCTTCCGGCCCGGGCATGAAACCTACCCAATCTATTATCAGAGTGAAGTCCAGCAGGTCATCGCCAATGCGGTGCGCTGGGCGGCGGCGGACAAGTGAGCCAGCAGCGGCCTGCGAAGCTACGCTCATTGGCTTTCACCGGCGTCTATCAGGGAGAGGGCCGCAACCTGTGGACTGGGAACTGGTGATGAACCAGCCGGCTTAAGCGCTAAAGTTTGGCATTCGCTTTTGAACGTGATTCTTTAGTAAAGGGAAGGATTCTTATGGTTAGCGCAGCTGTATCTACAGTTACCTTGATGCAGGCTTTGGGACAACCGATGTATGAGTTGGATGCAGCCACCGGGAAGGTTGCGGGCGCGCCGAGCGAGCCACCGACTATCGACCTGCTTGATGTGCCGGCCAAAGCGGCCGCGCACGGATTCCACAGCTTTGACCTTAGCGTCTATCATCTGCCTTGCATCGAGCGCGGCTACCTGGCTGACCTGCGCGCCGCCTTTGCAGACGCGGGGGTGGAGTTGTTTCAGTTGTTGATCGATACCGGCGATGTCGACAGCAGCGATCCGCAAGAGCGCGCCGCTGGAGTCGCGCATATCAAGCGCTGGATGGAGATCGCCGTCGAGCTGGGCGCAACCGGCGTGCGCTATGTTCCGGGCGATGGCGAGCCAAGTCCGGAGACGATTCGCGCGAGCGGCGAAGCTTTTCGTGAACTCTTCGACTTCGCTGTGGGTCTTGGGCTGAAGCCCGCCACCGAAAATTACCGGCGCTTCAACCTGAAGGCGGGCGATCTGCTCGGTGTCCTCGAACACTCCGAACGCGACTACGGCGTGATTGCCGACTTCGGCAACGCCCGCGGACCGAACAAGTATGAGACCCTGGAAGCGATCATGCCGCGCGCGACTTCGATTCATGCATGGGCTGAGGTCGATGAAAAGGGCGATCTCATTAGCGAAGATTTCCAGCGCTGCTTGACGATGGCGCGCGACGCCGGCTTTGACGGGCCGATCATGTTGCAAAGCGGCTACCCGGTCGATGTCTTCCAGCGTACGCGCGAGGTCTGGGATCGGGTCGACGAAATGCGGGACGAAGTGCGCGCCGTGTTCGGCGACGCGCTCAAAAAAGGAGCTTAGCCCATGGGGACGCCAATTCGAGTTACGGTGTGGAACGAGTTCTGGCATGAGAATCCGCTTCGGCATGCTGATGTTAGAGCGCGCCTGAAGGCCTACGGCTTCAGCGAAGACAAGCTGACCAACGCGACCGAGGGCGCGCAACGCGTCTACCCCGAGGGCATGCACAAGGTCATCGCCAATCATCTCAGCGATCAGGGCTTCGCGGTACAAACGGCGACGCTGGATGAACCGGAACATGGTTTGACGGAAGCGGTATTAGACCAGACCGATGTGTTGACCTGGTGGGGCCACGCCGCCCATGAGCAAGTCAGCGATGAAATCGTGGAGCGCGTGCATGAGCGCGTAAACATGGGCGGCATGGGGCTCCTTGCGCTGCATTCGGCGCATTATTCGAAGATCTTCAAGAAACTGATGGGCACCAGCTGCATGCTGAAAACGCGCGAAGCGGACGAAAAAGAACGGATCTGGGTGATTGAGCAAGGCCATCCCATCGCGGCCGGCTTGCCCGAATACTTTGAAATTCCGGAGACCGAGATGTACGGCGAGCCTTTTGATGTGCCCGCCCCGGATACGCTGGTCTTCGTCAGTTGGTTCCAGGGCGGCGAGATCTTTCGCAGCGGCTGCTGTTATCACCGCGGTCGCGGCAAAGTGTTCTACTTCCGGCCCGGCCATGAAACGCTGCCCATCTATTACCAACCCGAGGTGCTTCAGGTCATCGCCAATGCGGTGGGCTGGGCGGCGCCAGCGGGCGGACCGGAACTGATCTTCGGCGATCATGCGCCGCTTGAGAAACTGGATTGAATCCTGATGCGGTCGGAATACCAGTTCTAGGGTTGTTTTGCCCGATGTGACTGAGCGCGGTGACAAAACGACCGCCTTCGCTGTCGAGTATCCGTAGGCGCCCTCCCTGATTTGATGTGTGTACGGGCGAGCGGCGGTCAGTGTCTACGCGACCCGGTGGCTCGCCCCTGTAGCGCGTTTTTTTGCAAGTGCGAGGCAGATTAGGAGAAACGAGGACGCAATACAAATGAAACTTCTAACTTATGACGCAGGCAGCGGACCGCGCTGCGGTGTCTTGCAAGACCAATTGGTGCTCGATGTGACCGCCTTGCTCGGCGCAGACCGAACCTTGCGCGATGTCCGCGCTTTGCTGGAGCAGGGAGACGCGCCGATTGACCGCCTTCGCGACGCCTTGGCGGGCGGCCTCGCCGCGCCGGGAGTGCCCCTTCCGATGGTCCAGCTGCGCGCTCCTGTGCTGCAGCCGCCAACGGTGCGCGACTTCTTCAGTTATGAAGCGCATGCCAATGGACAGGGCGCGCGCGAGCTGCACGAGGCTTGGTATCGCCTGCCTATCTTCTATTTTTCCAATACGCTGCGCATCTTCGGCCCGGAGGACGAGGTGCCCTTTCCAGCGGCGACGGAGCGGCTCGACTATGAAATGGAGTTGGGCTGCGTCATCGGGCGCGAAGGCAGCGACATCGCGGCGGCGGATGCCATGGATTACATCGCCGGCTTCTGCATTTTCAACGACTGGAGCGCCCGCGACCTGCAGTTTGACGAAATGGCGGTCGGGCTTGGGCCCGCCAAAGGCAAGGATGCCGCCACGACTCTGGGACCTTGGCTTGTTACAAGCGACGAAATGGCGCCTTACTTGCGGGATGGCCGGCTGCAGGTCAAATGCTCGGTCCGGGTCAACGGCGAACTTTGGTTGGATGCGGGCGATGGCGGTGCCGCGCATTTCAGCTGGGCCGATTTTGTAGAGCGCGCCTCCAAAGACAGCCGCATTGTCCCGGGCGACGTCTTCGGCAGCGGCACCGTTTCCGGCGGCTCCATCCCGGAGGCGATCGCGCGCGGCATCAAAGGCGCTCGTTATTTGCAGCCTGGCGATGTCGTGGAGCTTGAAGTCGAAGGTATCGGCACACTGCGCAACACGCTTGGTTCAAAAGAGCCTATCGATCCCGATTATCGTTACAAGCCCAAGTAGCGGCCTTCAGGTCAAATTATAAGGGCTACCCATGAGGTCGCCCGGTTTTGCTATCGGACCGCGGCGACGTAAACAGACGCGCGCGTCGTAAGTTGTTACAATTCTCTCTCAAGTAACGCATGCAAAGGTGGTGATGATTAAGATGAATCCCGACGATATTACCAAGGTCGCCTGCGTCGGCGGCGGAACGATTGGCTTCTCATGGGCTGTCCTCTTCGCCCGGCATGGCCTGCGCGTGAACATTTATGATATCGCCGAACCGGTGTTGAGCGAAGCGCATGGCGAGCTGCGAGCCGCCTTTGAAACGCTGGTCGAAGCCGGCCTGCTGACGGCGGAGGAAGCGGCGGCCGCCCGTGACCGCGTCAGAACCAGCGCCGACCTGGCGGAAGCGCTCCAAGATGTGGATTTCGTGCAAGAATCGGGGCCCGAGCGCTATCGGATCAAGCGGGAGATCTACCGTGAAATGGACGCGCTCGCCCGCCCGGATGTCGTCCTCGCATCCAGCACCAGCGCCATGCTGATGACGGAGATTCAATCGGCAACGGCGCATCCCGAGCGTTGTGTGGTGGCGCACCCCTACAACCCGCCGCATATCGTGCCCTTGGTGGAGATCGTCCCCGGCGAAGCGACCTCTGACGAAACGGTGGCGTTGGCGCGGGACTTCATGGCGCGGCTGGGCCGTGTGCCGGTGGTGGCGCGCAAAGAATGCCGCGGTCATATCGTCAATCACATGCAGGCCGCGCTGTACCGCGAGGCGCTGTGGCTGGTGGGCAACGGCGTAGCGACCGCGGCCGAGATCGACCTCGCTTTTCGAACCGGGCCCGGCTTGCGTCTGGCGCTGATGGGACCCTTTCAGGTGGGCATGTTGACCAGCCCCGGCGGACTGCGGGACACCCTTGTCAACCGGAAGCTCGACCACAGTTTGGAAGACGACATCCCCTCTCGCGTCGAGCGCGAGGCGCCGGCGCGCAGTCCTGAATTGGCGCGTCGATGGGCCGAAGCCTGCGCCGCAGAAATGGAAGCGGAATTGGCCGAGGCGGATATGGCAGCGGTCAGAAAATGGCGAGATGCCAAGTTGCTGAAATTGCTCGAAGTGATCAACGCCGATTGATCGCGCGAGCGCGATAGAAGAGAACAGCTTATGAAAATCACAGACCTGAAGACCACTCACATCTATTTTCCGCACCTCAGTTCAATAAAAGATGCGACCATAAGGCACCCGACGCTGGGACGAGGCCAATCCTTTGTGAGCATTCTGACCGACGAGGGCTTGGAAGGGCTCGGCCTTGGCGCCGGCGGACGGGCAGCGGATCTGCTCATCAATGACTCGCTGAAGCCGCTCTTGATCGGGGCGGACCCGCTCTTCACCGAGAAGCTCTGGGATGACATGTTCTGGCGCTTGCGCGGCGTCGGCCGCAAGGGCCTGGCATTTGCCGCCATCTCGGCTGTGGATATCGCCTTATGGGATTTGAAAGCCAAGTACTTCGACGTGCCCCTCTACAGATTGCTGGGGACCTATACCGACACGGTCCCGATTTATGGCAGTGGCGGTTGGACGCACTTCAGCGTGGACGAATTGGTCGCCGAGCAGGTTGGCTATGCCGAACGAGGCATGAAGTCGGTCAAGATGAAGGTGGGAAAAGACTTCGGCAAGAGCGAAAAAGAGGACATCGAGCGGCTGGCGGCCGTTCGCGCGGCGGTGGGCGACGAGATTGAGATATTGATTGACGCCAATAACGGCTATTATGCCAAGCAGGCCATCCGCATGGCGCGCGCCTTTGAACCCTATCGCGTGGGCTGGTTCGAGGAGCCGGTGCTGGCCGACGACATCGACGGCCTGGCAGCGGTCGCCGCCGCGATTGATATACCAGTGGCGACCGGCGAGCATGAATACAGCAAATTCGGCTTTCGCGAATTGATCGCCCGCGGCGGCGCGGATATCGTGCAGCCGGACATCGGCCGGGTCGGTGGCGTAACCGAATGGATAAAAGTGGCGAATATGGCGCATGCCTTTAATCTGCCGGTGGCGCCGCATGCCTTTCAAGTGGTCCATCTGCACGTCGCCTGCGCGACGCCCAATCTGCGAATCGTCGAGTATTTGGGCGTGTCCGAGGAGTATGATAAGCTCGTATACACTGAGTTCCCCGAGCCTGCCGACGGGATGTGGTCGCCGGATTCGGCCAAACCGGGATTGGGCCTGGAATTGAATCCCGATGTTGTCAAGAAATATGGTTCATAAATGCGGGCTGATGCCACCGCAGGTCAAGGAGGATCTCTATGAAAGCGGCCGTGCTCTACGAGGCGAACAAGCCACTTGAGATCGAAGAATTTGATTTGCCGGACATCGCGGATGACCAGGTTCGCGTCCGCTTGATGGCCAGCGGCGTCTGCCACTCGGATTGGCATATTGTCAAAGGCGAATGGGTCGATGTAAACCGACCGCCGGTGATCCTGGGGCACGAGGGAGCGGGTGTGGTCGAGGAGGTTGGGCCGGCTGTGCATAGCGTCAAAGCCGGCGATCATGTTGTGCTGTCCTGGACGCGCAACTGCGGCCTCTGCGAGATGTGCCAGGTGGGCTATTCCAATCTCTGCGAAGAACCCTGGGACCAACGCGGGCAGCCCCTGTTCGCGGGCGGCGGCCGCCCCATGAAACGCATGAATGCGCTCGGCACCTTCAGCACCGAGACGATTGTGCCCCAGGATGTCGCCATCCCGATCGACCGGGAGATCCCCTTCGGGCAGGCGGCTCTGGTCGGCTGCGGCGTCATGACCGGGGTGGGCGCCGCCTTGAACACCGCCCAGGTCCAGCCAGGCAAGTCCGTCGCCGTTTTCGGCTGTGGCGGCGTTGGCTTGAATGTGATCCAGGGCGCCGCGATCGCCGGGGCCGAGCCCATCATCGCCATCGATATCCTGGACAACAAATTGGAAATGGGCCGGCAGTTCGGGGCGACGCACACGGTCAATTCGGCCCAGGTGGCCCCGGTCGCCGCCATCCGCGAACTGACAGAGGGCAAGGGCGCGCACTACGCCTTTGAAGCCATCGGCCTGGTCCCCGAGCCCTTCGCGCAAGCCATCCATTGCACGCGGCGCCGGGGCGTAACGGTCTATGTCGGCCACGCGCCCGACAACACGCCGGTTGATTTTGACGCAAAAATACTGGCGATGGAGAAGATGGTTATCGGCTCATTGTATGGTTCCTGCCGCCCGCGGATTGACTTTCCCCGCATATTTGCGCTGTACAAGGCGGGCAAGCTCAAGCTGGACGAGTTGGTGACCCGCGTCTACCCCCTGGAGGAAGTCAACGCGGCTTTCGACGCTTTGGCCAAGGGTGAGGTCGCCCGCAGCGTGCTGGACTTGACGTGATCAGCCACATGCGCTTGCGCCTCTGAGACGCCGATGGAGATTAGCGGCAAAACCGTCATTGTGACCGGCGCCGCCCGCGGCATCGGCCGGGCAATTGCCGCGGCTTTCGCCCAAGAAGGCGCGAACGTAGTCGCCGCTGATTTGGGTTCACTATCGGCCGATCCGCAGTCGGAATGGCATTACTCACTCGCCCCCGAAAGCGAATTGGCGCGGACGGCGCGGGAAATCAGCCAGGGCGGCGGCGCCTGCTCCGCGATTGAAGTCGATGTATCCAAGCGCGCATCCTGCCGCAATCTCGTTGACAAAGCGGTTGAGGCATACGGGCGCTTGGATATCCTGGTGAATAATGCCGGCATCATCAAGTTGGGACGCATCGCGGACATTGTCGAAAGCACTTGGGATCGCATCTTCGCTGTGAACGCCAAAGGCGTCTTTTTGATGTCGCAGGCGGCGATACCTCATCTGCGGAAAAACGGCGGGGTCATCATCAATATGGCATCGAACGCCGGCAAAAGAGGCTCCAAATTCAATAGCGCCTACTGCGCCTCAAAGTCCGCCGTGATCGGTTTGACACAGTCGCTGGCGGCCGAACTCGCCGCAGACGCCGTCCGCGTGAACGCAATCTGCCCCGGCAATGTCTTTACGCCGATGCAGTATGATTACTTGGTCAGGCGCCGCCTGCAACAATATCCCGGGCAATCCTTCGAAGACGCTTTCGACGCCTTCGTCAAAGATACCGTCCCCCTGGGACGCAAGCAGGCGCCAAGAGAGATTGCCGAGGCCGCGCTCTATTTGTGCCGCGCGGACAACGTCAGCGGCATCTCGCTTTCGGTGGATGGCGGCGGCGGAATCGGGCTTTCCTGAGGGGCTGGCGCCGCAATGCGGAAGCCATCATGTCAAGCCGGCTTCGCCATTGATTAATGGAGAAACGATCATAAATATTCAAGGCAAAACCGCAATCGTAACCGGCGCCGCCCGCGGCATCGGGCGGGGCATTGCCGAAGCCTTTGCGCGCGAGGGGGCGCATGTTGTCGCCGCGGACCTGGGCTTGCTGGCGCAGGCGTCGAGGGCGGGCTGGAATTATGCGCTCTCGCCCGCAAGAGAACTGGAGAGGACCGCAAAGGACATCGAGGCGCGCGGCGGAGCTTGTGTCGCAATTGAAGTCGACGTATCCGACCGCGCCTCCTGTCAGAATCTTGTGGACAAAACGATTGAGGCATACGGGCGCTTGGATATCCTGGTGAATAATGCCGGCATCATCCAAACCGGGCCAATCGCCGAGTTTGCCGAGTCCGATTGGGACCGGATCTTCGCCGTCAATGTCAAGGGGATCTTCCTGATGTCGCAAGCGGCCCTGCCCCATCTGCGGAACGACGCCGGCGTCATCATCAACATCGCCTCGGTCTCCGGCAAAAGAGGTTTCCCGAACATGGGCGCCTACTGCGCTTCGAAATTCGCGGCCATCGGCTTGACGCAAAGCATGGCGGCCGAGCTCGCCGAATCCGCGATCCGCGTGAATGCCGTCTGCCCCGGCCACGTTGATACGGCAATGTGGTCCGATCATCTTTCCAAAACCGAGACACGACAAGAACAATATGGCACGGAAACGACGGAAGACACCTTCGGCGCCGTCGTCCGGGATCTCGTCCCCCTGGCGCGTGAACAGAGTCCCGATGATATTGCCGAAGCCGCGCTGTATTTGACGCGCGCCGACAGCGTGACCGGCGTCTCCCTGACGATAGCCGGCGGATATGTGATGAATTAAGCTGTAGAGCGTGGTATTGAATCCAGGATTTCGCCATGAAATCAAGCGGCAGCTTCGATGTCATCATTGTCGGCGCCGGCATTTCCGGCCTGTATATGCTGTATCGCATGCGCCAACTCGGTCTGTCGACCCGAGTGATCGAGATGGCGTCAGATCTGGGCGGCACCTGGTATTGGAATCGCTACCCGGGCGCGCGCTGCGATACGGACACGATGGAATACTCCTACAGCTTCGACGAAGATCTGCAGCAGGAGTGGGAATGGCCGGAGCGCTATCCCACCCAACCCGAGATTCTGGAATATCTCAACCATGTCGCCGATCGCTTCGACCTGCGGCCCCACATCAGCTTCGACACCCGGCTTGAAGCAGCGGTCTACGCTGAGGCCACCAATCACTGGCGGCTGTCGACCGATGGCGGCGCCTTCTCCGCCCAATTTCTGATCATGGCCACGGGCTGCCTGTCCGCGCCCAACATACCCGACATCGCCGGGATGGATACCTTCCGCGGTCCCATCTATCACACCGCGCGCTGGCCCGCGGAGGGCCTTGATCTCAGCGGGCTGCGCGTTGGCGTCATCGGCACCGGTTCGTCCGGCGTGCAGGCGATTCCAGTTATTGCCCGTCAAGCGGCGCATCTCACCGTATTCCAGCGCAGCCCGCAGTGGTCGATCCCGGCGCGCAATCAGCCGGTTGATCCCGCTTATGTCGCCGCAGTGAAGTCGGACTACGCCGGCTTCCGCGCCCGCAATCGCCTGCGCCCGGGCGCCGATATCGCCTCTTCGCCCGTCAATGACTTCTCCGCCATGTCGGTGAGCGACGAAGAACGGGGGCGCATCTTTGAAGAGCGCTGGCGGCAAGGCGGCTTGTCCTTTTACAACAGCTTCAACGACATCAAGCTCGCGCCGGAAAGCAATCGGGCGGTGGCCGATTTTGTGCGGGCGAAGATCCGCGAGATTGTGAAAGACCCGGCCGTCGCCGAGGCCCTATGCCCCGATTACACCTTCGGCTGCAAACGCGGCGTTATCGACAGCGATTATTACGAGACCTTCAACCGCGCCAATGTGCGCCTGGTCGATATCAACGCCACTCCCATTCATGCCATCACAAGCAACGGCATCCGCGCCGGCAACGCCGAATATGATCTCGATCTCATCGTCCTCGCCACCGGCTTCGACGCCATGACGGGCGCTCTGCTCCGGATTGACATTCGCGGCCGCAAGGGCTTGAGCTTGCGCGACAAATGGGCGGCCGGCCCGGTCAATTACCTGGGGCTGGGCGTGCCCGGCTTTCCCAACCTCTTCACCATCACCGGGCCGGGCAGTCCCTCGGTGCTGGCCAATATGATGATGACCATTGAACATCACGTCGAGTGGCTGTCGGATTGCATCGCCTTTATGGTCGCGGAGGACAAGGCCTGCATCGAGGCGACCGAGGCAGCCCAGGCGGCCTGGGTCGCCCATGTCAACGAGGTGGCGGCCGATTCCCTGGCGCTTACTTGCCACTCCTGGTATCTGGGCGCGAACATTCCCGGCAAGCCCAGGGTCTTTATGCCCTTGCCCGGCTTCCCGCCTTACGTTGAAAAATGCAATGAAGTCGCCGCCAACGGGTACGAGGGCTTCTTGATGTCTTAAGTAAACGCAAGTAGGTAATTGAAAAAATGCGCATCGTTTTTCGCGGGATATTTGCGGGCGACCTAAGGGTCGCCCCTACGGCATAAGAGGAGACTCGGAGTAATTGGAAATGATCGAGTTGACAGCACCGGAAAATGTCGGCTTATCGGGCGCCCGTCTGGAACGGCTGGCGGGGCATTTCAACCGTTGTGTCGATGCGGGCAAGATTCCCGGCTATCTCGTCCTGGTCGCCCGCCGCGGGAAAGCGGCTTACCTGCATCGCTACGGCTTGCGCGATGTCGAAGCCGGGCGGCCGGTCGAGACGGATACGATCTTTCGCATTTATTCGATGACCAAGCCAATCACCTCAGTCGGCGTGATGATGCTGTACGAGCGCGGCCTGCTGCAACTGGACGACCCCGCCTCCGCTTTCATTTCAGGATTCGATCGGCTTGAGGTCTTTGAATCCGGCGATGCGACAAGCTACCAGACTGTGCCGGCCGAGCGCGAAATGACGATCCGCGATTTGCTGACGCACACATCGGGTTTGACCTACGGCCATCTGTTCGCGCACCCGCTTGACGAGATCTATCGTCAGCGCAGATTCTTCGAGGATCCGGACATGACCCTGGCGGACCTGGCCGGCCATCTCAGCGCGCTGCCCCTGCTGTTTTCGCCGGGCAGTCGCTGGAACTACAGCGTGGCGACCGATGTCCTGGGGCATATCATCGAGGTCATCAGCGGGCAATCGCTCGATCGGTTTTTCTCCGCCGAGATCTTCGAACCGCTGGGCATGACCGATACCGGCTTTTGCGTTGCGGCCGAGCAGGTCGACCGCTTCGCCGCCAACTACGAACGCCGGGAAGACGGCTTCCGCCTCATTGACAAACCCCGCGAAAGCAGCTATTTGCAGCTTCCTAAGCTCCACTCCGGCGGCGGTGGCCTGGTTTCGACCGCGAGCGATTACCTGCGATTCTGCTGGATGCTGCTCAACAAGGGCGGGCTTGACGGCGCGCGAATCCTGGGGCGCAAGACCGTTGAACTCATGACCGCGAATCATCTTCCCGATCATGCCGATTTGACAGGCATGGGCTACATGCTTTATAGCGAGACGCGGCCTGAAGCGATTGGCATGGGCTTGGGCGCCCGCCACAACCTGCGGCGCGGCGGCCCGCGCGCTCAAACACGTCATGATGGCGTTGGCTTTGGTTTGGGCGGCTCGGTATTGCTTGACCCGGCCGCAGCTCAGATCCTGGCCTCGCCGGGCGAATTCGCCTGGGGCGGCGCCGCCAGCACATTCTTCTGTGTGGACCCGCTCGAGGACATGGCCCTTATCTTTCTGACCCAGCTTATGCCGTCGTCGTCCTACCCCATTCGGCGCGAGTTGCGCGTTTTAGCCAATCAGGCAATTATCGACTGATACGAGACCACTCACAGGAACCGCCCGCATCATGCGCGCAGGAGCGATGAACCATGAAAGTGACCGCTGTTGATACGATCCTCATCCGCAATGTCGAACCCTACCGCGGTGGCCAATACTGGCTGTTTATTCAACTCCAGACCGATGAAGGCATAACCGGCTTGGGAGAAAGACCAACCGGCCATGCCCGCAATCTGGATTCGCAAATCAGCTTGATCCGCGATTTGTGCGAGCAGTTTGTCATCGGCAACAGTCCCTTTGAAATCGAGCGCATGTGGCAGACGATGTATGCCTCTCGGCACGACTACCGGCATCCCGGCCTGGATATGACGCCCGCGCTGAGCGCCATCGAAATGGCCTTGTGGGATATCGTGGGCAAAGCCGCGAACCAGCCCATCTACAACCTGCTCGGCGGAAAAATGCGCGAGCAGCTGCGCGCCTATGCCTATATGCCAACAGAAGGCATTTGGGAAGAGCCGGAAAAGGCCGGCGACATTGCGATCAAGCTGGTCGAAGAAGGCAACACCGCCTGCAAGTTCGACCCCTTCACGCCCTTATTCCCGCAACCGCGCGACTTCTCACTGAAGACGATCCGCCATGTGGCAAAGATCTTCAAAGCCATCCGCGCTGCCGTCGGCGACGAGCTTGAGATCGGCATTGGAACACACGGCCAATTCAGCACCGCCGTTGCCATCCGCGTGGCCAAAGAACTGGAGGAGTTCAGTCCCTTCTGGTTTGAGGAACCGGTGCCGCCGGAAAATGTCGACGAAATGGCGCGTGTGGCCGCTCACACCAGCATTCCAATCGCCAGCGGCGAACGACTCGTCACCAAGTTCGAATTCGCCGAACTGCTCAAGAAACAGGCGGCGCAGATCATTCAACTTGATGTCGGGCAATGCGGCGGCATCCTGGAGTCAAAGAAAATCGCCAGCATGGCCGAGGCCTTCTACGCCATGATTGCGCCGCACATGTACTGTGGCCCGGTCGCCGCGGCCGCTGCCGTACAGCTCGACACCTGTTCGCCCAATTTCCTCATTCAAGAATACAACGGCGGCGGCCTGCATAACGATATCTTCAAAGAACCCATCCGTTTTGAAAATGGCGCCATCACGCCGCCGACCGGACCGGGACTCGGTATCGAGCTGGATGAGGCCGTCGTCAAAAAGCGCCTGGCTTAGACCAGAGCGGCGCGCTACTTACAGCCGCCCGGCGCATTTGGGCGCCCCTGCCGGCACTGAACCATCACGAACATCCATAGTCATGTCAAATACTGCGCCCGCGCGCGGTTGCGGCCCCCAGGCGGCAGAAAGCGCAGCGCGCTCAGTTGCCAGCGCTATTAGCTTGACACTTCAATTATGCGATAGAATACGCGCTAGCAATCTGGAGAACAGGATCTGCCATGTCAGGTCAAAGCACAGTGATAGCCATCTTCGGCGTCACCGGCGATCTCGCCCGACGCAAGCTGATCCCCTCGCTCTACAGCAATTTCATTAAGGGAAGACTGCCGGAGCGCTTGCGGATCGTCGGCGTGGGACGCCGTGAATGGACGCATGACACACTAATCGACCATGCCCATGATTCACTGCGAAAATACGCCGCGCCGATATTCGACGGCTGCGCCTGGGACCGTTTCCGCCAAACCTTGTCCTACAGCAAGGTGAACCTGCCGCAGCCGGAGACATACCAGAACTTGAAAAACGATCTGGACGCGCTGGACGGGGGCAAAAGCAATCGGCTCTATTATCTGTCGGTGGCGCCGGAGTTTTATCGGGATGTGATCACAAATTTAGGCCGGCTTGACATGGCGCGGGAAAACAACGGCGGCTTCGACTCTTCCTCGTTCTGGCGGCGCGTCGTGATCGAGAAACCCTTCGGTTATGACCTGGCAACCGCGCAATCGCTCAATCGCGCCGTGCATTCGGTCTTTAAAGAGTCGCAGGTTTATCGCATTGATCATTATCTCGGGAAAGAAACGGCGCAAAATATCCTTTTTATGCGTTTCGCCAATACGATTTTCGAGCCGGTTTGGAACCGCAGCCACATTAGCAATGTGCAGGTGACGGTGGCGGAGGCCGTCGATGTCGGCACGCGCGCCGGCTATTACGATGGTTCGGGCGTCATGCGGGACATGGTGCAGAACCACTTGCTGCAGTTGCTGTCCTTAATCGCCATGGAGCCGCCTTCCGCCTTTGACGCCGATGCCCTGCGCAATGAAAAGGTCAAAGTCCTGCAAGCGGCGCGCCCGGTGCATCTCCAGGATACCGTGCGCGGGCAGTATGCCGGTTATCGCCGCGCTGATGGGGTCGCGCCGGATTCGGCCACGCCCACATTCGCCGCCCTCAAGCTCTTTATCGACAACTGGCGCTGGAAGGACATCCCGTTCTATTTGCGCTCGGGCAAGGCGATGCGCCAGAAGACGACCCAGGTCAACATCCAGTTCAAGCGGCCGCCCAACAGCATCTTTGAACTCACCGAAAGCGGCGATTATTCGCGTAACATGCTCTCCATCTGCATCCAGCCGGACGAAGGCATCCACCTGACGATCGAAGCCAAGATCCCCGACCAGCAGATTGCGAAGTCTGTCGATATGGAACTGCATTACAAAAATGCCTTCATAGCGGATAACCTGCCCGACGCCTACGAACGCCTGATTCTGGACGCGATCAACGGCGACGCCCAGCTCTTCATCCGCAGCGACGAAATCGAAAGCGCCTGGGGCATTGTCGACCCGATCATCGAGGGTTGGGAAGGCGACCCGGCCGCGCCGCCGATGCAAAGTTATGCCAAGGGTTCTTGGGGCCCGGCCGCGTCAGACTGCCTGCTTGAGCGCGAAGAACATATCTGGCGAATCAGTTGCCTGCACGAGAACGGAGCAACTCGCGGCAGCGAATGAGGCTCGCCCGGTAATGATTGCATGGCGTTCAAATCTGCCCCCATCCCCCGACCCAGCGCCCCCTCGGTCCCCCGCCTCACGGGGGATGTTTCCCACAAGGAGGGAAGGGGAGCCAAGTCTTTCGAGTTTCGCGTAAGAAAGCCCCTCCCTCTTCATGGGATGCTTTGACATAGAGATGGCAAAGTGGTTTGGGGTGGGGGTTTTGTGACGAACAGTTCTTCAAAACCATCACGCTTGAACATTACCGGACAAGCCTTGTACGAGCAAGCTGATAGAATGTGGTAGTGTATCCTTTTCGGTTGAAACAGAAAAAACTTTGCCACCGAGTACACCGAGAAAAACGAGAGCGTCGAGAATCGTGTACGAAATATGCCCTTTTCTCAGTAGAATCAAGTTAGTCATGCGAAATTCAGCATAAGGTCGATATGTAGGGGCGACACTGTGTGT
>JAJDUC010000014.1 GCA_022826865.1 Anaerolineae bacterium
ACGCTGAGGGCGGTCGGCTTGGACGTTCTGGCGAAAGGCTGGCTGGGCGACCCCTATTTGGCGCTGCCCGCTATAATCCTGGCCGGCGTATGGGGTTACTTCGGCTTCTGCTTCGTCGTCATTATGGCGGGCCTGCAGAACATCGACATGGAGCAGATCGACGCCGCGCTGGTCGATGGCGCCAATGGTGCACAGCGCCTGTGGTATATCATCATTCCCGGTTTGCGGCATGTGCTCACGATGATCACCGCCTTTACACTCATCCTGGGTGTCAACGTCTTTGACATAATCTGGATCACCACCCGCGGCGGACCTGGCCGCGCGACTCACGTCATCGCCACCTATACCTATAACACCGCCTTTCGCGAAAGCTACGTCGGCTATGGCTCGGCGCTGGCGATCGTGATGGGGCTGGTGTCACTGGTCGTGTCGTTCATATTCATTTCTATTCGCGAGCGCGGAGGCGATTAGCGTCATGGCGAGCGCAATGACAATCCGCCCGCGCCGTCCTATGGGTTTCTGGATCGCCAAAGGCGCCCAATACGGCATGCTGATCCTCTTTGCGGTCTTCGTGCTGGTGCCCTTCATGTGGGTGATCTTCACCGCGCTGAAGTCGAACCTCGAGATTGCCCAAGAACCCTTGGGACTACCGCCAAACTGGCGCTTTGAGAATCTTGCGCAGGCTTGGAACCAAGGAAAGTTCAGCCGCTATTTCATCAACAGCGTGATCGTGACCGTTCCCATAGTCATACTGGTTGTGAGCCTGTCTTGCCTGGCTGGTTACGGTTTGGCGCGTCTTAAGATGCCTGGAAGGATGCTCATCTTTTACTTCTTTTTGGTCGGGCTGATGGTGCCCTTCACGGCGATCATGATCCCGCTCTTTTATATCTTGCGCGATATCGGCGTTCTGGGCACCTATTGGGCGATGATCTTGCCGCAGACGGCGATATCGCTGCCCTTCGGCATCTTCTTCATGCGCGCCTTTTTCAGTGGGCTGCCCTACGATTTGACCGACGCCGCCAAAATCGACGGCTGCAACGACTTCGGCGTCTTCCGCCGCGTGATGCTGCCGCTGGCCGGTCCGGCTGTGGCTGCTCTGGTCGTCTTCAATTTCATGGGCTCCTGGAACGCCTTTCTGCTGCCGCTGATCTATTTGCAGTCCGACAAGCTCAGACCCGTCATGACCGGTATGATGTTCTTCACCACCCGCTGGGGACCCGATTACAGCATGTCCATGGCTGGCACGCTCATCGTCATGGCGCCGATTATGGCGGTCTATCTGGTCTTCCAGCGCCAGTTCATCCAGGGTCTGACGGCTGGCGCGGTGCGGGGGTAGGCTTTTGCCACAGAGGCGGAGAAGTAATACCAAGAGGTGTAGGGGCGTTTCGTTGAAACGCCCGAAACAGTTCATGCAGAAACGGGCGACACAAGTGTCGCCCCTACTGACGGCGGTTTTCGAGGGCGAGCCACCGTCTCGCCCGACACACTGAGGTAGCGCGTGAAGAAAGTCAAATGAAATTATCAGCGCATCAGACTTTGCTGCCGGGGGCGGATTTGGCGGAGCGTTTTCAGCGCGCTGCGGAATGCGGCCTGGATGGCATTGAGCTCGCCATGGCGCAGACGGCGCGGGTCTACGACCTGCATGCCGAGATCGAGGCGGCGATGGCCGCCAGCGGTTTGCCGGTCGGCAGCATCTGCGGCAACTACGAGGGACCGATCATCCATGCCGATCGGACCGAGCGCGAAAGTCGGCTGGCGGACTTCCTGCGCACGCTGGAGTTCGCCGACGCCATCGGCGCGCGCGGCGTCATCCTGGTGCCGATCTTCTCGCCCAGCGTCCAGCCCGAAACATCGGCGCCGATGCCCGATTTGTCGCCCTTCGCCGATGAAGATACGCTGACCACGAATTTGCTGCTTGCCATGCTCGCTGAAGTGACGGAGCGCGCAGCGGGGGGAGCAGCCGTTTATCTCGAGCCCTTGAATCGCTACGAAGCGACTTATCTGAACACAGTAGGTAAAGCGGCTGATCTGTGTCGCGCTGCCGATCATCCGCGCGTCCAGCTCATGGCCGACCTCTTTCACATGAATATCGAAGAAGCCGATATCCCGGCCTCGCTGCGCGCGGTCGCGCCACATCTGGGGCATGTGCACCTGGCGGACAGTCAACGCCGGCTGCCCGGGCATGGACACACCGACTTTGTCGGAGCGTTTAGAGCGCTGCGGGAAATCGAGTTTGATGGCTGGCTGGCGCTGGAGTGCATGCCGACGCCCGGCGATCCGCTCGAGAACATGCGCGCCTGCGTCGAGTTTCTGAGGGATTGCTGGGAAAGCGCGGCCGGAGACCAATAAACGATGTCTGTAGGGGCGACTCTGTGAGTCGCCCACGATTTGCTTAAAGGACACTGCATGCCAATAAAAGCCGTTTTCAACGAAGACCACGAAGCGGTTCTGCTGGAATACGACGAGCGTCCTCTGCTGCCCAACGAAGTGCGGATTCAGACCGAATATGCCTCCGGCAAACATGGGACGACCATGCACATGATGGACGGACGTAAGCGACAAGGGCAGCGCTGGGATGAGGCCACTCGTCTCTACGTCCCGAGTGATGATCCCGATCCGGATCCAGTGCCCGACTCGCATGTCGGCACGAGCGGCGTCGGCGTCATCATTGAGGTTGGCGCCGATGTTCGCGACTGGCAGGTCGGCGATCGCGTCTTCGGCTTCATGGACGTCAGCGAGACCAACATCATCACCGTCGATCGTCCAGCCGATTTCATCTGGCCCGGTTTCGCCCAGCCCTCGCCCTGGCTGATCTGGGAATTGGGCGAGCTTGACCCGCTGACGGCGCTCTGTTTCGAACCGGCTTATGTGGCGGTCAACAGCGTGCGCGATTCCAATCTGCGCTTTGGCGATGCGGTCGCCGTTGTCGGGCTGGGCGCGATTGGGCTGCTGACGGTCAAAGTAGCGGCTTTGACTGGAGCGGAAGCGATATTCGCGGTCGATCCGATTGCCAAGCGTCGCGAATTGGCGCTGGATTATGGTGCGCATCATGTCATCGATCCCTTCGCTGTCGATGCGGCGCTCGCGATCAAAGAGATGACGGGCGGCGCCGGCGTCGATGTGGCGATTGAAATCAGCGGGCATTATGCGGCGCTGGATACGGCGATACGCGCGGCGCGCTTCGGCGGCACGGTCTGCCAGGCGGGCGCTATTGCAGGCAATGCGGCCGAGTTGTGGCTGGGGCGCGAGTTCCTCACGAATAGCCTCAAAATGATCGTCCCGCGCGGCAATGGCGCCATGGAATTCGCGCCGAGTGATTATCCCTTGTGGGATCAGTATCGGGTTTTCGACGCCATCGTCAGCATGATGAAGCAGGACAAATTGACCGTTCCCGGCTTGATCGACCCGCTGGTATCCATCGAGGACTTCCCGGAGACTTTCGAACTTGTCAAGCACAGCCCTAGCGATGTGGTCAAGTATGGCGTTCGCTTCTAAATGACACAGCTTATTGAAAAAGGAGAAATGTGATGGTCGCGCGGGCAGCGGTATCCTCTGTGACGATTAATCGGCTATTGGGATTTGAGACCTATTTGCCGACTCCCGACAACTCAAAAATGATAAAGGCGCCAGCCATTGATTCCACGCGGCCCGATGGCTGGGAAACACGGGCGCCCAGCCAT
>JAJDUC010000095.1 GCA_022826865.1 Anaerolineae bacterium
AGCCACATTGCAGGCGGCATTCACAGCCACGGCGGTAAATCTGAAGCGCTTGGCGCGGCATTTAGACCTGGTGACAAATCCTATTGCTATACCATTCCTGGCGACTCACTCCGTGTGAGCCCGTTTTTCAACAGACTCCACCGGATCGCCCGTACAGATTTCGAAAACTGAGGGGAATTGTCGTTTATCAATGCAATTTCAATTTGATACAGTACCCGCCGGCTGTCGCCCGCGCTCACATTGCGGTCGGCGTCGGCTCCCCCGTTTTCATCAGTCGCTTCCGCAGGGATTGCGCCATGCTGTAAGCGGCGACCGCGATGAAGATGAACAGCGGGATTTCTATCATGAATTTGTAACGCGCGTTCTCAAAAGTTTCCAGCAGGCTGGTGACGATTGCGGTGTAGGCGACCATGCCCCAGATAAAAACCAGAACAGAATCGCGGCGGAGTCGCCGCCGCCAATGCTCCCAGCCAAGGCGATAGCGCCAGGCCAGGTAAAGGGGCGCGCCAAGAACGAGCATGGGCATGATGAAATAAAGATTGGAGCAGACGCCATATTCATCCCATGACAGACCGAGCAGCCTGCCGAACTGCTGGGCGACGGCCTGCATGTGCAGCAATCTGACGCTGAGCGCATGGTGACTGGCCGAGATGGCGGCGATGTTCTTGTCAAAGGCGTCCCAGGTGGAAGATGGGCAAGAGTAGTAGCCGTAGGCGCGAATCGTTCCCTTGATGTAGCGCAGCGGATCGTGGCGGATCAGCCGCAATGCGCTATCCAGGTAGAGCTTTTGCAACTCCAGATATACGGCGTTGTTGGCGTTGTCTCCGGAGAGAACCGGGATGCCGTTGTCGAGCGGCGCATAACCCGGATAGGCGGATGGCGGCAGAGAATGCCGATACCAGATGGGCAGGCGGTCGGCCAGTACGTCTTGCTTGAACAGCGCGACCAATTCATCGACATCGTAGGTGGAGCGGGAGACGTTCCACAAGCTCATGCCCAGGCTGCTGCTGGAGGAAAAGGAGCCGTTGACGAGCAGGTTCTTGCCGTACCAGCCGAAGGACAGCAGGCAAATGAGTAGACTGCCGAACAGGACTTGAGCGCGGTTGCGCTGGAGGACCAGCGACAGCAGCATGAGCGCCGGAATCAGGAGGGCGATATGGTAAACGCTGCGCGTGAGGATAAGCAGGTTGAGGCAAAAGATGAACAGATAAAGAAAGCGATCCAGGCTCAGGCGTTGGTACTGGAGCAAGCAGAAGGCGGCGCTCAGAATCAGAAAGGCGGAGAGAATGGAATACAGGGAGAGCGCTTCAAAGAGAAGATAAGCCGGGTTGAAAGCCAGCAGCAGCCCCAGACAAAATGCGTAAGTCTTGTTCCCGCTGAAATGCCAGATGATGGCATAAGACATCAGGCACATGAGCAGACCGAACAAGACCTGCAAGACATACATGGCGTCCTGAGCGGAACCTGGCCAGAGGGCATCCAGCGCCAATCCATAGACGCTGAAGAATGGGGGCTGATAATGCAGATAGAGAAATGTCTCCCAGAGGTTGTGCCGCAAGTCCGGCAGCGGCAAGCTGTGGTAAGACGCGCCCCAGTTATGCAAGTGTGAAATGCTGAGATCGCTGGTCGCTTGATAAAAGAGGACAACCGCGATGTGAAAGGCCGCTATCGCGATGACAAGGGTACGGTGGGAATATGCGCTTGGACCCAGCGCATATATCGCGCAGAAGACAAGCGCGATGACGCCAGCCAGGTGCAAACCCTCGCCGAAAATGACTGTGACCTCAAGCGTGTAAGAGGCGATGGCGCTGGAAGGCAGGCGCAGTTCGAGCGTCGGGGATAAATCGGCTCGGTTGCAGATTTTGTATTGGCCGGCGGCGGACGCATTCCAGTCGCCGCCATTGACGCGGATTTCTTCCGTTTCGCCCTGGACCAGCCAACTGCCGCTGACGCATTCGTCCAAGGTGAGAACAGCGCGCCGGTCGACGCTGAATTCAATGCTGAGGCCTTCGGGATTGTCCTGGAGGCGATCGGGCTGCTGCTGTTGCAGGGCGGCGAAGGCGATCAGTTTCAGGGCAAGAACAGCGCCGACCGCAAGCAGGATTGGGCGGACTCTCCGCCAGCGCGCGCGCCGATCATTCATGGAATTTGAATTCTCCGTTCAGCAGCATGTTGTCTTCCTCTCTCGCGCCAGCGCATACAGTTCTTTAGCGCCTGCATCCGCGCTCCGCGTCTAAGCTCAGCGGCAGCAGGCATTCTAGCATATCGCAGTCCGCGCATGTGCCGGTATCTGGGGCGGGGTGGTCGTATCAAAATCATAATGAGTCGTTTGCCACGAAAATTGTGAAAATGTAGGGGCGTCTCGTGAGACGCCCGTTGAAAATGGCTTGCAGATTGCGGGCGTTTCAGCGAAACGCCCCTACAGATTACGAAATGTGAGGGGAAATTGTCATTTATCAGCGCAGTTTCAATTTGAAGCGATTGTCCTGGCATCTGTTGCGGGAATCTATTAGCGCAGGCGCCCGGCGTGTTACAATCAGAGGGCTTGGACGAGGATAGAGGGAAAAAGGGCGCCATGCGACTGGCCGTATTTGCTGATGTGCACGGAAATTTGCCCGCTCTGGAGGCGGTACTCGCCGATATGGAAGGCAGCGGCGACTTTGACCTGATTTGGTGCCTGGGCGATCTTGCCGCGGTCGGCGGGCAGGCGCATGAATGCGTCCAGCGTTTGCGGGAGCTGCGCGAGAGGCGGGGCGAAGAGAAAGTCAAAATTATCGGCGGCAACACCGACCGATATCTAGTCACTGGCGAGCGCTTACCCCAAGCGCCACCGGCGGAAGAATCGGCTTACGCCGCTTACCGCGAGGGTATGCTGAATATAAGCGCCGTTGTCGAATGGAATATGCGGCAGCTGATTTGGGAGGACTTCGACTTGCTGCGGGGTATTCTCGATCGAGAGTTGCAGGTTACTGTTCCGGGATATGGCGCGGTAATCGGTTTTCATGCGATTCCCGGCGATGATGAAGCGATGTCCCTGCTTCCGGACAGCGCCGAGGAAGAGGCGGCTGACGCGCTGCTCGATCGGGCGGGATGGCTGGCGCTCTGTGGGCATACGCATCTCGCGATGGATCGCCGGGTTGGGGGATGGCGCGTGATCAACCCGGGCAGCGTTGGCTTGTCGGCGGGTCATCCGGGCTTCGCCGAGTGGGCGTGGCTTGAATGGAAAGATGGCGACTTAAACGTCGAGTTCCGACGTTTGCCTTACGATGCGGCGGCGACACTGCGACAGTGGGAGGCGCTGGGCCACCCGCGGATTGAATGGGTCCGCGCGCGGCTGGCCGTCTAGCGCAAGCCGACGATGAACAAGCTGCTTTTCATCGCGATCGGCGTCGCGGTCTGGTTATTGGCGACCTCGGTCATGCGGGCCGGCGGACATTTAATACTGCGGGACGACGATCCAACAGTTCTTTTCGCGCTTTGGCTGGCGACAGCCTTGGCCCTCTTCCTTTTGGCGCAGGCGATATTTCGCTGGCGCAACCTGAGGCGCGCTGAACGATTTGAAGCGGCGACGCTGCTCGCTCTGCCGGGCATGCTGCTCGATGCCTTGGCTGTGGAGTTTTACGCGAGTGTTTTCCCGAATATGCCTTTATCATCGGCCGGAAGTTTCGGCGCCTGGCTTTTGCTGGCTTATGCCAGTGTGCTGCTGGCGGCCTTCTGGCCGAGAGTCGAGTCCTAGCCCTCGCGGACGCGTATCGCCGGGCGGCGCAGCCAGAACCCAAGCGCGTAGATCGCGCAGCCGGCCGCGACCGCCGTGAGACTAATGATCCACACGGTAGTAATTGGCATGAGCAAATCCGCCGCCGCAGCCGGCTCCAGTCGGCTGACCTGGCGCAGGTAGATTTCCACGACGCCGCGGCAAATCTGCGCTATGCCGGACAGAGCCAGGCCGAAACTGATCAGCCAGAAGGGCGCATAACCGGTCACGCGCAAATTGCCGCCGAGCAGAGAGCTGGCTGCCTCGTTCACAAAGGCTAGGATGACCGCCAGAACAGCCCAGTTGGCCAGCCAAGCCTGCGCCGCCGCCATGCCCGTGCCGCGCATCGCCTCGGCTATGGCCGGTTGAATGCTCAAAGCGCCGAAGAATCCAGCGCTGAACAGCCAGAGCAAGGTGGCCAGCGCAATCCAATGTGTCGCCAGCGAGGCATTTTCGTTGCGTTTGCTGAGCGCGCGATAACTGTGGCTCGCCAAAACACAGTAGCAAAGAAGCAGGAGCGGCGCCGCGCCCAAGCTGACCGCGACGGGAAGACCGGCGCGGCCTAGGCTGATCAGGCTGCCGCCTAGGAAAACCGGGACGGCCACGATTCGGGCGCCAGCGCGCGCCCAACTTTCTTCGACACGGCTGAAGCGCGTCATCAGCCAGAAGAGCAGGCTTAGCGCGCATAGAGCGAAGCCGACATGGGTTTGAAAGGCGCGGGCGACATCAGAAGCGATGCCGTCCGCGAGATGAATAAGGGGCAGGCTGCCGAGGGTGAGGAACATGCCCCATTGCCATAAGCGCAGGTAGGTTGAGCGCCCGCGGACGCGGCCGATCCACAGCAGCGTCAGCAACAGAAAAAGCGCCAGGGCGCTGTCCAGGAGGCTGAGTGGCGCGAACGGACTGGCCACGAGGATGACGGCGACGAGGCCGGTCCAGATTCGCCGCCAGTTTTGCACGGCGGATTCATGCAAGGCGCCTTCCGTCAGCATGATGCCAGCGCCGACCAAACCCGTGAACAGGAGCAAATCGAAACTGTAGGCGGTGAAGGCTTTCAGCGCGGCGTAGGCATGAGCGTCCGCGACCGGCGGCGCGGCAAGTGTCCCGAGGGCCATCAGCATGAATCCAAGCGCGTAGAGCAGCAGCAGAACCACCGATAGACTCAGCAGTTGGTAAATGGATTTGCCGCGTTTGGACAGTTGGATGAGACGGGAGTTCATTCGCCGTTGACGATACGCTTGTATATTTCCGCGCGGCCGTGTCCGTAAATTATGTCGGACTGCGCCCAGGCTTGATAGCCCTCGTCAAGCATGCTCAAGAGGGGTTGGATGCCGGGATTGTCGGGGCGGATCAGATCGCGAAAAACCACGATCCAGGTCGGCGGCTGCTTCTGCCACTCGCTGAGCAAGCTGGGCAGGACGCGCTCGGGACGGAAGTACCAGCGCCAGCCCTTGATCCAGACGCCGGGCGGCCGCATGCCGGTCAAGGGATGCAATTGCGGCGTGCTATCCGTTTCCGGCAGGACGAAAAGTGTCTCATCCGCTGCCGCGTCCGCGCGCAGTTTCGCCGCCACATCGCGAAACTCGTCATAACCCAGAATGGCGCCCGGCCCCAAGGGCACATGCAAATAAGCGGCGGCCCCGGTCCAGAGCCAGCCGATGCCGATGCCAAGGGACAGGCCGGCGAGCAATTGCCGCGTGAGGTCCCAGGGGCGGCCGCCGCGCAGCACCGGAAGAAGCCGCGCCAGCATTATGCCAGACATCACTGCGCTGAAGGGCAGCTGCGCCATCACATGGATCTCGCCTATGCGCGGATAGAGCAAGATCAATGTCGACAGCCACATCAAAAGCAGCGGCATCATCCGGCGTCCCGCCTCCTGCCAGGCGCAGAGCGCAAAGGGGAAGACCAGCAGGTTCGTCAGCAGCGCCTTGCGAAAAAAGTCCCCGTCCAGGCCGACGCCGTCCATGTACCCGCTCAGGTTGAAGGTCCAGTTCCAGAACAGGTAGGGCTGGAGCGCGCCGTCCGCCGCGAGCAGCAGCCATTGCATCGCGGGCAGGGCGAGCGCCGCGCCGCCATACAGCAGGACGCTCCCCCGGCGGCGATCCCTGGCAAGCAGGCAAAGGGCCATGACAGCGACCGCCAGCCAGGCATGCTGCTTGAACAAGGTCGCCGCGCCCATAAAGAGACCGATCAGAATGATCTGCCGATGGGAGCGGTTATCGAAATAGACATACAATGCGGCCAGAACGCAGAGCGCCAGCAAGGTATCGAAATAGAACAGGACATTGCCGTAAACGGGTTCCCACCAAGCCCAGACAGCGGCGGCGAAGAAGCCGGCGTTGGCCCGGCCGCTGGCGCGAGCCGCAACCGCGTAGATTAGAAGGGTCAGCCCGAGCGCGAGCAGGGTATTCAGCAACTTGATCGAGAGACCCGGCTCGAAAGGCAGCAGGCGCAGCGCCGCCGCGGCGACCAGGGATGTTCCAGGCGCATGCTGTTCCCAGATGTCCGTGAAAAGGCTCATGCCCCGATTCATCATCCAGGGAATCGCCACTTGCCCGGAATGGGCGGCGGGCGAAAGCCAGAACAGGTGGGTTAGCGCTTGCAGGAAAAGTAGGAGGTAAAGCAGGCGGCGCGCCAAAGGGGCCTCCCGGCTGTTTGCCGAACGCATGAATCATCGTAGCAGAGGGCTTGCGATTTTGGAAATGGATTCTGATGGATTCGCACCGAGGCGCAGGCGTTCAAGGCCAAGCAAGTCATTGGCGAACATGCGGCGAAACCTTCCGATTCCCTGGCGCGAGAGCGTGGCTGGGGACTTGCTCGTTAGGGGCGCCTCAACCGACGCAAGGCAGGCTGCGCTGCGCCCGCTGGCGCGAAAAGGGCATGTGGGCAGGCGCGGCGTTTTTTGCTTAGAATAGGCATATATTAGATTCAGGCGCGCCCGCCAAGAGCGCGAAGGCAAGGACGCGGGCGCAAACGCAAGCAACGCGGGTCTGGCATTGGCGCAATTTGAGGCGAGCTACTTCGAAATGGGTTTGCGGCTGCTGGAAGCCCGCGATTTTGCCGGGGCCGTCGACCAGTTCGACAGCGCCCTCAAGCTCGGCCTGGGCGATATGGCGGGCATATATCTATGCCGGGCGACGGCACTGACCGGGCTCGGGCAATGGGAGGCGGCGGAAGCGAGCGTCAACGCGGCGCTGGAGATCGAGCCCTATCTGGCGGCGGCCTACAATGAACGCGGCAACATCCGGCGCTTGCAGCGCCAGCGCGAGGCGGCGATCAGCGACTATACGACGGCGATCCATATCGAGCCGGATTATGCGACGGCTTATTTCAATCGCGCCCTGGTTTATGAAGCGGGGCGCCAAAAGGCGGAAGCGGAAGCGGATCTGACGCGGGCCCTGCGCCTGGACCCGAATCTGCTGGCGGCTTATGAGGCGCGCGGGCGCGTGCGGGCGGCGCAATTCAAATTCGACCAGGCCATCGGCGATCTGAGTTATTATCTGCGCAGCGGCGGCGGCAAGCAGTTCGACAATCACAGCGAGACGCAGGGCTATCTGTTGATCCTGCGGATTCAGCGTTTGCTGTGGCGCTTGATTTCGCGTGCGGGGCGGAGACAGTAAACCAGGGCAATCGTTCAAATTGAGATTACTCTGATATATGACTAGGATTTACTCACATTTCGTAATCTGTAGGGGCGTTTCGCTGAAACGCCCAGCATTTCCATGCCATTTTCAAGGGGCGTCTCACGAGACGCCCCTTAACTTGACATGGACATCGGTGAATAATGTTTTGAATCGATTGCCCTGATGGCAAATGTGAGTATGTTGCAAATATCATGACTGTAGAGTACCGTTTACTCGAAGCAGAGCCTCAAGCAGCCGCCAACAACGAAAATTGGGAGCGAATCGATGAAAGCGAATCCGCGAGTCAAGGGGCTGGCTAAGGAATCGGCCAAGGATGATGCCGCCCAGGCAGAGTTTTTGAGTGACATTCGCGCCAGCCTAAAAGAGATGCAAGAGGGCAAAGTCCTGCCGGCTGAAGACGCGCTGAAGCTGATTGAGTTGGGCTTGGACGACGATGAGCTTGAAAGTCGTCTTCCCCAATAGTTTTACCCGGAAAGCAAATCGCCTCGCTCGCAAGAACCCTGCATTATCAGGGGAGCTTCATTTCCTTCAAAAGCTGCTATCTCAGGGAGAAAAGCCCGGAGACCGGTTGAGGGGCGCGGGCGCAGAAGTTTACAAAACTCGACTCGCAAATCCCTCAGCGAGGAGGGGCAAGTCTGGCGGGTTCCGCGTCGCCTATCACGTTGGCTCGGAACAGATTACCTTGCTCGCTGTATGCCTGAAACCCAAGTGCGATGAAGTTCGACCACAGCAAATTCGTCGCATTCTTAGAGAACTTGCTTTGATTTAGATTGTGGCAGTCTCTTGCTCAATTCTTCAAACATGACGACCATAGCTGTATAGTCCCGTAGCGAGACGCAGGGCTATCTGTTGATCCTGCGGATTCAGCGTTTGCTGTGGCGTCTGCTGTCTTGGGGGCGGCGTGGATGAGTTAGTTTTGTGGATCGGCCGGGATGTGGTCGCGCCAGACGGTAAGGAATTCGTTTTTCAGCTCTGACCAGCGGTTTCTCAGAAAATCCTCAAAACTTTCCCGGTTAAGTGATTCTGGCAGATGCTGCGCCTTACAAATCAGTAAGTCTTGCCATTCCTGAAATTTACCGACGAATTCATCTTCTGTTAGCTCACCTTTGGCTTGCTTTTTCTTCAAGAATTCAAGAAAAGTCTTGTCACTTTTCTCTAGGTTTCTTCCGGCTTCAAGCAAGGCCAAATTGCCAATTGTGTTTATTGGCCATCTAGCATCTTTGTCCTTAGCTTCCTGTAGCTGAGCGACTGGAATGATATGCTCCAGGTGATATGCTTTTGCGCCTTGAATCAGATTAAACTTGGTCGCATAGATGTATTTCAGAAGGAGAATTTCCGGGTTCTGGTCGCGGACATACCGCCCCTTGTGCAGCAGCGTAAGCTGATTGTCATCAAACCAGGTGTTGAATACGATACGCCATGACTCGCTAGTGGGAGGGGGATTCAAGTAGCGGTCGTTTTGAACCATGTCATGAAGTTTGGAGTCGCCTGAACCTCTCCAATATCCACGAAGAATGTCATACAAATAATACATCAGAAGGTGCTTTCCCAGCTTAGTACGATCGGCCCTCCACCCACTGTTTTCCTGGAGAGTATCGCTGTCGTAGCGCACATTTAGAGCAGTGACAATCATCGAGATAATCTGATATTCAGTATGATAGATTGGGGATTTTTTCTCCTTCTGCTGTTTAACGGACAAAACGGGATCCAGAGTTCGCTCCACAAACTCAGTAGATTCGATGATGAAATCCTCGAGTTGCCTTATGCTCTTTCCGCTAAGTCGGTCTGGCAGTCTCGTCATTCTATTGATCTGTAGACCCACACAGGCACACATCAAATTAAAACCAATTGAACTGGGTCTGTCTTCTGAAGTTTCGCCAAATAATCTAGGAAACTTGCTCGAAAGGTATCTGCCAAAGCCGAAAAGATATTCGAAAAGAGTGTAGTTGTGTTCTTTCTTTCTCTTATCATCCGGGGCATCTTGCACAGCGTCGGAAGTAAAGTTCTCATCTTCCAAAGCTGAGTACTTTTCCCAAATGGCGTCACGAATACTCTTGTTGTGAATCTTGAGTGTTTTCTTCACCCACTGAGCGGCAAACACTTCATAGCGGCTAAGCACCGTACTGCGAGTATTTAGACGTTCGAAGACGGCAGGCAGTTGGGTGTCATCCCCGGTAAATATGATTACGGGCACCTTGACTTTGCTTATATCGGCTGCTCTGCTGACGGTTTCCAAGAACTCAAGAAGCTTCTTTTGGAATCGACTATTAGCAATATATTTTCCAACTTCTAAAGTGAAATAGTCTGTTTCGGGAGGAACATTTAGAACTTCAGAAATAAGCGCGCGAGTCATCCCGCTTGGTTCAAAACCGTCTGTTAGACTGAAACCGGAAACACCTTTTATCCAGTTGGTTATTACTCTCCGAATAGCATCTTTTCCCTCTTCCGTATGTTGATTCAGCTCTCTAGCTAAGAACTCAACCAACGGATCTTCGTATTCAGTCATGCTGAAGTAAGTGTTCGGACTGCTCGTGTACTGCTTTAACGCATTTGTTCGCTGTAAGCCGTCAATGAGGTTGTATGATCTCTTTACATCTGAGTGGCCGTTGCTTTTATTCGAGACCTCGTATAGAAGAAGAGTTCCTATTGGGTATCCGTTCCTTATGGAATCAATGAGGTCTTCTTGTCTCTTCTTGTCCCAAACCAATCCCCTTTGAAATGGTGGAATCGTGATTTCTTTGTTGCTTTTGATATTCTTCGAGGTTGCGGCTATAAGTTCTTCGACATCCCACATGTCAATTTCGACTTGACCACGAATGCTTGTCATTTTATTGAGCCTTCCTCTTGATCCAAAAAGCGCGAGAGCAGATCTCGCGCTCGTCGCCTCATATTGGATCAGCAATATTACGTCATGTCAAGGAAACGGGAGTGGATGGGAGTCGAACCCACCAGCGCCTGCTCTGCGCAACCGCCCGCCGGTTTTGAAGACCGGGGCATCCACCGGGACACATCCACCCCCTCGTGAGCCGCCATTATAACCCGCCGCGCCCGCCCGGTCTACGCGCCAACGGCGACAAGCCCTGTATGCCGCCGCGCTTTCTCGTTATCATGAAGCCGGAATTTATCGAGAGGAGCGCTTGATGCCCGCTTATCTGATTGTCCGCGCCAATGTGACGGATATGGAGCAGTATCAGGAATATATGAAATTGACGCCGGCAATCGTGGAGAAATTCGGCGGCAGCTTTATCATCCGTGGCGGCGAAAAGGTCGTCCTAGAGGGGCCCGATTCGCCGGAGCGCATCGTCCTGCTGAAGTTTGACAGCGTCGAAACGATCGAGCGCATGTATAACTCGCCGGAATATCAGGCGGCGATCAAGCTGCGGGAAGGCGCCGCGGAAGCCTCCTTCATCGCGCTGGAAGGACTGGAATAAATGCTGTGGCTGCGATTTAGCGAGGCGGTCGAACGCGCATGAAACGACTTGTCTTGTTCGATATTGACGGCACCTTGCTGATCAGCCGGGGCATCGGGCGCGAGGCCAAGCGCCAGGCGATGCTGGAGTGTTTCGGCCGAACGGGCGACCTGGACAATCATGTCTTCGGAGGCAAGACGGACTGGGGCATCCTAGCCGATCTGCTCGCGCCCTTCGGTTATCGCTCGGCGGACCTCGGGCGCGAAATCCAGGCTTATGAAGCGGCAATGGCGCGCCACATGAACGCGATCCGCGCCGAGCACAGCGCGGCGGCGCTGCCCCAGGCCTTTGCCCTGGTGACGACCTTGCGCGAAGACGCCGACACGCTCATCGGTTTGGTCACGGGCAATACTTCGAAGACGGCTGTGATCAAGCTGGACATGGCGGGTTACGATCCCGCCTGGTTCCCGGTGGGCGCCTACGGGAATGAATCGGCGGCGCGGGAGGATCTGACGCGGCTGGCGCTGCGGCGGGCGGGGGCTTATGCCGGGCGCCGCTTTGCGGGCTCGGAGGTCTTCGTCATCGGCGATACCCCGGCCGATATCCAGGCCGCCCGCGCCATCGACGCGGTCGCGGTCTGCACTGGATATGCCGAGCGCGATCAACTCGCGAGCAGCGATCCGGACTTTCTTTTGGGGGATCTCGGCGAATTCATGAGCCTGATGCTGGCATGAGCGGGCCCTCCGCTGCAGCGGTCCCGGCCGGGCGGTGACATGCAGATTCGGACGCCAAAGAAATACCGCGGCGTACAGCGGCGCAGCATCCTCAGTTGCCGGCGCCTGAGCTTCTATATCTTGATGCTCGCCCTCATCGGGCTTGGCATCGGCATCATTCTCAACCGAGAGGTCTTTGTGCCTGTTGTGCGCGAGGCTTTTGATGATGTTCGCGCCGAACTGGAAAACCGCGCGGCGACCATGGCGGTGCCGGAGCCGACGGCGACGGTCGACCCGCGCAATAAGCTGATCGAAGCCAGCGGCTATTGGCAGGGCGGGGCGCTCGGGGCGGCAACCGAGCTTTATATCGAAATCGCGCCGTCGATGCCGAACTCGGTCGAAGTTTACCGGCGCATCGCCCTCGGCTTGATCAACGCCAGCCGCTATGAGGAGGCGATGACCTTTGCCGCGCGGGCGATCAATGCCGATCCTTTTGATGCCGAGGCCTGGGCAATCCGCGCCTGGACACTGGATTGGGAAGGGCGGGCGACCGAGGCGCTCTCCTACGCCTTGCGCGCGCTGGAGCTTGACCCTGACAACAGCCGCGCGCAGGCTTACCTGGCCGAGATATATTTCAGTCTGGATCAAGCGGAACGCGGCGAAGCCCTGCTGGCGGATTTGCTGGCGGCAGATCCGGAGAGCCCGGAAGGCTATCGCGCGCGCGGCTTAATCCGCCAGGAGTACCGCTACGACTTTGATGGCGCTTTGGAAGATTATCGTCAAGCCTATAGCTTGTCGGACAATATGAATTTCATTGCGGTCGATATTGCCCGGGTCGAATCCGGCCTGCGCAACTATGAGACCGCGCTGGAGATGCTGCAGGAAGTCGTCGATGCCGACCCCTACAATGCCCGCGCTCTCTTCCGCCTGGGCGAAATCCAGTTCCGCTACCTGGGAAATTACGCGCAGGCGCAGCGCCACCTGCAAGACTGCGTGGATTTTAATCCCGGCTATCTTTATTGTTATTTTCTATTGGGGCGGGCGCAGGAGAAACTGGGCGCCCTGGACGACGCCGCCGTTTCATTCGAGATGGCAATCGACTTGGGCAGCGACAGCGCGCAGCACCATTATTGGGCGGGTTATGCCCAGATTCTGCTCGGCAACTGCTCGCGCGCGCTCGATTATCTTGAACCCGGCTTGCAACTGGCAGCGCAGAGCCCGACCCAATTGTACCTGGAGGACATCGAAACGGTGATTTTGCTCTGCGATCCGACCTATGTCCGGGCGGCGGCCGATGCCTGACGCGCAAGGCGCGCCGAAAGCGGTTCGGCCGGGGCCGCCGCCGCTGCTGTCCAGCGTCATCTTCGGGACAAGAATGCCATGAGACGATGCTGATGCGTATCTTGGTGATCGTGCCGGCGCTGAATGAGGGGCTTGCCATTGCCGGGACCATTGAGGGCATTCAGGCGGCGCTGCCGCATGCCGATGTCCTGGTGGTCAACGATGGCTCGGTCGATGACACCGGCGTCAAAGCGCTGGCTGCCGGCGCGCAGGTCTTGACTATGCCCTTCAACGTGGGGATCGGCGCGGCTGTGCAAGCCGGGTTCCAGTATGCCGCGGCCCAGGACTACGATGTCGCTTTGCGCAACGACGGCGACGGGCAGCACCTGCCCGCCGGCAATCTCGAGCTCTTGAAGCGCCTGGAATCCCAGCCCGTTGACGTGGTCGTTGGCTCGCGCTTTATCGATTCCCGTGGCGATTATGGCACGCCCCTTCCGCGGCGCTTGGGCAGCGCGATACTGGCGCGTCTGCTCTCCGCGATAATCAGCCAGCGCGTTACCGACCCGACATCGGGTTTCGCCGCTTTTAATCGGGAAGCGATTTGTCTGCTGGCGCAGGTTTATCCCCACGATTATCCCGAGCCGGAAGCGATCGTCATCTTGCATCGCAGCGGCTTGCGCCAAATGGAGACGCCGGTGGCGATGACCCCGCGCCTGCATGGCAACTCCTCGATTACGCCAGTGCGGTCGGTGTATTACATGATCAAAGTAATTCTGGCGATCTTGATCAATCTGCTGCGGCGCAGATCGCAAGCAGCCTAAACGCGGCCAACGGCGAAAGACGCCGCGCCGCCGATATTAATTGAACGCAGATTAGATTTGTAATTGTCGGGCATCTGTGTGTATAATCCGTTTGCCGAATTTTCTGTAAAGGCTAATAACAGACGTTTAATGTGAAATAGATTTGCGAAAAATGGGCTGATCTCCAAAATGGAAGTTGCACCAACAACAACCAGATGGAGAGCCAACCCAATGACCAGTATAGACGCGAAGACGTTGTTTACCATCCTTTTTGTTCTCATTGA
>JAJDUC010000020.1 GCA_022826865.1 Anaerolineae bacterium
AGCCACATTGCAGGCGGCATTCACAGCCACGGCGGTAAATCTGAAGCGCTTGGCGCGGCATTTAGACCTGGTGACAAATCCTATTGCTATACCATTCCTGGCGACTCACTCCGTGTGAGCCCGTTTTTCAACAGACTCCACAGTGTCGCCCCTACATATCGACCTTATGCTGAATTTCGCATTACTTACTTGGTGTTTCTGAGAACACACTAGGTTTTTTCACCACAAAAGGCACAAAGTATTTTCTCTTGGATAATGTTGGAATCGCCAATGATTGCAGGGGCGTCTAGCTGAGACGCCCGTCGCTGGTATCAATACTCGTAGGGCAATACCCGCGTCATCCCACATCGCTTTCGAAATCGGTAGGGGCGACCCTTGGGTCGCCCGCAAGTATGCCGCGTAATCTCTGCTCAATCGCATTTCTCGGTGACGAAGGTCAGTGTCTACGCGACCCTCGGTGTTCAGATTTCGGTTTTGTTTTGCTCGTCGCAGCGTATGCCATTTTTGAAGCGACTGCCCTGGTTTCGCGCCATGAGCCAGCACAAACGTAAAAGTATCCAGCTATAATGCTTGAGGCGTCAAGTCGTTCCGGTGATGGAGAAGTCGCTAAATGTCGGAATCCATTCGCCTGGTCATTGCCCTGGCCTATGGCGACACCATTCGTCAATGGGAGGAAAAGGGTCTTTTTGATCGCGAATTGGCCTACCTCAGCGAATTGCAGCAGCAGGGCGCCGCCATCGACATCGTCAGTTACGGGAGTCGCGACGAATATGAGTTCAGGGCGCGTTTACCCGGCATGCGCATACTTTGCAACTGGCCCGGCTTTTCGGCCAAGACCTACCGCCGCCACCTGCATCAATTGCACGCGCCGCAGCTTGTGAAGGCGCAAGTCGCGCGCACCTGGAATTCTCCGTCGCTCGTGGAAGCGTCGCGGATAGCCTGGGCCTGGGGCCTGCCCATGGTCTATCGGACGGACTTCCTGCTTTCCGAATTGCGCCGCAATACCTTCCCCGACGATGTCGATACGATTGAGAAGCTGGAAGGCATGGAAAGCAAGGGGCTCAGGGACGCCGCCCGGATCATCGCGCCCTCGCAAGCGCTGGCCGACAGTATGGCGCGCATGGCGCCGGAGTCCGCAGTCAAAGTCAACATCATTCCGAATTTTGTCGATACTGAGGTCTTCCAGCCGCTTTCGCTGGAAAAGCGCTATGACCTGGTCTATGTTGGCCGGCTGTCCGTCGTAAAGAACCTGTGGGCGCTGCTCGAAGCGGTCGAGAAACTGGATGTCAACATCGCGATCATTGGCGGTCCGCTGGAGCGGGAAGTCGGTACGACCTACGACGAATCCATAAAGCTCAAAGACCGCTTCGGGGATCTGGACGGGCGCATCCATTGGATCGGCCGCGTCAAGAATGAAGACCTGCCAGCCTACCTGAACCGGGCCAAATGCTTGATTTTGTGCTCGCATAGCGAGGGCCATCCGCGATCGCTGCTGGAGGCGATGGCCTGCGGCTTGCCTTGCATCGGCAGCAACATCGTCAGCATTCGCAGCATCCTGGAGCACGAGGTCAGCGGCTATCTATGCGAAACCGGCGCCGAGAGCATCGCGGAGGCGATCAAGGCCGTCCTGGCGCAGCCGCGTTTGATGCAGCGGATGGGCGAAAACGCGCGCCGCTTCAGCCTGGAGCACTACTCCCTGCCCAAGCTGGCCCGCCGTGAATTCGAGATTCTGGCCGATGTCGCGCGGCGCAACCCCCTTCCCAACGCAGGCAAGCGCCTGCTGAATTATGTTTTCCGCCGTCGCTAAAGCGGCGTCGACCGGAGCCGGCGCGCCATGACGCAAAACTTGGATCTTGCGGTTGTCTTGCCCGAAGGCGGCTCCCTCCGCTTATGGGAAGAATCGGGCGTCTTCGACCGCCAAGTCGCGCTTTACCGTCACTTGCAGGAGGCGGGCGTTCAGATCCGTATCGTCAGCTTCGGCGGACGGGAGGAGTACGAATATAAGCCGCTCCTGCCGGGCATGAAGATATTGTGCAACTGGATCGGTCTGCCGGACGGTCTCTACCGGCAGCGCATCCACCAGGTTCTCGCGCCGCAGCTGCTGGGGGCGCAATTGCTGCGAACGTCCGATGCGGCGGCGACGAATCCGGCCTTGAGAATCGCCTGGGCCTGGCGGATTCCTCTCATCTACCGCCTGGGCTACGTGGCTTCGAAGTTCGCGCGCGCCATCAACGCAAGCGACCTGAAACACTACCAGCGCCTGGCCGGCCGGGAACGGAAGGCGCTAGACGCGGCCTGCCATGTGATCGCCGCGACAGAAGAGATCGCGGGCGACTTGACCCAAATGCTGCCCGAAGCCGCCGGGAAGATGACGGTGATTCCCAACCATGTGGACTGCGATCACTTCCGTCCCATGTCCCGCGCAATTGATTATGACCTGGTCTATGTTGGGCGCTTCGTCAAACAGAAGAACCTTTTCGCGCTGCTTGAAGCGGTAAAGCGGCTTGGCTTGACGATTGCCATGATCGGCGGCGAGGCCAGCGATGAGACCGCCGCTCTTCAGGAGCGATTCGGCGACCTCGATGGCCGCATTTTATGGCTGGGGCGTATCAATAACGAAGAACTGCCCAAGTACATACAGGGCGCGAAAGCCTTCGTTCTGACTTCGCTGATCGAGGGGCATCCGCGCGTCATGATCGAAGCCATGGCCTGTGGCATGCCAATCGTCGGCGCCGATGTCCCGGGCATTCACAATGTGCTGCAACATGAGATAACCGGCTACCTCTGCGACCCGGATCCGGCGAGTATCGCTGAAGCAATCTCTGGGCTGTTTGCGCGGCCGGAGTTGATGCGGAAACTGGGCGAAAACGCGCGCAAATACGCCGTCGAGAATTATTCGCTGCCGCAGCTGGCGCAGAGGGAATTGAACTTGCTTGGGGAAATCGCGCGCCGACAGCCGCGCGAAAGCGCGCCCCGGCGCATCGCAAACTACCTGTTCCAGCGGCGTTAGCTTGACGCATTAAATTCAATGCGGTCGCGCGCCTGGCCTTCACCACAGCGCCTGCGCCGGTTACACTTCGCGCATATCCCGCCCAGCGAGCGTTCCGCGGCTGTATTGATGCGCAAAACCCTGAACCTGACCTTATTCCTGCGCCACATGGGCAGTCTGCGCACTTGGGAGGATTCGGGCGTATTGAACCGCGAAATGGAAATGTACCGCGCTCTCAAGGAGCATAACGTCAACATCAGCATCATCAGTCATGGCGGGCGCGACGAGTACGCCTTCCGCGACCAGCTTCCCGGCATGATGATCTTGTCCAATTGGATGGGCCTGCCGGCGCCGATATACGAGAGACGCGCGCATTTGATCCATGCCCGGCGCTTGCTGCAATCCGATGTCCTGATAACCGCCGATTCCACTGGAATCGTAAGCGCGCTGCGCGCAAATTGGGCTTGGCGCATCCCGCTTGTCTACCGGATGGACTATCACTGGTCGGCGCTTTCGCGCGCTACCAACCCGCAAGCCACACTTATGATTGACAACATCATCGGTCTCGAAAAAAAGGGCATAGCGGCGGCCGCGCAGGTCCTGGCGTCAGCGCCAGAAATCGCCGAGTACGTTGTGCAACAGGCGCCGGCGAGCGCCGGCAAGGTATCTATTTTGCCCAACCATGTCGATACGGAGATCTTTCGCCGCATCAGCGCCGAGAAGCGTTATGACCTGGTTTATATTGGGCGTCTGGAAGCGGTGAAGAACCTGGATGCGCTCTTGTCCGCTGTGCAGCGCCTGGGCCTCAGTATCGCCCTTATCGGTTCCGGCACTGCGCGTGGAGATGGTTCATTCGCCAACGATGAGGCGGACCGGCTGCAAGCGAAATTTGGCGACCTCGACGGGCGAATCCACTGGCTGGGACGCATCAGAAACGATGAGTTGCCCGTATACATCAATCAAGCCAAGGTCTTCATTCTCTGTTCATTTACTGAGGGGCATCCCCGCGCCTTGATTGAAGCCATGGCCTGCGCCATGCCCGTGATCGGCAGCCGCGTTCCCGGAATCCAGAGTGTGCTGCAGCATGGAGTGACCGGTTATCTCTGCGACACCGACGCCGACAGCATCGCCAGCGCCATCAAAACCGTTATGGCGCAGCCCGGCTTGATGCGCAGGATGGGCGAAAACGCGCGGAAATTCGCCGTAGAGAATTATTCTCTGCCGATGTTGGCTCAACGCGAATACGAGCTGCTGGTGGATGTGGCGCGGCGTCACCCGGTCGACGGCGCGGCCCGACGCCTGGCGCATTATGTATTGCGCCGACGCTAAATGATACGCTGACGGCGTCTGTAATCTTTCAAAAGGGGGCGACATGAAAATCAGCGACATTGAATTGCGACAATATCGTTGGGAGCGGGGCAAGCCCATCCGCAACGGTAAACACACCTATACCCATAGCGGTCTGAATCTGATTTGCGCGCATACCGACACCGGCCTAACCGGCTTCGGCTGGGCGCACAAACCGCAGACGCTCGGCATGGCGCTGGTGGCGCAAGGCTTGCTGGAGCATTTCAAACCGCTTTTGATCGGCCAGGACCCTTTCAATTACCGGCGCATCTGGGAGGCCTTATGGGAACCTAAATTGGTCGGGCGCCGCGGTATCACAACGCGGTTCATCAGCGGCCTGGATATCGCGCTCTGGGACCTGATGGGCAAGGCGACGGGCAAGTCAATCCACAAGCTCCTCGGCGGTTTTCGCGATCGCGCGCCCGCTTATATCGCGGGCGGCTATTATGAGGAAGGCAAGGGACTGGCCGGCCTGGCCGCCGAAATGGAAGAGAACCTGACGCTGGGCGCCAAAGCCGTCAAAATGAAAATCGGCGGCGCCAGCATCGCCGAAGATGTCGAGCGCGTTCGCGTCGTTCGCGAGACCATCGGCGCAGACGTCAAGCTGATGGTGGACGCCAATTGCGCCTACAGCACCCGCGAGGCGATAAACATCGCCCGCAAAATGGAACCTTACGATATCTTCTGGTTTGAAGAACCGCTGGCGCCGGACGATTACCGCGGGCACGGCATACTGGCGGCGGCCAGCGCGATCCCGATCGCAACCGGCGAGAACGAATATACACGTTATGGCTTCCGCGACCTGATCGCCGCCGATGCCGCGGCGATATTTAATGCCGATGCCGAGATTCTCGGCGGCATTACTGAATTCATGAATGTCGCCGCCCTGGCCTCCGCCCACGGTCTGCAGATCGCGCCACATGGCGACCAGGAAGTCCATCTTCACCTGGTTGGCGCCATTCCCAACGGCCTCATCGTGGAATTCTACCGAGAAACCGTCGATGTCAACCGCGGCAAGATCTTCCAGGAAAGCATGAGCCTGGACGCAGACGGCTGTTTGACCGTTCCTGATCGCCCGGGCTTGGGTGTCACGCCGGATTTTGACTTTCTGGAGCGATTTCGGGTGAATTAGCGATGGCGTTGAATAACAAGGAAAACACATACATGCAAAGCGCCTGGACCGCGCTTTTAACGAAAGCATTGCTCGAGCCGCCGGATACCGCCGGTGTGCTGATCACAATATATATCCGCGTCCCTGAGCAGCGCTGACCAGCTTATGCGGACAACCGGACCCCCAGAGCGCTCGCGCGGCAAAGGCTCCCCATTCCTCTATCGTCGAACAGCCTACATCGCCTATGGCGCAGATCCACGATTTTCGTATTGCTTGTACGTGCCGGATGAGATTCGGCGGATTTGCGTTTACGTGCACGGGACTTACCGCGATGCCGCCAGCTATCGCGATCAACTCACGGATTTCGCCGTCCGCAATCAAGTCCTGCTGATATGCCCGCTTTTCCCGGCCGGCCTCATCGACACACAGGATGTCGAAAATTACAAGCTGCTGCGCTACCGTGATATAGGTTTCGATCGGATTCTGCTGGGCATGGTTGATGAAATACGCCAGCGTTACGCGGTCCGGGTCGAGCGCTTCATGTTGGGCGGATTTTCGGGCGGCGCGCAATTCGCCCATCGCTTCGCCTATTTTTATGCGAAGCATCTGACCGCCCTATCGCTGGCGGCGCCGGGCCGGGTGACGCTGCTCAATGAATCGCTCGATTGGTGGCCCGGAATTCGCGATGCCGAGCGGCGCTTCGGCCGCGCTATTGATCGACCTGCCCTGCGCGCGTTGCCGATACAACTCTTGGTCGGCGAGAACGATGATGACGATATCCGCATTGCGGAAGGCGATCCGTGGTGGGCGCCCGGCGCCAATCTCGCCGGCGCAACCCGCCGCGAGCGTTTGGCCGCGCTTTACGGGCAATATCAGCGTCTGGGCTGCAAGGCGACCTTAGAGGTCATAAAGGATTGCGGGCACGAATGGCCACCGCTGCGGGACGCGACGATACGCTTTTTTGAAGCGCATTTGTCGGCCGCAAGCTGAATCCACGTCTGAAACTTGCAATCGCGCGTCAATCGTGTTATCCTCGCTCTACCGTTACGAAATCGATTTCGTCCATTCGCGTCTTTCCGCGGGACGAATCGAAAATTGATATGCCTGTTACCATAGAAGACCTTTCCAACAAGCTCGGCGTCTCGCGTTCCACCGTGTCCAAAGCGCTCAACGACCGCGGCGATGTCTCCCCGCGCACCAAGGAACGTGTGACGCAAGCCGCGCGCGAACTCGGCTACCAGCCCTCCGCAGCCGCACGCAGCCTCCGCCGTCAGCGCACTGAAAAGATTGGACTGGTTGTCAACTACCCGATCCGGCGAGTCTCCGATTTTCTGGCCGAGTTGATTCCCAGCATGGCGACGGTGGCCGAGGAAGCCGAATACAATCTGATTCTTTACACCTCGATGGCGGGCCAGACCGAGCGCCTCATCAGCCTCTGTCGTTCTCGCGAAGTGGATGGCATTATCATCGCCTGGCCGCCGCAATTTCATGAAACCGTCGTGCTTCATCGTATGCTGACCGACGAGCGCATGCCCCATATCTTCCTGCCGCGGCGCGTCCCGCATGACGATATCTCCTATGTTGCCGCCGACCACCAGCAAGGCGCGCGCCTTTTGACCGAATACCTGATTTCCCTGGGTCATGGACGGATCGCATTTGAGCGGCTGCCGGAAGTCTATGAAACCGACTACGACCGGCATAGCGGTTATGCTCAGGCGCTGCGCGCTGCCGGCATCAAATACGATGAGTCGCTCGTCATTTCGGCGGATTCCGCGGCTGCGGATTATGATACGAAGTCTTTCCAACACTTCATGGCGCTGCCTGACCCGCCCAGCGCAATCCTTTTCTTCACCGATCCCAGCGCTATCCGAGCGCTGTCACTGGCCCGGGAAGGCGGCATCCGAATCCCGCAAGAGCTTTCCGTCGCCGGTTACGATGGCGTTTTATCCTCCGGCGTGACGGAACCTGCCCTGACTACCGTGCGGCAGTCGGCGGGCGCGCTGGGGGCGCTGGCGGTCGAAAGTCTCCTGAAGCTCATTGCGAATGACGGCCTGGAAGCGCAGCAGCATATCCTGCCGGTGGAATTGCTACCGCGGAAGTCGACCGCCGCTCCCGCGAATGGAGGCGCATGACAGACCGCTGCGGCGGTTCTGTGGATTTGGAAAAGGTGGCGATCGCGAAAGCGCGCCTTTTTGTATCGTAAGCGAAGAATAAGCCCAACTATATGAGGAGAAAGCAATGCGCAAGTTACTAATTGTCCTGTCGTTGCTGGGGTTGCTTATCGGCGTCCCGGCATTCGCCCAAAGCGGAGACGCCTGCAATATTGATCCGCCGGCCGAGCCGGTCACGATCGAGATGATCAGCTGGCCCTTCGCCATTACCGAGTTCTACGCAGCGGAGATGGAGGCCTGCAGCGACGTTGATAACCTCACCATAAACACGAACCTGCTGGATTCAGCCTCGCTGCGGGAGCAGGTCGCCCTGGCCCTGTCCGGCGGCGGCGATTCACCGTATGACATCTTGCATGGCGCCAACGGCCAGATCGCCGATTGGGGCGCGCCCGGCTGGGTCATGCCATTGAACGATCTGATCGAGAAGTATTGGGACGAATACGACCTCGGCGATATCCCCCAAGGCTATTGGGACAGCGCCACCTACAACGGCAATATCTACGGCGTGCCCGTGGTCGGCAACACGCTGCACCTGGTCTACCGCATTGATGTCTTCGAAGAAATGGGTTGGGCGGCGCCCGATACTTACGACGATCTCATCGCGCTCTGCGACGAGATGGGCTTGGGCAATCCCGATTGGGAGCTGATTTACGCGATGGATGTTTCGCGTTCCCGCGCCTGGGAGTTGGAGTTCTTCATGCTGCTGCGCGCGCTGGGCGGCGACTATCTCGATGACGACAACATGCCCATCTTCCAAAATGGAGAAGGTCTGGCCGCGGTCGATCTGATGATCGAGACCGTCAATCGCTGCGTGGGACCCGATGGCGTCGCCTACGGCTTGAATGAGATTCAAGTGGCGATGGGCAACGGCGGCCTGCCGCTGACCAAGATCTGGGCGAGCCGCGCCGCCACTATGGCGGATCCGGAGCGCACAGACCTGGGCGATGTTATCGGTTATGCGCCGGCGCCGCGCGTTCTTGAAGATGGTCCACGGGCCGGATCCGCCTGGCTGGACTTCTACTTCATCCCGACCAACACCACCAACGATCCGGATCTGATCTTCCAGGTCATTATGGAAACCGCCGATGTCGCCAGCCAGCAAGCGGCAGCCGCCGTCGGCTCGACCACGCGCAATTCAGCCGCCGCCTACGGTGGCCCGTACCTGCCCGCCGCCAACGAGACCATCGGCAATGGCATTGGCAATTACGCCGTCAATCCGGCGGTCAGCATCGCCATCGCTAAACTGGAGCAGTACCTGCCGCTGGTCTGGCCGGGCGACATGAGCGCGAAGGAAGCCTTGGACGCCGCCGCCGCTGATTACATCGCCGAAGCGACCGCCCAGGGATATATCGAGGGTTAGACAATCGCTGCCCGCCCTCGTCCCCCGTCTCATTGGGGTACGAGGGCTGCTTTGGCGTGATTCCACGCATAGCGACGCGCTGGAGCCGGCAGGGGCAGAAAAATCCCGTCAACATAACACCGTATCGGACAAACTTCTAACGGAACTGAAAAGTTGAAACGCCCGACCTTCTTCGCCTTTGCCGCGCCCAGCATAGTCATCATGCTGGCGCTCATGGTTGTGCCCCTGCTGATGGCGCTTTGGCTTGGCATGCAGTACATGACCTTCCGCAATATCACCGAGCCGGAGTTCGTCGGCTTGCGCAATTTCATCGAAGTATTGGATGATCCGCGCTTTTGGCGTTCCTTTAATTTCACCGCGCTTTACACGGCCATTGTGGTGCCCAGCTGGGTGGTTATCGGTTTCATCGTCGCGCTCTTTCTCGACCAGGTTTCGGGACTGCTGCGCGGCATCTACCTTTCGATCTTCCTGCTGCCATTCATAATTGTGCCGGTGATCGGCACAATTATGTTCAAGCAACTCTGGGAACCATCGGGTTTGCTGACTTGGATCTATCAGGAACTCACCGGTACGCGCTTCCGCGTCAACGAGACCTCGGTCAAAACGCTGATCATCGTCTTCGGCATCTGGTACGTCACGCCCTTCACCATCGTGGTGTATTTCGCTGGCTTGCAGACGCTGCCGATGGAGATGATCGAAGCGGCTTCCATAGACGGCGCCAGCCGCCTGCAAAAGATCCGCCACATTGTGATTCCTTATGTCAGTTCCCTGACCATCTTCATATTGCTCTTTTCGATCATGGATTCTTACCGTGTCTTCGACAGCGTCTTTGTTCTGTCCGAGTTGAATCCGCAATTCAAAGCCGATACGGTGATGACCTACACATTCTTGACCGCGATGCAAGTGCAGCGCCTGGGCAAAGCCAACGCGATGGCGATTCTGACGGTGATCGGCATAATGGTTGTGCTCGTGCCCTTTCTCTATCTCATGTACAAAGAACAAATCGCCGAGCGCTGAAATGGACCGTGTGAACAGCCGCGCCGGCCGCATCTTCGTCCACGTCGTGCTTTTCTTGTTCGGCGTCTACAGCCTGGCGCCCTTCTTCTGGACGACATTGCAGTCCTTCAAGACGTTTAAGGACGCCTTTTCGCGCGTGCCGGTATTCATCTTCCAGCCCACCTGGAAAAACTATGAGGATGTCTGGATTCGCTCCTTGCCCGACGCCGGCTCCTCGGTCGGATACATGATCCTGCTGGCGGCCGTCATCATCACTTGTCTGATGCTCTTCGCGCGCTACATCCCCTTCAACTCCAGCTGGATCTACATCGGCGGTTTGATTGGCTACGGCGTCTTGCTCTGGGCAATTCCGCAATCGGTCTACATGGCGAAGTATTACAACTACTTCATCAACACCATCATCGTCACCGTCTTCACCATCCTGATATCGATCAGCATCGGCTGCCTGGCGGGTTATGCCCTGGCGCGTTATGCCGGCATGGCGGCTGTGGTGATTCTGATTTCGGCCCTGGCCTTTCGCGCGCTGCCGCGGCTGGCTTTCGTTCTGCCCTATTTTTGGATCGGCTCGCTGACGAATCTGCTCGATACGCATATCCTGGTCATTATCGCCTTGGTGGCGGTCAATCAGCCTTTTACGATCTGGATGCTCCGCAGCTTTTTCATGGAAGTGCCCAAGGACCTGGAAGAATCGGCCATGGTTGATGGCGCGAATCGGCTCACGTCTTTCTTGCATGTGATTGTGCCGGTCGCATGGCCTGGCATAATCTCGACCGCGCTCTTTACCTTGCTCCTGGCATATAATGAATTCTTGCTCGTGCGCGTCTTGACGCAGACCAACTGGACGCTGCCGGTCGCCATTTCCCGCTATACCGGCGCGGAGGATCCGGCGCAATTGACTCTAGCGGCCGCGGCATCGGTCTCGGCTACGATTCCAATCATTGTGGTGATTCTTTTCTTTCAGAAGCACCTGGTCAAAGGGCTGGCCGCCGGCGCGGTGAAGGGCTAACGCGGCCTGCGCTAATAGCAGCCGCCCACGATTTCAAAGGGAAGCAATCGACACCGGGTAAACACTCAGGAGAAGCAAATGACAAAGTCGCAGGCGCAGCAGAACCGGGAGACAATCAGCGCGTACTGGAAGGCGCTGAACGACTCGGAACCCAGTCAGATGCCGGATATCGTCAAAGCCCACAGCCACGCGGACATCGCCTGGCACGGCCCCGAACCCTACAATGACATCGCCGGCGCGGACGCGCTCGTTGACGCCTTCTGGCGGCCGCTATTGCGATCTTTTCCCGACTTGCAGCGCCGCTGCGATGTGCTGCTGGCAGGACGTTACCGCGATCGCGATTGGGTGAGCGCTTCGGGCTACTTCAGCGGCAGCTTCGCCGCAGACTGGAACGGCATCAGCGCCACCGGCAAAGAGACGCAGATCCGCTTCGGCGAAATCATGCAGCTGGAAGCGGGCAAGATCGTCAAGACATATTTTCTGCTGGACCTCCTTGACGTGATGCAGCAAGGCGGCTTTCGGATGGCCTGGGACGCGCCGGCGACCGAAGGGCTGCGTCCGCCGGTGAAATGCGGCAGCGGCATATTAGAAAATCCACAAGACCCGGCCGAGACGCGCCGCACTCTGCTCCTGGTCGAGGCGATGCTCTTCGGCCTGGTGCGCAAGGACCAGCCGATGTCGCACTATTGGCATCCGGAGATGACCTGGAATAGCCCCAGCGGCGTCGGCACCGCCCGCAGTCTCGCCGAGTTTCTCGATAAGATTCACACCGTTTTTCTCCATGGCTTGTCCGGCAAATGGGAAGGCTCGCATAATGCCCGTTATGCCGAAGGCCGCTTCGCGGTTTCGACCGGCTGGCCAAGCCTGGTCGCTGTGCATGACGGCGAGTTTTTAAATGTGCCGGCCAGCGGCAATTCACTGCGCTGGCGCATCATGGACTTTTGGGAGCGCGGCGCCGATCTGCTCACCACAAATTGGGTGCATATTGATATGATTGATATCTTTAAGCAGATGGGCGTTGATGTCTTCGACATGTATCGACGCTATCAGCGCGAAAAGCGGCCGGAGGAGAAGTAAAGCCTAATGGACGGCGACAGCCCAAGCGCGGCGGCGGGCAGCAGCGCCGGCGAACCGAAAGCGATCGCCAGCGGCGCCGGCATCATGCCCAAAGATTTCGCCATATCCTTGGCGGCCAAAGGCGGTGTCGACGCCTTGCTGCGCAACCCGGGCGCTGAACGCGTCCATCCGATGCGCGGCTTCGAGGAGACCTACGTCGACATCGTCGATTATATCGTGCGCATCACGCATCGCATCTGGGAAGAGAAGGATATCGGCTACATCTACGATACCTACCGCCACAACTCGCGGGTCTACGATGACTTTGGCCTGCAATACGGGAATGAAAAAATCGTCGCCGATACTGCGCATACCATCAACGCTTTTCCGGATATTCGCCTCTTCGCCGATGAGATCATCTGGGCCGGGAACGAAGATGTCGGCTTCCATACATCCCACCGCGCCGTCATCACCGGGCACAACACCGGTTACAGCAAATTTGGCGCGCCGACCGGGGCGAAAGTCTTCCTGTGGTGCATCGCCAACTGCGTTTCGCTTGAGAACGAAATCTTCGCCGAGTGGGTCTGCTATGACACAGCTGCCCTGGTCCAGCAGTTGGGTTTTGACTTGCGGGAAGTCGCGCGGAAACTGGGCAACGAGTTGGCGCCGGCCGCCGGCGAGGACCCGCGCTTCGGCGAGGCGGAACGCTTGCCCGGCCAAGACCGGCCCGCTTACATGACGCCGCCTGACGCGGCAGCCGGCTTTGATGTCGAAGAGTTCGTCCGGCGCAATTGGCACAATATCTGGAATCGGCGCAGCCTGCGCGAAGTGAGGCGGGCCTATGACCAAGGCTTGCTATTCCGCGGCAGCACCGGGCGCGCCTTCTATGGGCGTGGCGAATACCAGTCCTTCATCCTGAGTCTGATGGCGCTCTTCCCCGACCTTGTCGTCCAGATAGACGATATCTACTGGATGGGCAATGATGCCGTGGGCTACCTGGCGTCGCTGCGTTGGAGCCTGGTCGGCACGCACCGCGGCCAAGGCATCTACGGCGCGCCATCCGGACGCCGCGTCAATATGTGGGGCATCACGCAGCAGGAAATTAAAGACGGCCGGATACAGCGCGAGTGGATGCTCTTCAACGAATTCGGCGTCATGATGCAGATTTACCGCGATTGAAGTGAAGTCGCGGCAAGCCGTCAAGCCTCCCTCAGGCGTTCCGCCTCCAGCGCAACCAACCGCTCGCCATCGACGCCGACGCAGACATTAACCAGCGGACGATTCTCCCAAGCCGGCAAAATGTGACCGCCGGTGGCGGGCCAGGTCTTGCCGCGGCCCAAACCCTGTGTGCCGACGCGAATCGGCCAGCGCCGCGTCTGAAACAGCTCAGGCGCAATCAGATAAGCGATGGCGCTGGAGTCGTGCACAAAGATGCCTTCGACATCGTAATTGGATTCGAAATAATTGCGGTAATGCGGCAAGACGCGGCTGATATGTTCGGACATGGGGTTGCCGTGCGTCGCGTAGTCGGCGATGTCGTCGGGCGACATGCGCACGCGCAGCGTGACATCCAGGCCAACCATCGTCACCTGCCAATCGGCGCCGAAGACCAGGTCGGCCGCCTCCGGATCGTTGCGGATATTCGCCTCGGCCGCCGGGCTGGCGTTGCCCGGTACCAAAGCATTGCCGCCCATCAGCACCACTTCATCAACCCAATCGGCGATGCGCGGCTCCAGGCGCAGCGCCAAGGCGATATTGGTCAGCGGGCCGACCGGCGCGAGCGTGATCTCGCCCGGATTTGCGCTGACCTGCTCGACGATGAATTGAGCGGCGCTGATATCCAGGGGCGCCCCGGCGGGCTCGGGGAGATCAATGTCGCCCTGCCCATCGGCGCCATGCACAAATGGCACGGGACCTTCAAAGTCCTTCGTCAAAGGGTTTAGAGCGCCGGGCGCCACGGGAATGTCGGGCCGCCCGGCGATTTCAAGCAGGCGCAGAGCGTTCATCGTCGCCAGTTCCGTGTCGACATTTCCGAAGATCGTGGTCAAACCGATAACATCCAATTCCGGCGAGCAGAGGGCGAAGAAGATCGCCATTGTGTCGTCGACGCCGGGATCTGTGTCGATGATGATTTTGCGCGGCATAGTCTGGCTCCTTTAGCTCAACCGGCGATGATCTTCACCTGAAGCTGTCGTTTGCGCGGGCCGTCAAATTCGTAGAACAAGATGCTTTGCGACCAGCCCACTTGCAGCTCTCCTTCATCAATCGCCAGGCTGACGCTGTTGCCCACCAACGTCGCCTTGATATGCGCGGCGGCATCGGCCGGCGTATCGTACTGATGGACGAAGTCCACGCGAGTGGGCACCAAGCGCCTGAGTTCCGCCAGGATATCGGTCGACGTGGCTTCGTCCAGGTTGGAATTCAGGGTGATGCCGGCGGTGGTATGCGGCACGATGAGCGCGCAAAGGCCCGCTGCCACGCCGCTTGCGGCGACTGTCGCCCGAACCTGATCGGTGATATCGATTAGCGCGTCGCCCGCCGGCGTCTCAATCTCGAGGTGGCTTAACATATCAGTTTGATTCCTGAGTTGAATTGATCCAGGACTTGCTGCGCATCGTCCCGCCGCGGCACGTTTCGGCCCGCGCCCGGCACTCGTACGCTGGCCGCGCCCATGGCATTGCCGATTGTGCCACAATGTTCGAGCGAATACCCGTTCAATTTAGCCCAGATGAAGGCGGCGGCGAAGGCATCTCCGGCGCCAATGCTATCGACGAGGGCTACCGGGAAGCCGGCGCAAACCAGGTCCAGATTGGCCGCCAAAAGCTGACAGCCGCTTGCGCCCCGCTTCAGCACAATCAGCAAGTCGGGATAATCGCCCAGCAGGCGGCGGCAAGCGGAGACGTCGGCCTGCCCGGCCGTCACGAAGGGAATCTCCTCTTCCGTCAAGAGCAGGACATCGGCCGCGTCCAGGATGCCGTCCACCTCCGACCGCGCCAGTTGACCCAGAAAAGGACCGACATCCACGAAGAGAGGCGCAGACGCCCCGTCCCGGCTGCTAAACACGCCATCAACCAGGGGGCGCAGACGTTCCTCGACCAGGGAATAACCGGCGATGTATACGGCATCGGCCGCCAGCAATTCCGCCTTCGCTTCCGGCGTCAAGCGGATCGGAGGACCATCGCCATAATGGCCGAGGAAGACATGCCCGCCCTGCCGCCGGTCGCCCAAGGCGACAACGGTAGTCGTGCCGCTGCCGGCCGGCCGATCCAAAGCGCTGGTCACGACGCCGGCGGCGTCAAGCATCTCCAGGAGCATCCGCCCCGGCGCATCGTCGCCCACCGCGCCGAGGGCAACCGCTTCCAGACCAAACCGACGCGCCGCCAGCAGAGTTGTGCCGGCGCCGCCCGGCTCCAGGAGCAGTTGGGGCGACATCTGATGCGCGTCCGCCATGACCGGCAGGGCAACATCCAGCAGCAGATCGAGGACGAGATCGCCTACCGTAACCAGGCGCTTAGCCATCGGCGGCCAACTGCGCACAGAGCGCGTCCAGGCCTTCGGCGATAGCAGGCACATCATAAGATTGAAAGACGGCATCCGCTTCGAGCACGGCGATATCAGCGGCGGGAATGGCGTCGATGCCGGCGTATGCGCCCGCGATAGCGCAGGCGATGGCGCCGATCGTATCGGCATCGCCGGAAAGATTCGCCGCCAGGATCGCCGTCTCTTTGGGATCGCCACCCGCCATCGCCAGGATGCCAAAGGCGGCGCCGACGGTCTCCGGCACGTTTAAGGTCGCGCCGACTTCGTCAAATATGCGCCGCAAGCGGGTCCGGGGCGGGGCGGCGCTGCCGGCGATGGCCAGGGCCTGCTCGATCTTAAAGGCGACCGAGCAGCCGAACCAGCGCCGGCCATGCGCCCGGCCCCATTCCGCGCCGCGCAAACCCGCTTCGATCACCCTGTCCAGAGAGACGGCCTCGTCCATGGCCCGGGCCACAGCCGCTGAAACCGCGGCCGCGCCCGAGACGGCCGGCTGCGTGAAGTGCGTCGGCATGCAGACCGTCACCGTATCGGCCAGCGCGCCGTCGATATCGCCCGGATGCAGCAAACCGATGGGAGAGATGCGCATGGGCGCGCCGTTGGTATCGCCCCAAAGCCCGGTTATGCGCGGGTCAGCGCCGGCCTTCAGCGCCTGCAGAGCCCGCCTCGTGCTCGGGCCGACGTAAGGCGAGTTGTCGCCATCCGCGCGATCATACCAATTGATCAGCCCGGCCGCCGCCGCCGCCAGCGTGACCGCGCCCGCCTCAATGATAGCCTGCGCTATCGAAAAGGCGCCCTCGGAATCATCGGTGATGCGCCCGGCCGGCAAGCCGGCATGAACGATATGGTCCGCCGGCGCGTCCTGCCAGCGATCAAGCCAGCCAAAGGCGCTTTCGGTGTCGTCCGGGTGGACTTGGGCGGGCATGGCAAAGGCGTCGCCCAGGGCCTGGCCGTAGAGCCCGCCAAGGATTTTCTCGCGCATCATATGCTCTGTTCCGTTATGCTGTCAGTTGGCGAGCATTGTACAAGATTTTCAAAAATGGCAGAGACTGAGAGATTTCATACCGGGCTGCGCGCCGGACTTATCGCGGGGGCCGAGCGGGGAGGATCGCGCCGCAGCCTGCGCGAAGAGGACGATCCATCGCTCGCCCCTGCTTTTCGACATTACTCTCAATCAGACGAAGTCAAAGCGAGCGCCGCCCTGGCCCACGCCATGCCAAGCCAGCGCGGTCGCGATAACCGTATCATCGTGAAGGCCAGATGGCGCGCCATAGCGGTAGCTGCCGCCGGGCATCCGTTCAAGGCTGTAGCCCGCCAATTCCGCCAGCAACACGGGTTCATCCAGCAGCGCGAGCCGCCCGCGTTCGATCGCCAGCGCCAGCGACTCAATCAAGGGCGATTTGCTCCTGGCTGTGGTGACGAAGCTGCGCATTGGCAAGCCATCTTGCTGCAGCGCCTCGATATTGGGCGCGCCAAAGCTGTTGGCTTCCGCCCAGATCACGCTCGGCCGCCAATGCTCGGCCAAAGCCCGAAGCCGCCCGCGCTGCAGGCTCCAGCCAATCCTGTTGAAGCGGTCCAGCGCCACCATGCGCCGCGCCGTTGCGTCAATGATGGCGATGGCGGTGTAGTCGTGCTGGCGCCCCCAATCGACGCCGGCGACATAAACATGGCCGGCCTCGGGCCCGGCCGGGCGAGAGGCGGCGACAGCCTGCCTGAGGCCACGAAAGACCTGCCCGCTTTCGTCGCTGAATTGCGCCAGATATTCGCTGCGCCAAATGTGTTCGGTTGTCTCGCGGCGGATGCTCGCCAATTCTTCCGCCACGATCAGCGGGTTGCTTGCGGTCGCGAATTGAAAGGACATCCACTCGTCTTCGTCGGCGCGCATGCCGGTCTTGAATACCTCCCAGAACCAGTTGCGGCCGAATGGCGTGCTAAGGAAGAAGGCCCGCCCCCGGGTCGTGGTCAGCATGGGCCGGACGATCTCCGGCCAGACCCGCGCGTCCATGAAGGCGGCCTCGTCCAGCACCGCCAGATCCAATCCCTCGCCTCGCAAGCTATCCGGATAGTGGGCGCTGCGCACGGCAATCATGCCGCCGCCGACAAAATCAATCCGGCGTTCGCTCTCGTTGATTTTGACGCCAGCGCTGGATTTGACGCTCGTCTTCAGATCGCGCCAGACCTGGCTCGCCATCATGAAGGTCGGCGCCAGCCACCAGGTCCGCTTGTTCCAGCGCATCGCCGCGTCCAGCAGCGCCGTTTTGCCCAATTCGGTCTTGCCCCAACGCCGCCCGCAGGCGACCACCTTGAAGCGCGCGGGGTGATCCAGAACTTGCGCCTGACCACGGTGGAGCATCCTGTACCGCACCGTCATAGAAGTATTCGTGCCGGATGACTCTTTCAGATTCCTCATCAAATTCCTCAATCACCTCCTCCAGCTTCAGCGCCTGGGCAATCAGGCTGCTCAAGCTGGTCGCCAGTTGATTCAGCGGAGCTTTATCCAGCCTCTCTTCATCCAGCCGCGACAAGATCAGTTTGCCCCGCTCCAGCATCTCCAGCTGCAGTTCGGCCGCAAGCCGATCCCGCTGCCGCTTCTGGCGCGCGCGATGACGCTGCCGCAGGTCCTCTTCCTTTTGCAGCCAGCTATGCAGCGTGCGCGCCGGGATCGCCAGCAACTTGCTTGCCAGCGCGATATCGCCGTCGTATCGATCAATCTGATTGAGCGCCTCTATCTTGCTGTTGAGGGCATATCGTCGCGTCATGAATGATCCTTCCGCCGGGCCGCTCATCCCAATAGAAAGAAAGAGACCCTCACATCTCGCCGTCCGGCTGCTAGCGGCAACGGCAGCGATATCCGTCCGCGAGTGAGAATCTCTTCCAGTCCGGCTACAAACTAGCATGTATGTTCTAATTGTCGGTGTCAGCATGTTCGCGGGTTGGGCATTTATAACTGGAAGGCGCTGGCGGAAGGACTGCGCGCCCGGCGTCCTCTCGGGCTGCGTCTTCAGGATCGCTGATATAATCGTCGGGGACTGCGCATCAGGAGGCGAGCTTGAGCGGGCGCTACCCGGAGAAATACATCATCGGTTTGACCGGCAACATTGCTGTGGGCAAAAGCTTCGTTCTGGCGATCCTGGCGGAACTGGGCGCAGCCGCGATTGACGCCGATCGGGTCGCGCATCAGGTCCTGCGGAAAGGCGAAGCGGCTTACGACGACATTCTCAGCGCATTTGGCGTTGGCATCCTGGGCGCCGACGGGGAAATCGCGCGCGCCGCCCTTGGCAAAATTGTGTTCGCCGATCCCGTCAAATTGAAACAACTGGAATCGATCACGCATCCAGCGGTCCGGCAAAAGATCGACAGTATGGTTCGCGCGGCGGCGGCGGATGTAATCGTGATCGAAGCGATCAAGCTGCTCGAGGGCGATCTCAAGAATGCGGCAGATGCCGTCTGGGTGGTGAATGCAAGTCCTGAGACGCAATTTAAGAGGCTCCGCAGCGAGCGTGGCCTGCCAGAGGCGGCGGCAAGACAGCGCATGGCCCTGCAGAATAGCCAGGCGGACAAGCTGCGACAGGCTGATGTCGTGATTGAGAACAATGGTCCGCCGGAGGCGACGCGGCGGCAAGTGCAGCGGCATTGGGGCGAGATCGGGCGCTAACGCGGACTGGATGAGCCACTGCGTCGCCCGGGCGATAAGACGTTTGCAACGATGCCACTTCAATCGAGGCGGGGCTTCACGCGTCGGGTGCGGAATCGTCTGGTTATTGAGGCGGCCCTGGTGCATAATGCGGCAGTCTGCAGAAGATGGCGAATGCGCCAAATCGGGGAGGGGGAACCGACGCCATGAGATACCTCTATATCGTTCCGGCACTCGTGCTCTTGTTTTTGGGATTCGGCGCCGCGGCCTTCGCTGATAATGGCTGCGAAGATCCGCTGGGCTGTGTAGAAATTGCCCCCGGCGAAGCCATTGAATTCGGCGGCTTGCTGAACTTCTCCGGTCCGCCCACGCGGATTGCCATCGTCGAAGCGATTCAACTCGCGGTATTGGAACGGAATGGCGAGCTGCTGGGTCGCGACATTGTCTTCACATGGGAAGACAGCGCCTGTTCGGAGGAAATCGCTCGGGACATGGCGCAGCAACTGGTAGCCCGGCCTTCGATTGTCGGCATCATCGGGACGAATTGCTCGCTGGCGGCCAAAGGCGCGCTGCCGGTGATCAGCGAAGCGGGCGCCCTCATGATCTCGCCCGCGAATTCGTCGCCCTTCTTGACCAGCGCGGACCGCGAAGCCGGCGGCCTTTACCAACCCGGTTATTTCCGCACAGGGCATAACGATCTCTTTCAAGGCGAATTGAGCGCGCGCTTTGCGATATCGGTGCTGGGCGTTGCTACCGTAGCGACGATCGATGATGGCGACCCTTATACTACGGGCCTGGCCGGAGCGATGGCCGCTACCTTTACGAGCTTGGGAGGCGAAGTCGTCTTCCAGGGGGAAGTCAGCAAGGGCGCAACCGATGTGAGCGAGATAATCAGCGCGATCGCCGAAAGCGGCGCGGAGCTTGTATTCTTTCCGCTCTTCGAGGACGAGATGCGGCTGGTCATCCAAGCAATTGCGGAAACGCCCGCGCTGAAAGACATTTTCATGCTGACAGCGGAATCCGGCTACTCGTCCGAATACAGCCAAACAGCGGGCGATGCGGCAATCGGCCTCTATGTGGCCTCTCCGCATGTCTCCGGCGCGGCTTATGAAGCATTCCTGGAGACATGGAGGCAAGAAATCGACGAGGCCGGGCCGTCCGGCAGCTCGCACGCCCACGCATTCGACGCCGCCAACCTGCTGTTTGAAGCGGTAGAGGCGGCGGCTGAGGAGCGGGATGACGGAACGCTTGTGATCGGCCGCAGCGCTTTGAGAGACGCCCTGGCCGCCACGGAAAACTACGCTGGATTGACCGGGGCACTGACATGTCAGGACCAGTCGCCCCACGCCGGCGACTGCGCAACCGGTGAAGCCCTCGCGATATATCAACTTACCGCGGCCGAAATCCAGGACGGTAATTGGCCGCCGCCAGTCGTCTGGACGGCGGCTATGGCGGAGGGGGAATAGTGGACGGGGACGCAGTCCTTCAGGCCACAGATTCTCGCTAATGATGACTTGTCTTAGTCAAAGAAATGAACAACGGAAAATGAGAGTCTGAAGGGCTTGTAAGCTACTGGGTTGAGCCGCCGCGCTTTTTCTACCTCATCCCCGTCCGCCTAAATATATGCAAGAAAGTCATTTAAAAATGCGCATCGTTTTTGCGGCATAGTTGCGGGCGACACACAGAGTCGCCCCTACGGTGCAAGATGAGACCGGGTGTACGGGCGAGCGGCGGTCAGTGTCTACGCGACACGGTGGCTCGCCCACTGTTGCTTGCTATAGAATTCCAATCAGTTTTTGCAAGACTTACTTGTTGCTACTAGGAATCCCACAGCGACTCAACGTGAGACGGGTTGCCCGCCGTTGATTTGCATTCCTTGTTAAGAAAGTTGACGGCGACGCGACGGGTCGATAGGAGCCCGTCCGTGTTCTCACTACGGGACTATACAACTAGGCTTGCTTGTTTTCGGGGTTGGGAGGCGTCGGGCGCTTGTCTCTTATGGCTGGCTTTATCCGACCCGGTATGTCTTTGCTACGCCTTTCAACTACCACGTCAAAGTCCGGGTCTGGATTCTCAAGCAAGGGCGCCAACGGTATCAATTCTACCGATTCACCTTGTTGTCTGTTATTATTCTGCGGTTCATCGCTGAGCATGGTTAGTCTACTCGCAGCTATGATGGATACTGACGCCAACATTGTAACACAGGATCCGCTGGAAGCGGAACAAGATATCATCAAACGCCTTGACAGTGTGATCGAGGCCACGATAAAGACACACGAAATCTTAGAGGCAAAGGCAAAATTTGGATTTACGATCCTTAGTTCCGCTATGGCCCTTGTGCTGTTTGCCTTTGCAAATGTCTCCGATCTGGCAGCTAAAGTTACTGTTGACGCCATTCGTTTGTTTGTGTTGTTGGATCTACTTGCAGTTTTCTCTACTTTGGCTGTCATGTGGCCTCGCTATCAGCCAATCGCAATTATTCAGCCAAGAGAACGCGCATTAGAAAAGTGGCGGAAGTTAACACCCGCGGAATACAGGGCAAACTTGCTTGCACAATACATTAAGCTATGGAAACAGCACTAAGCTATGGAAACAGCACGAGGAAGTCATCGCTCCAAAGACCAGCGCGTTTCAATCGGCCTGCTTATTTACCGGTCTAACGTTCATTGTCTTTGCTGTGATCTTGTATCAACTAACGGGCCCGAAGATCGCCTGACGCCACGCCACTCGCTTCTTACCCATTTATGCGGAGGGAATGAGAGGGTGGACCAATGGCGAACGCGAGCTAGCGACAATGGGACAAGCCCAGCAGATAACGACATGAGCAGAGACCGCATAAGGTGGACTGAATGACCGAATTGACCAGCTTGACCATCGGGCAGGCGCTGGAGCAGATGCGCGCTGGCGAGATTTCGGCGCTGGAATTGACCGAGGCGCACCTGGAGCGGATCGAGACGCAGGACCCGTCAATCGGCGCCTACCTCTCGGTGACGGCCGACCTGGCGCTGCGGCAGGCGGGGCAAGCCGATGAAGCGCGCGCCGACGGCGATGAGCGGCCGCTGCTCGGGATTCCGATTGCCCTGAAGGATGTTCTTTCGACCAAGGACATCGAAACCACCTGCGGCTCGAAGATCCTTAAAGGCTATCGCCCGATCTTTGACGCGACCGCCGTCTCCCGGCTGTATGAGGCCGGCGCGGTGATGCTGGGCAAGCTCAATATGGACGAATTCGCAATGGGTTCGTCCACCGAAAACAGCGCTTATTTTCCCACGCGCAATCCCTGGAATTTGGAGCGTGTGCCGGGCGGCAGCAGCGGCGGCAGCGCGGCAGCGGTCGCCGCGAATATGGCGATGGCGACGCTCGGCAGCGATACCGGCGGCAGCATCAGGCAGCCGGCCTCTTTCTGTGGCGTCAGCGCCATCAAACCCAGTTACGGCCGCGTCTCCCGCCACGGCTTGATTGCCTATGGCTCATCGTTTGACCAAACCGGTCCCTTCGCGCGCAATGTTGAAGATGTCGCGCGCTTGCTCGCGGTAATTGCCGGGCATGATCCGCTCGATTCCACAAGCATGCCAGAGGCCGCGCCCGATTATCTCGCCGGCTTGTCGGGCGATATCCGCGGGTTGAAGATAGGGCTGCCGACGGAGTATTTTGCTGAAGGCTTGCAGCCCGAAGTTGAAGCGACGGTGCGCGGCGCGGTTGCGGAGTTCAAAGCGCTGGGCGCCGAAGTGCGGGAAGTGCGCTTCCGGCATGCCGAATACTGCTTGCCTGCCTATTACATCATCGCCATGGCGGAAGCCAGCGCCAACCTGGCGCGCTACGATGGCGTCCGCTTCGGCGCGCGCGTCGAAGGCGCCGACCTGATCGACAGCTACAAGAAAACCCGCGGCGCCGGTTTCGGCGCCGAGGTCAAACGCCGCATCATGCTGGGCACCTACACATTGTCAGCCGGTTACTACGATGCCTATTACGGCAAGGCGCAAGCTGTGCGCACCCTCATTCGGCAAGACTTTGACACGCTCTTTCAGCAGGTGGACGCGCTAATCGCGCCGGTCGCGCCGACGACCGCCTTCGGCTTTGGCGAGGTCAGCGACGACCCCTTGCGCATGATCCTGGCCGATGTCTTGACGATATCGGCGAATCTGGCCGGGATTTGCGGCTTGAGCGCGCCCTGTGGCTTCGACGAGCGGGGCTTGCCCATTGGCATGCAGATCCTGGGCGCGCCCTTCACCGAGGCTCGTCTGCTGCGCCTGGGGCAGGCCTATCAGGGCGCGACCGATTGGCATCTGCGCTCGCCCGAGAGCTAGGTCCAATTCATCCGCCGCGAAGGCGCCGGAGTCCTTCACAGCCCGCTATGAGAATCGTAAATGTCGCTTGTCAATTCCATCCCCGGCCCTTAACCGTAGCAACGGGATAGCGCGACTCGCAATCGCTATACCCGCATGCAAGCGTGATTCGCGCGCGGTCCGTGTATTCAAAACAGATAATGCTAGAATGAGCCTGTTCACGGGCGGGGAATCGCGCCATGTGCGGCATCTGCGGGATCATTCAATTCGACGGCGAGCCGGTTGACAAGTCGGCGCTCAAAGCCATGAGCGACCGGCTGCGCCATCGTGGGCCGGACGACGAAGGCTATTTCATCGAAGGCAATGTCGGCTTGGCGATGCGCCGCCTGAAAATCATCGATATTAGAGGCAGCGATCAACCTTTAGCCAATGAGGATGGCGCGCTGCAAGTCATCTTCAATGGCGAGATCTACAACTACCGCGAATTGCGGGCAGAGCTCGACGGACGCGGGCACCGCTTTCGAACGGACGGCGATGGCGAGACGATCGCGCATCTCTATGAAGATGCCGGCGCCGCCTTCCCGGAACGGCTGCGCGGCATGTTCGCGATCGCTCTCTGGGATCGGTGGAAGCGTCAACTGCTGCTGGCGCGCGATCGCTTCGGGCAGAAGCCGCTCTATTATTATCATGACCGCCGGGTCTTCCTTTTCGCCAGCGAGATCAAGGCGCTGCTGGCGCACCCGTCCCTGCCCGTTCAATCGCGCTTTGCCAATGAGCCGCAGGCCCTGGCCGATTATCTGAGTTTCGGTTACATACCGGCGCCCGACACCGCTTTCGGCGGCATTCAAATGCTGGAACCGGCATCGCTGCTGGCGCTGGATGGGGAAGGCGCCGCGCGCAGCCGGCGCTATTGGGAATTGCCGTCAATCGCCCCCTCCGATCCATCGGCGCGGGCCGACACCTACCTCGAGGCGCTGCGCGAAGAAATCGACGAAGCGGTCAAGCTGCGGCTGATGAGCGATGTGCCGCTCGGCGCCTTCCTGAGCGGGGGTCTGGACAGCAGCTTAATCGTCGCTTTGATGCGCCGCCACAGCAATGCGCCGATCAAGACATTCAGCATCGGCTTTGAAGGCGATGACAGCTTCGACGAAACTGCCTGGGCCGAGCGGGCGGCGCGGGAACTGGGCACAGCGCATCAGTCCTTTCGCGTCAAGCCGACGGCGCTTTCATTGCTGTCCGATCTCGTCTGGCAGCACGACCAACCCTTCGCCGATAGCAGCGCCATTCCGACATATCTGGTCAGCCGCTTGACGCGCGAACAGGTCACCGTCGCCCTGACCGGCGACGGCGGCGATGAGCTCTTCGCCGGTTACGAACGATTTTATGCGGCCCGGCTCTTCCAGAAGCTGTCTATTCTGCCCCGGCCGCTTTTGCTTGCCGCGTCGGCCGCGCTCAAGCGCCTGCCGGAAGGCACGGCCTACTACGACCCGATCAAGCGGGCGCGGCGCTTCGCCCAAGCCGCCGGCAAGCCCGCGGCCGACGCCTATTTTGATCTCGTCCGCGTCTTCAGCGCGGATCTGCTGCATGAGATGCTTCCGGGCGCCAAGCTCCACAGCCCTGGTCTGGCGGCTTATATCGATGGGGGCGGGCGCGACCCGGTCGCCCTGATCCTGAGCGCCAACATGCGCTCCTACTTGCCCGACGACTTGCTCATCAAGGCCGACCGCTGCAGCATGGCCGCGTCGCTGGAGGCGCGGGCGCCCTTCCTCGATCACAAACTGGCGGAATTTGCGGCGACGATCCCGATCAATCTGAAACTCAAAGGCGCCATGACGAAGTTGATCTTAAAGGCGGCGGCGCGGGGCAAGCTGCCCGATGCAATCATAGATCGAAAGAAACACGGCTTCGGCATCCCTTTGGGCGCCTGGCTGCGGCGGGACATGGCGCCGGCGCGCGACATCCTGCTCAGCGCGCGGGCGCGCCAGCGCGGATTGCTGAATCAGGCGGCTGTCGAGCAGCTGATCCGCGAGCACGAACAGAGCCGGCAAGACAACAGTCGTCAACTCTGGGCGCTTCTCACCCTGGAGGAGTGGCATCGTCAGTTCATCGACAACAGGCTTTGAAGCGGTCGCAGCAAGAGTGATCTATATCCGGAAGCGGATCGGTCGCAGGGCTTCGGACTACGGGATCTGCAAGAGACCGGCATTCACTGACGCCACAAGGACGTTTGCGACGCCGACGAGCAAGGAGAGTATGAGGCCAATGGCGACAGCCGCGCCCGCCAGTTTGGTGTATTTCTTGTCCTGATCATTGATTCGGTCATCAAGACCATGAATTTCACCGCGGATTTCGCTCATTTCGGCGCGAAGATCCGCCGTCTGTTGGTCTATTTTTAGCGTTATCTCCTTGAGAAGCTCCGCGTTCAACTGCAACACAAGTTCTTTCGTGGCAAGAGAATCCAATCTGCCTTCAATGTATGAGATGCGCCGTTCGTGATCGTTGAGGATTTCCGCTGTTTCCACGGCCGGTCTCCAATGTTTAGAATCACTAGCGCATTATAACCAATAGTCCTGAGAAACGCAAAACAATTTTTATCAGAAGATGCTGCTCAATCGCCTGGACAATCAATATTTCGTAATGTTTCTGACCATTCTCGCATGTAGCACCCGTCATATATCCGACCAACCGGAATGAAACTAAAAGTTAAAATTATTTTCTTTATCTAACTGTAATTCCTGCGTCGAATCAAAGATGCACGGATCGGACGCCATCCCGAGCCTGCTCAAGGCGATGCTGCCATTGCGCGGCGCGGTCCGACGGAATCTCCGCGCAACCGACATGCTCCAGGGTGAAGGCGGCGGCGGCCGCGCCAAAACAACCGGCCTCCACCAGGTCACCGCTGCGACAGAAGCCGACCAGGAAGCCGCCGCAATAGCTGTTCCCGGCGCCGGTCTGGTCGACCAGTTCGGGTACGTCCACCGCCGGTATGTAATAGGCGCGGTCGTCGCCCCGCTGCGCCAGCAATGAGCCAAGTTCGCCCATGCGCAGGGCGGCGACGCGCGCGCCGTCCTCCAGCATGCGGCGCATGATCTCCACTTCGTCGCTTATGCCGTACATAGTCTGCGCTTCATGCAGGTTGGGGGACACGATATCAGCCTGCTGGATGCCGGTCTTGAAGGCATACCTGTCGGCGCTGAGCATGAAGACGCGCACCGGCTCCCATAAGAGCGTTGTCCCGGGGAAACGTCTGCGCCATTCGGCCACCTGCCCCGGCCCGCGCAGGAGTGTCATCCCCCGCGGCGGCTCAAAGGGAATATCGAGGTTTTGCGCATCGGGACCGTACATGAAGGGTTCAATGACATCGACGCGGAAGATCTCGTTGCGCAAGCCATTCCACTCAAAAATCTGCCAGCCGCGCACTTGTGGATGCGCCGTCCAAACCAAGCCGTGAATATCGAAATCTCGCTCCAGCCGCGCGCGGATCTCGGCCGGTAGATCCTCTCCTACCAGCGCCACCAAACCCGGTCGCGCGCCGGTCATGGCTATGCCGTAAGCGGCGTGTGTGCCGCCCCCGCCCAGCACGCCCATGCTCGTGCGTCCATCCGGATAAACGATGTCGTCTATGATGACGCTGCCAACGGCAATGAATTCTGGATCGGGCATTGTTCGACAATTCCGTTTGGCGGGCGGATGTAGAGGATGATTTTACCACCAAGTATAGCGAGTGCGCTGAAGGCGCCGAGAGGACGGCCCAAGAGCAGCCCCTGCAATCGCGCTTGTGTCGCCGCGGCATTGGGCAAGGAATCGAGGCGCGCCCATCGCTTAGCGTTTCAATTCCGTGATCATGTGGCTCGAGCGGATCTGGCTGGCGCCATCGGCCCAGTCGACGCGGCGTCCGCCTTCAAAATCGCGGAAATAAGGCGCGCCTATGGCGGCGGCGCGGGCGGCGGCGAACAATTCACCGGGGATGCTGTAGACGATTGGCGCATAGCGCTCCGGAAGGTCCGTCGGCATCGGCAAAAGCGCCGCGACATATTGGCGGATTTCGACTGCGTCTTCGCTTGATACCAGCGCCAGGGGCCGGCCGATGCTCTGGGCAGCGCGCGCCACCTCCGCCATACGATCGGCGTCAAATCCGTTCGCGGAGAGTAGAAATGTCGGGATTGCGGAATCGGCGATGAAGTATTGCAGGTGGGACCATTCTTCCGTTTCTTGCGCCAGAGCCGGGTCGCCGCTGGCTTCCAGGACCTTGGCGGCGCTGAACATCGCAACGCCATAGAGCGGTCCGGCGCCGACAAATTCAAAGGTGGCGGCGTCGCGCCAGGTCCGCGCCAGCTCGTCAACGATCGGCTCGCATACCCGGACGGTCGCCTCAAGCGCATCCGCCATGTCGCCGAGGAGGCGGCGTTCGGCATCGGCCGCGCGGGTCGTCATTGCGCCGCGCACCTCGGCGATGCGGATCGCCGCCAGATAAAGGGCAATCTGCGAAGCGAGATAAGAGCGGACGCCGGGCACAACCATGCCGGCCAATTCGTCGGGCAGCGGCGGGACGGCGGTTTCGAAAACATGATCCGCAACCTGCCCCAGCGGCCCGCCCGGATTGCCAGTCAGCGCCACCGTGACAGCGCCGGCCTGACGCGCCATATCAAGCGCTTCAATCGTGCGGCTGACCGCGCCAGACACCGAGACGCCGATGACCAGATTCGTCGTTGGGCCGGTCGCGGGCAAGTAACCGGCTGTGTAACGGCTGAAGGGCAGCGAACTGAGCGCTTGCGTCGGCACGCCTGTGAGCTGCTGGTAGGCCAGTTCGGCGCCGACCGGGGCGTGGTGGCTGTCGCCGCAGCCGACCAGGTAGATGCGCTTGACCGCGGTGCAGGTCTCGAAATTGAAGGCGCGGCGGGCGGCGGCATCAAAGGGTTTGACGATGGCGCGGACGAGCTCGGGCAGGGTGTCGATCTGCTGGTGCATGGGAGAGCGAGTGGGCATATCACATTCCTTGCTGAAGGGGGTTGGGTATGGGGATTTTTACCACAAAGGCGCAAAGGCACAAAGGGCGCAGAGATTTTTTTGCTATAGAGGCGCAGAGGCGTAAAGAGGGCGAGCCATCGGGTCGCGTAGACACTGACCGCCGCTCGCCCCTACGCTGCGGCGTGCCAATTAAAAGAGGCGCAAGGGTCGGGCAGATTCGGCCACCGGCGCTGTCCGGCGAGACGCCACTACAGAACTTGCCGGATAAAAGCCGGAATCCAATGCGCGGCCGCGACGATGTCGTTCAGCGCCGCCGCCTCTTCGGTCGTATGCGCGTTGGCCACAATCACACCGGTCAAGCCGACCGGGCGCGACCAGGTTGCGAGCAGCATGTCGTCGCTGCGGGAGACGTAGCTGTAGTTCAGCCGCGCCGTGCCCGGTCGGGCCCGATTGACCGCCTCCGCCAGGGACTCCGCCAGCGCTTGATAATCCAGGGGCACAACCGAGCCGCGCCCGGCGCCGGATACAAAGGCGTGAGAGGCGCCGACGCCGGGGCGGTGGCTGGTCTTTTCGTCGATGTTGTGCCCGTCGATATTGATGAAGCCGAGGCGGGGCGGCGGCAAAACATGGGCGAGGCGTGATGCGCCTTGACCGAAAAGGCCGATGGGCGGTCCCTCTTCCTGGTCGGTGAAAGCGAAGAGGATCTTGCGTCGCGCGATGGCGTCCGGCGCAAATTTGCTGAGGGCCTGGGCGGATAGCAGAGCGAGCAGGACGCCGATGGCGTTATCGAGTCCGGCGCCAAGGACTAGCCCGTCGCGCAGTTCCGGCGCCACGCGCATCGCAACGGTATCGCCCCAGCGCAGTTCGCCGGCGTCGGGCCGAAAACTGATGTGGCAATCACCATCGGATTTGCGGAAATGCAGGCTGCCGCGCGCGGCGACCGCCAGTTCTTCACCCGTATAACGCAGGGCGACGCCCTCGCACTCATATTCAGCGCCCGGCACGCGAATGGCGCAAAGCGGGTAGAGGCTGCGCTCGCGCAAATCAAGCACACGGAAGCAGGGCCGGTCCATGTGGGCGCTGACGAGCAGATCGAGTTCGGCCGTCGGGTCGCCGATCTCAATACCCAGGTTGCCGGTTGCGCCAATTGGGACACAGGGCAGGTCCAACTCGGACGCAATGTCGCGGATGACCGCGCCAACGGCGCCGAGCAGCAGGCAACTGTTTGCGGGCGCCGGCGCCTCCAGCAAGCGTGAGAGCCGGCTGTATATCGCCGCGGCCCTGAAGTCAGGGGCGGCGCTGATGTGATTGAGCAGAGTTATGATTTGCGCAGTCGTCATAGGTTAATTCACCACAGAAGTAACACCAAGTAAGTCATGCGAAATTCAGCACAAGGTCGATATGTAGGGGCGACACTATTTGTCGCCCTAAAATTCGAGCCTGTGTCGGCGGGCGATTCACAGAATCGCCCCTACACCGTTCTTCAGATTGTTGCATTCCTTTCCTGGTGTTACTGGAAACGCAGAAATCGGCATCAGCTTTGAGAGAGCGCTTCGACAAACATCTGATAGACGCCGTCCGTATCCAGCGCCTGAATGACGTTGACATTAGGCGCGCGACCGCTCACGCAGTTGTAGTCGATGACCGTTTGGCCGCGCGTATGCTGGCCGTTCAGCTCGACCGTGACAAAATACTTGCCGCTCTCCCGAATCAGCTCAGGGCGCAAAGTGATCGCCATGGCGAGGGGATCCGGCAGAAGATAAGCGGGACGGGCGAAAGTCGTCTTGAGGCGCTCGGCCGTCTCCTGAGAAATGGCGCGGAAGAAGCGCCCGTTGACGCTGTCGATCGCGCAGAGCGCATTGAATTTGTCCCAGACGAATCCGTGCGCCAGCGTCGTCTCCCAGCTTAGCATGGTGGCGTCGGAAAAAGCGGACAAGACGATGAAAGCCGCTTCCGGATCAGTATAGATGTTGTATTCCGCCGTCAAATTGGGGGTGTTGCCCTGGGCGGCGATGGTGCCGCCCATGAAGACGAATTGCTTGATGCGCGCGGGAAAGCCGGGATCGAGGCGCAGGGCCGCGGCGATGTTCGTCAGCGGACCCAGGGCGATGAGCGTCAGCTCTCCCTCGTGCTCGCGCGAGAGGCGCAGCAGCGCTTGGACAGCGTGTTCGTCTTCAATGGAACGGGTCAAGGCCGGCCGGTCGCGCAAATTGCCCAAGCCATCGCCGCCGTGGAATTCGGCGGCGTCCTCCCATTCGTGGATCAAGGGGCGGACAATGCCGGCATAAACCGGCACATCGCGTTTCATAATCTCGAGTATGGTCAGGACGTTGGGATTGACCTGCCGGATGTGTACATTGCCGGTCAAGGTGGTGATGGCGAGCGCGTCGACTTCCGGATCTGACAGGGCTAGCATGATGGCTTGCGCGTCGTCGACGCCAGCGTCGGTATCGATGATCAGTTTCATAGCAAGGGGACTTTCGCTTGAATGGAGCGCTGCGCGTAGTTTAACCACAAAGAGGCAAAGGGCAAAACCAAAGGGTTAACAGGAAGCGGATTCGGCAATCAACGGGTTCCCAACCGGCGGAGCAAGCCAAAGAATCGGCTAGCCATGATAGAATGTTTAGCGTTTGGACAAGGCTGCGAGAGGCCTGATCGTTTTGAGATTCGCAGGCGCGATTGAGCGTTTGCCCCTGCATGTTCTATTGCCCGTCGCGTTTTTTCTGGTCGGCTTGTTTTACTGGTATGCCGCCCCCAACTTTGAAGCCTCGGACACGGTTCAGCATGTGGGCGTCATCAAGTGGATCGCCGAGCGGGGCGAGCTGCCGCTGCAATCGGCCGATCACGATAACCTTTATGGCCAGGAAGCGAGCCAGCCGCCGCTCTACTATCTCTTGATGGCCGGCATCTTCAGCATCATGGACACGACTGACTTTGACGATCGCTTTCTGCCCAGTCCATTTCCCATCATCGGCGATCCCCTGCAACTGGGCAACAAGAATCTGCTGATCTACAAGCAGGTATACCCGCCCGATCTACGCGGTTCTTCACTCGCCCTGTACATCATCCGCCTTGTATCGCTGGGCATGGGCGCGGTGACTGTCGGCGCTGTCTATCAGTCGGCGCGGACGCTCCAGCCGGCGCGCCCCGGCTTTGCGCTGCTGGCGGCCGCCTTTACCGCATTCAATCCGCAATTCCTCTTCATCAGCGCCTCCGTCAGCAATGACACGCTTGTGAACATGCTTTCAGCTCTGATCGCCTGGAACATGCTGCTCATGTTGCGGCGGGGATTCCAGACCAGGCGCAGCATCATCCTCGCCCTTCTCATTGCCTTGGCGGCCTTGACCAAACTTAGCGGTTTGGTTCCGGGTTTCGTCGCCGCGCTCGCTGCCCTTTGGGTCTTCAGGCAATCGCGGGAACGGCGCGGATTCATGATTTTCCTTGGCGCGACCGCCCTCTGCTGCCTGGTCATTGCCGGCTGGTGGTATCTGCGCAACCTCGCCCTCTACGGCGAGCCATTCGGCACAGCGACCATGCTCGACAATTTCGGACGCCGCTCCATCAGCCCCGGGCAGCTTGTCCTGCAAGAGTTTCAGGGTTTGCGCATCAGCTACTGGGCGGTCTTTGGCGCCTTCAACATCGTCGTCGACGATCGCTTCTATCTTCTGATGGATGTCTTGACCTTGCTGAGCGCCGCCGGCATGATCCGCTTTCTTTGGGCGCAGCGCCGGTCGACAAAGCTCATCAGCGCCTGCGCCTTCCTCGCTCTGACGCTGACGCTGGGCGCGGCCCTGCTCATGTACTGGAGCACGCAGACTTGGGCCAGCACGGGCCGTCTGCTCTTCCCGTACATCACATCGGCGAGCCTGTTCCTGGCGCTGGGCCTCTGCGCATTGCGGATCCCGCCGGCTTTGATTGCCCTGCCTCTGCTCGCATTCAGCCTGTTCGCGCCAATTCGCTACATCATCCCCAACTACGATCATCCGCCCGCGTTAGCGGCGCTGCCAGAGGCCGCTGCAGCCGCCGATGCACAATGGGGCGACCTGCGCCTCGCAGGTTACGAGCTGCCGCCGGCGCAGACCTGGTCGCCCGGCGACCGCATCCCGATCACTCTATATTGGCGAGTCGAAGCGCAATCGCCCCTGGCATACGCGCTCGCGCTGAGCCTGCTGGACGCTGACGGTGAAACGATCCGTCGTTTCGAGACCTGGCCCGGCTGGGGCGCGATGCCGCATCCCTGGATGAAACACCATACCATTTACCGCGACGACTACATCATGCTCATACCGGCCGATGCCGCCGAAACGTCCGAGATTCAACTGGACATCCGTTGGTATGTTTTCCCCGACGGACCGGATTTGAACGCGCTGCTGGAGACGGGACAGGAGCTTGAGTCGCTGCAACTGCCGCTGGGCATGATTGCGGCGGCATAGCTATGGAGAACACACACTGCTCTTCAGTTTGCCAAGGGCTTCTCGCTTAGGGCAATTCGTTGATTGTGCAAATGGCTGATAAGCCCGGACAGCGTTCCCACAGCGGCCAGCGATGCGGCTCGAGCTCCAGAAATCGCCGCATGAGCAAGAGCTGAAGCAGCGCACAGGTCAACTGAGCCAGTCCCTCGGAAGAATTTTGCCGAAACGACGCCGGCTGGTTATAATACTGTCATCAGACTTGAATCTGACCTAACACAATTCAGTGGAGGACTCAAATGAAAAAGCTAGGTTTTGCGCTTGCAGCGATGCTTGTATTCTTGATGGCGTTCACGGCTGTCGCCCAGGATGAACCATTGAGAGTCGTGTCGGTGATTAATGGAACGCTCGGTGACAAGTCCTTCTTTGATAGCGCCCAGCGCGGCATGGACGCTATCGCGGATGAATATGACATCGAAACCGACACGGTCGAGTTGGGCATTGATCCCGCCAATTGGGAATCGGGCTTGCTGGATGTCATGGCCGATAGCGACTCCTACGACATCCTTATCGCGGGCACCTTCCAGATGATCAGCTTCATGGCTGCCAATGCGCACAATTACCCGGATAAGCACTTCATGTTCTATGACGCGCCGATGCCTTATGGCGACATGGACGTCTGCGTGGATGCCTGCGCCAATGTCTATTCGATGACCTACGCCCAGAACCAGGGCAGCTTCCTGGCCGGCGTCTTCGCCGCCGCCATCACCACCAGCATGATGGATGGCGCCAATGATGCGCCAATCATCGGCGCGGTCGGCGGGCAGCAGATCCCGGTGATCGACGATTTCATCGTCGGTTATGAACAAGGCGCTTGCCTGGTCAATCCCGAATCGCAGAGCATCGTTCAGTATGCCGGCAGTTGGAACGATCCGGCTCGCGGCAAGGAAATCACGCTGGCGATGTACGAACAGGGCGCCGATATCGTCTTCCAGGTTGCCGGCGGCACCGGCGTCGGCGTCTTTGAAGCGGCGCAGGAACAGGGACATTTCGCCATCGGCGTTGACTCGGATCAGGCGACCATCGTCGCCGAGACCGATCCCGACCAAGCCGAGCGCATCCTGACCAGCATGATGAAAAATGTCGACAACTCGATCTTCCGCGCCATCACCCTGCACCTGGACGGCGAATTGCCCTATGGCAGCTCCGAGAGCCTGGGTATCCCCGAGGGCGGTGTCGGGCTGGCCAAGAATGAGTTCTACGATGCGGCCGCCACCGATGACATCAAGGCCATGGTGGAAGCGGCTGAAGCAGCTGTCGTCAACGGTGACATCGAGGTCCAGACGGTCTTCACAAGCGAAGACATGATGGCGGCCGTTGGCACGGCTTGCGCCGACATGCCGACAGCCGGCATGAGCATCGACGACTTGATGATGGATGATATGTAGGGCTGGGTTTCCCCTACCCTCCAACTCCTTCCCCATTGTATTGGGGAGGGGGAGCGCTATTCGCGCCGGTCGGTAGCGCGTCGGCCGCCGACTGTGACATAGAGAAATCGCAAGTGTCGTATTGTAGGGGCGGTTCTTTGAATCGCCCGTTTACTGGACACATAACAGCGTGAACGAGGGCGTTATAGACTTCTATATTAGAGGTAGCGTGGAGGGCGCTCGGATGAAAAAGCCGCTATTGAAGGAATACAGGTACTTTCTCACTATCGAGCGGGAACTGGCGCAGGAGCACGATGGCAAACTCGTTGCCATCAAGGGAAAAGAAGTGCTCGGCATATTCGACGATTACCGGCAAGCCGCAAACGCTTTGTACGCGGAACACGAATACGGCACTGTGCTCATGCAACCATTGAGTGAAGATCCCGAGGCGCTCACTGTTGTCATAAGCACGCCCGGCATAATGCCGGTTTCGACCAAATGAATCCTACCCGATACAGCTTCACAGTAAAGTCTAGCTCGACGCAAAACAGACTGGTTTCGCCCTGTGCCGTCTATAAGGCATGGGCGCCGGATAGCGAGACCAAACAACCCCCGCGCCGGCAATTCAACGCCCTATGGGACACTGGGGCTACAAACAGCATGATTACCAGCCGCGCCGTCGCTGAGCTTGGCCTGGAGGCCGGCGGATATACCCAAGTACATCATGTCCAGGGTACTGCAAATGATGTCCCGTTCTATTTTGTGAATCTGGTGTTGTTCAGCAATTTCCATTTTCCAGATGTAGCGGTCGTATTGGGAGAACTCACGGACACCGATTTACTTATCGGCATGGACATCATCAACCGAGGCGATTTCGCGGTATCGAACCGAGACGGCGCCACGACATTTTCCTTTCGCATCCCTTCTGTTGAGGCTTTCGATTTTGTCAAGGATGATGAGAATTTCCGCCATTAGATGCGCGAGCTAAGAGTCGTCGCTCGTCGGCGAGTCGCCAACGCATGGACAACCGAATTGAAGGCGGGCGAAGCGCCGGCTCGACCCAAAACAGCTAACTGCCCATAAAAATTCCAATGCCAATCATCGAAACTCAGAACATCCACAAGATTTATCCCAACGGCGTGCATGCCAACGACGACATCAGCTTCTCGGTTGAGCGCGGCGAGATTCACGCGCTAGTCGGCGAAAACGGCGCAGGCAAATCTACCTTGATGAAGATCTTGTATGGCCTGGAACAGCAGACCTCCGGCCGCATCTTCATCCGCGGCGACGAAGTGGAAATCGGCAATCCGCAGGTCGCCATCGAGTTGGGCATCGGTATGGTGCATCAGAACTTCATGCTGGTGGATTCTTTCACCGTCGCCCAAAACATCATCCTCAACCGCGAGACCAAGCAGGGCATTCGCATTGACATCGCCCAGGCGATAACGGACACGGAAGCGCTCTCCCAAGAATACGGCCTAAACGTCAACCCCAACGCGCGCATCGCCGATATACCCGTGGGCATGCGCCAGCGTGTCGAGATCCTCAAGGCCTTGTACCGCGGCGCCGAGATACTCATCCTCGATGAGCCGACCGCTGTCTTGACGCCGAGCGAAACGCAAGACCTCTTCGCCGCCATCCGCAATCTGGTCGAAGGCGGCAAGACCGTCGTCTTCATCACGCATAAGTTGAAGGAAGTCATCGAGATTTCCGACCGCGTCACGGTGATGCGCGACGCGCGCCAGATCGGCACGGTGAACACCGCCAAAACCGACGAGCGCGAATTGGCGCGCATGATGGTCGGCCGCGAGGTCTTCATGCAGGTTGATCGCCCGGAAATGACGCGCGGGGACTCGGTGCTGACCGTGCGCGATCTCACATACGCCGACGACAGCGGGCATCAACTGCTGAAACAGGTGAGCTTCAGTGTCTACAAAAACGAAATCCTGGGCATTGCCGGCGTCGAAGGCAATGGCCAGACGGAATTGGCCGAGGTTTTGACTGGCTTGCGTCCGCCGACAACCGGCGAAGCCTTTATCAATGAGGAGCAGATTCTGGGGCGCGGACCGCGTTCCGTGCGCGAGCATCAGGTGGCGCATATCCCCGAGGATCGCTTGACCAACGGCGTCGCTCTGACCTCCTCTATCGATGACAATCTGATCATCGACCGCTATTATCGCGCGCCCTTCACACAGCGCGGCTTGCTTGATATCAACGCCATCGTGGAAAATGGTCGCGGCTTGATCCGCGAATTCAACATTATCGCGCCGGACGGCGCCATCCCGGTCAACGCGCTTTCCGGCGGCAATATGCAGAAGGTGGTGGTGGCGCGGGAATTATCCTCTTCGCCCAAGCTGCTGATCGCGGCGCAGCCGACCCGCGGCGTGGACATCGGCGCCATCGAATTCATCCATCAAGAACTGGTGGATCAACGGACGGGCGGGTTGGCTATCCTGTTGATTTCGGCGGACCTGCAGGAAGTGATGAAACTCTCCGACCGCGTTATGGTCATGTACGAAGGCGAGATCGTCGGTATATTCCCCAACGACGAGAGCTTGACCGAAGAGCGCATCGGCTACTATATGCTTGGGGCGGAACGGCAGCCGGCGAAAGAAATGGAGCGACAGGCATGAGCGCGTCGCGAAAGCCGCATGCGAGCGAAATCAGCGGCGGGCCCCTCGCCCCCTTGCGCAAGCGCTTGCTGCTCATAATCGGCGCTGCCGTCGCCATTATCGTCACGCTCTTCGTCACGAATACGCTTTTCGCCGGCTCTATGGAAAAGATGACCGGCACGCCAGACTGGCAAAACATCCTGCTGGTGAATGTCCTGGTCGGCGCCTGCGTCTTGCTCTTTGTGGTGGAGTTGCGGCGGCAAGCGGTCCGCGTCCTGCTAACGGTGATTGTGGCGCTGATGCTGGGTTTTCTGGTCACCTTTATCTTCAATCTCGATTCCGCCGAGCGCTTCAGCCGCGGCGAATTCCGCGTTCAAGTCATTTCAGACGCCGAGCCGAGGGAGAACGACGAGGTCGATCTGCAATACAACCGGCGGCGCGGCGGCGAGTTCAACAAGCCGAATGTGGTCGCGCCGGTCAGCGAAATCGCCTGGACCTTCGCCGGCGCTGAGGGCGATATCGTCTCTCTGCTGGCTTACGCCAAGAATCGCCGCTCCCATGTTGACCTTCTGGTCGAGCTGCGCGACGCCACCGGCGCCGTGCTGGCGGCCAGCGCCGAGGCGACGCCGCTGCAAGTAGACGAGACCTTTGATGATCTAGTCAGTGTCAAAGACGCCGTCATTGAAGGCTTCGCGCTGCCGGCCGATGGGGTTTATTCCCTCTACGCTCGACCGGAAGAAGTATCGACCGGCACGGTACTATCCGAAGCAATCACCCAATCACAGTTGGCCTTTGAAGCGCTGCTGCTGGGACCCATCGAACGTGTCAATCGCTGGGGTGTCTGGATCCAGGACGCGATCACCTTGATACTGCTCGGTCTTTCCTTCGCCATCGTCTTCCGCGCCCAGCAATTCAGCCTCGGCGCCGAGGGTCAGCTCTATTTCGGCGCGCTCGTCAGCGGCATCATCGCCCTGAACTCGCCGCATGTGCCCGGCGTCATCCTGATCCCCTTCATCATCCTGGCCTCGGCGACGGCCGGCTTCATCTATGGCTTGATACCGGGCGCATTGAAGGCATATCTGGGCGCCAACGAACTGGTGTCCACACTGATGCTGAATGTAGTCGCGACCCGTTTCTTCGAGATGGTGCTCAACTTCCAGTTGAAACCGCCGGATGCCGGTTATGTCGCCTCGGAGAAGTTCACGCCGAACGCGGTCTTGCCGGTGATTGTGGACAAGACGCAGGTGACAATCGCAGTCTTTCTGCTTGTGATCGTCGTATTGTTGTGCTGGCTGCTCATTCGGCGGACGCCGCTGGGTTACGAGATTCGCATCATCGGCTCGAACTTGCGCTTCGCCGATTATGGCGGCGTTAACTCGCGCCGCACGATTATGCTGGTGATGGCGATCGGCGGCATCGTCGCCGGTTTGGCCGGCATGCACCTGGCCAACGGCATCCACCGGCAACTAATCCTCAACATATCGTTCGCGCTGGCTTTCGAAGGGGTGGTGGTCGCATTGCTTGCGCGCTTGAATGTGTTGGTTGTGCCCTTCACCGGCTTGCTCTACGCTTATCTGCGCGCCGGCGCGCAATTCATGGAGCGCGATGCCAACGTCAGCTTTGAAGTGGTGCGCATGATCCAGGCGATCATCATCCTGCTGATTACTGCCGAGGCGCTTGTGACCTTCTTCCAACAGCGGCAGAAACGCGCCGACATCGATGAAACGGGCCACAGCGTAGAGGCGCTGGAGGGCGGAGATGTTTGACGGTAGAGGCATCAGTGGGCGGGCGACCCAAGGGTCGCCCCTACAGGTTTACGATGGGTACGCTTCGGGCGACCAGACGGGGCGCATAGACACAGCCCGACGGACGCCCTACAGGTTTCAGCGGGTGCGATAGCGATGTTTGAAAATGTCATTGACGGCGTCTTCAGCGCGGTTTTCCTGGCCGCCATTTTGCGCGTCACCACGCCCATTCTGCTGCCTTCGCTCGGCGCCCTGATTTCGGAGAAGGCGGGCGTTCTCAATATCGGCCTGGAAGGCATGATGCTGTCTTCGGCATTCACGGGCGTTGTGGTCAGCGCATACGCCCAGGACTGGTTCGGGGCCGAGACAGGTGTCAGCATCGGTCCCTGGCTGGGCTTGCTGCTGGGCGTCTGCGTTTCGCTGCTGCTCGCTTTCATCCTGGCGCTCTTCCACCTCGACTTGAAAGGGGACCTCTTCCTCTCCGGCATTGCGCTGAATATTCTGGGTTCGTCGGCGACTGTGGCGATCATGTTCGAGCTGACCGGCGACCGCGGCAATACCAGCACGCTGGCCAGCTTGCAGATGCCCTTCATTCAACTGCCGGAATTCATCAACGATATTCCGCTCATCGGCGGCTTCATATTTGGCGTCTTCGACAATCAAAGCGTCATGACCTGGATCGCCTTTATAGCGGTGTTTTTCGTTTCCTTCTTCCTTTATCGCATGCCCTTCGGCATGCACCTGCGCGCCGTGGGGGAAAATCCGGAAGCGGCGGCATCGGTCGGCATCAACGTGAAACGCATAAGATACCTGGCGCTGCTGATCAGCGGCTTCTTCGCTGGGCTGGGCGGCATCCACATGAGCATGGGTTATCTGCAGCTTTTCCAACGAGACATGACCAACGGACGCGGCTTCATCGCCCTGGTGACGCCGTCGCTTGGAGGCGGCACGCCGGCGGGCACGATGGTCGCGTCATCGATATTCGGTTTCTTTGACGCTCTGGGCATCCGCATCGGCTCGCTGGAGATTCCCTCGCAATTGCCACAGTCCATCCCCTATTTCGCGACCGTGCTGGCCCTGGTGATCTATGCCCTGCAGCGGCGCATCTCGCAGCGGGTCAGCGAAATGCGCACAGCTTCCGGCGCGGGATTTGACGCGGCATTCTGGGGTTCGATTCAACGCATCAGCATCCTCCACATGCTTCTGATGATGTTCGCGGTCATCGGCGTCGTCACCGGCGGCGCGATCCTGTCCGCGCCCAACGGCTTTGGCGGCGCGGAGACGGCCGTGCCGGCCGGCTTGCTGATCGGCGCGGCTTCTATCGCGCTCTTCGTCATCAGCCTGCCCTTCGTCAGCGACATTTTCCGCATCCAAAAGCGTTGGATGGCGAGCGCGGCGGTCACTATCTTGTCGCTCGGCATCTATCTGACGCTGTTTATGACGCTCTTCTATGAGCCGCTGCTGGCGCTGGGGATTGGATTGCTGCTCAGCGCCGTCGTCTGGTACACGATCGGCGGCCGCGTGTTGATGCGGGGAGATTGAGCTTTCGCGCTAGTGGCTCAGGATTGCCCGTAAATTCAATCTTTCCGCGCCGGGAGTACCTCTTGCTCACGCGGCTTCACAAGTTTCTGCGAAAAGACAAAGACAGCATCCAGGATCAATACCGCTGCGCCGGCCGCCTCTTTGTCAATGGCAACCAAAATCAGCCCACCAATCAAGGCGATTATCGCGATGCCGCCGCCAATTAGCTGGCCGCGTCTGGTAATTGTGGATGTCTCTGCAATGAGTTGAAGCGCTATTTTCGTGTTATCGTCTTGCTGTTTCTTTTCCAACGCCATTTGGTGTCGTTGGTTTTCCTCGTAGATCGGCAAGAGGCGTTCGTCAATTTGTACCGCAGCGAACTCAGCATGAACTTGAGGCGCGTCATCATCGTTGGGAGCATCGTTGAAGGCGCCCCGGTCAGATAGCATTATTCCAGATGCTCCGAGAGAAGTTTCCGATATTCTCCATTGACCGCAGCGACGCTGTCTTGGATCGATTCCTCGGCGCTAGGCCATGGCTGCGATACGACCGCCAACCAATGGTCTTGAATCCGTTCATACATTCTTAAACCACTGACTCCGAATATGTCCAAGGAAGCGGCCATTCCGGTCAAGAATGGACGCAACGGCAAGATCGTTTCAGGCTTGAATCTTTTCATTGTCGCGCCTCCACTTCAAACAGCGATTATTGGAGAGGGTAAATCAGACACCAACATTATACATGCCACACTATAGTAACCGAATACGTTGTGCATGTGCAAAGTCTACGAACTCCGTGGTCTGCGAGTTGCCCCGAGCGTTTTGCCATCGCATAAAGTTGAGGCCCGTCAGCCCCGCTTCAGCGCTTCCCGCGCCGCCGGATTGTCTATCCGCGCGAGCGCCTCACGCGCAAGTTTGCGCACACCGGGATTGCCATCTTGCAAGGCATTAATCAGCGCCGGCACCGCCCGCTCGCTGCCAATCTTGCCCAGCGCCTTGCAAGCGGCGCGCTTGACCGCATTGCTGGGGTCGAAAAGCGCCTGCGTCAAGCCGGGCACGGCCGGATAACCGATCTGAATCAAGGCGCCGGTGACGCCCGCGCGCAGGAACATGTCATTGTCGCGCAGCGCCGCAAGCAGCGTCGGCACCGCCGCCTCGGCCTCATCGCCGATCTGGCTCAAAGCTTTGGCCGCCAGATAGCGTGTGCCGGGGTCGGATTCGCGCACGAGCTCAATGAGACTTGGCACGGCGGGCGCATAGCGGCATTCGCCCAGAAACACAACCGCTGCCGCGCGGCGATGCGCATCCTCGCCCGTCTGTAAGGCCAGCAGGGCTTCTTCCACGCTGTCAAAGGCAGTCAATTGCTGGTCCTTCCCGCAAAAAGAGCGGCGTACAGTCGCCGCATCGCTGGGATTCTAGCAGAGGGAGGATGATCTCACCACAGGCGCAGGGGCCTAAGGCAGGGCAATCGCATCAAAATCATAATGAGCGGTTCGCTACGAAAATTGCGAAAGTGTAGGGGCGTCTCGTGAGACGCCCGTTGAAAATGGCCTGCAAATTGCGGGCGTTTCAGCGAAACGCCCCTACGGATTACATAAT
>JAJDUC010000022.1 GCA_022826865.1 Anaerolineae bacterium
GCCACATTGCAGGCGGCATTCACAGCCACGGCGGTAAATCTGAAGCGCTTGGCGCGGCATCTAGACCTGGTGACAAATCCTATTGCTATACCATTCCTGGCGACTCACTCCGTGTGAGCCCGTTTTTCAACAGACTCCACCGGATCGCCCCTACCAGACTATTTCAACCGAAATGGATACACTACCGGCGTCTCACGAGACGTCCCTATATTTTTACATGGCCATCGGCCGATAATGTTTTGATGCGATTGCTCAGGGGGGCCCAAAATTGTCGGATCCAATCAGGCGCCGAGGAAGGCCAGGATCTGCGCAACCGCCTCATCGACCGAGATGCCGTCGCGCTCCCAGTCCCAATTCTGGTTTTGCCCGGCCGCGGTGCCGCCCGCAGGCAACACTTGTGGCTTCCACAGCGCCAGACTATCCGGCGTGAAGGGCGCATAGCGCAGCGGGTCGGTTGGTCCCATGATCATCACTGTTTTTGCGCCGCTGGCGGCCGCCAGATGCGTCAGGCCCGTGTCATTGCCGATGTATACGCGCGCCTCCAGCGCCAAGGCGCCGATCTCCTGAAAACTGAGCGCGCCCGTCCAGTTCCGCGCGTCCACATGCAGCCGGCGCGCCAGCGCGTCCACGAAAGCCGCGTCATCCGGGCCGCCCAGCAAGATCAGCCCGGCGCCCAATGCATCCGTCAGGCGATTGAGCAGCTCTGCAAATGCCGCCGGCGGAAACCGTTTGTCCGCCATGTTCGCTCCCGGATTGCTGCCCCCGCCGGCATGGGCGACGATGAAGGGCGCGTCGATCGCGGCCGCGGCAAGACGAGCGCGCACCGCATCCAACGCCGGCGCCGGCACGGGCAGGTTGGCGTAGGCGCCCAATTGGCGGCCGGCGATGGCGCGGATGACCTTGAGGTAGATTTCGCTTTCGTGCTCGCGGGCGGCGGCGTCAATCGCTACCGGCAGGTTGTAGCCGAAGCCGCGCCCCCCGCTGTCGAGGCCGGCGCGGAAGGGTATGCCGGACAAGTAGACGGCCAGGCTCATCAGCGGCGAGCGGACGAGCGACAAGGCCATATCATAACGGCCTCGCCGCAATTGCCCGATGAAACGCGCCATTTGCGAGGGTGAGCGCAGCGGCATATCGACCGCGAGCAGGACCAGGTCGTCAATGGCCGGGTGCGGCTCAATCGCGCGGGCCGACCACGGGCCAACCGCCCAGCTGATATGCGCCCGCGGAAAGGCCTCGCGCAAGGCGCTCAGCGCCGCTGTCGCCATCACCACATCGCCGATGCAGCAGGGGCGCAGCAAGACGATCCGCCGCGGTTCAGGCGCGGCGGCGGCAGCGGGAAAGAGACGCCGCAACATTGAGTAGAACATGGCCGAGCTTCAGCGCCAATTCCAAGCAAAAGACACATAACCTTTATACAGCAAAGCCGGCCCTGTCGCCCGGCCATGCAATTGACATCCGTCCATCCGGTCTCGCTGCATGCCGATGTCTTCAAGTTGAGTATTCACAAAACTTTAAATAGTGTTAAACTATGTTTAAGTGAATGTGAAATAATTTGGTTTCGTCATGAATATTTCAGGCGCTTTTACCTATATGTTCCACGACCGGCATTGCTTAAGCAAGATGGCCGAGATCGCGCTCTTTGTTCTATTGCTGCCGGTGCCCTTCGTCGGCTTGATCTGTATTTGCGCTCTGCTGGGCTACCTTGCCGAGATCATACGCAACGTCAGTAATGACTACCCGCGACCGTTGCCTGCCTGGGATCATATCGGCGAGGATATTCGCAAGGGTGTTCCCGTCCTTCTGGCGATTATCATATATCACCTGCCAGCAATGATCGCTCTGGCGCTGCTCTATGCCTTTCGCCACGCCATTGCCGTCAGCCTTTTCGGCGGCATCACCTTCGTCGGCCTCTTTGCGGTATTGTTTCCCTTGCTGCTGCTTTACTTCGCGGTCGCCTGGTCGCTGCTCGCGACCGGTCTGGTGCGTTATGCCGAAACCTGGGAGGCGGATTCCTTTTACAAGATCAATCGTTTGATCGGCTACGTGCAAACCAATGGCGCTCTGATTTTGCAATGGCTGGTCGCTTCGCTGGCCGCCAGCATCGTCATGCTGGCCTTGCTGCCCGTCGCCTTGGTTGGGCTGGTGCTTTTCATACCGGTCCAAGGCTATCTCACGGGAAGTTACGGCAGGCAATTGCGCGCCAGCCGGCTTCAATACCACCGCGGATTCGCATAAACCGGGCGCTTTCCCGGCGGAATACCTCCTTCGGCGGCTCGCTGTCGAGCTCGCACAACCGCGATTTACAGGTAAACTCTTAATTATTAACCTTAATTTCTATTTGGATTCCCACCTCAATTGCTACCTGGAACTTATGTAGACTGCGGCTTGAGCGGATATAATGAAGCTTGGTCGTTCGTCTGTGGCTGCTGGTCAGAGCCAGATAGCGCGTCAGCCTGGACGGGCTAAATTCGGGAAACAATCGAATAGACTTTATTGTTTAACCTCATCTGCACTTACGGCCTTCGCAGATCCGCAGCCGAATCGGAAGGGATACAGATCAGGCTAAGCAAGGGAGACAAGGAGGCTATGAGTTCATTTTTGCTATGCCGAATTGCAGGCCTGGTTGTATTTTCTATAATTGGCAGCCGCATCGGCGCGGCTCTGGCGCACCTCAGTTCATTTGGTGAAGACGAAACGATATTGATTTTCCTCGGGCTTGGCGCCCTGGCCGGGTTAATTGCCACGCCTTGGGTCACCATTATTCCGCTGCGCGCCTGGCGCCGCGCTGTCAACGAAATGACCATCCCGCGCCTGGCGCTGGCCATCTGTGGCGGCCTGGTCGGCTTGACCGTCGGCCTGATGCTGGCCTTTCCCCTTTCTCTCTTGGGCGAAACGCCGGGCCAAGTGCTGCCCGCCCTTGTCTCATTGGTTTGCGGATACCTGGGCATGCAGATCTTCAGCAGCCGCTCCAGCGAAATCCTGGATTTGATCAACGAACGCATTATGGGGCGCTCGCGCCGTTTGCAGCCCTTCGCCACCCGGCAGCTGCTGCTGGATACCAGCGTATTGATTGATGGCCGCATTGTTGAGATCGCCGAAACCGGTTTTATCGGCGGCGCCTTGATCATCCCGCGTTTTGTCTTGAGCGAGTTGCACCGCGTCGCCGATTCGTCGGATTCGCTGCGCCGCAATCGCGGCCGGCGCGGCTTGGCCAAACTCAATGAATTGCAGCGCAGCAACGATATGCCCGTCAAGATTGTCGATGATGATCCTGAGGATTTTGGGGAGGTGGACGCCAAGTTGGTGGCGCTGTCTATCCAGTTGAATGCCTCGCTGGTCACCAACGACTTCAACCTGAACCAGGTCGCGGACGCGCAGGGTGTTGATGTGCTCAATGTCAATGCGCTGGCCAACGCCGTCCGCTCGGTCTACATTCCCGGTGAAACCTTCGCCATCCGCATCATCCAGGAAGGGCGCGATCCCAATCAAGGCATCGGATACCTCGATGATGGCACGATGGTGGTGGTTGAATCGGGCCAAAAATACATGGATCGCAACGTCGGCGTCGAAGTGACAAAGTTGATAAACCGTCCCACCGGTCGTATGATTTTCGCCGTGCCTCAAGCCGAAGCGCAGCGCTAAACTCCAAAATCTCACATGCGGCAAGGGCGGCGTCAAGAGTCGCCTGGACCTTTGCTTTCGGTGTACACAGCTGTACCCGCCTCTGCTAGGATTGGGCGATAACTCAGCTGTCGCATGCGCGAAAGAGGATGACATGAGCGAAGCGCAACAGGAAGGTCTTACCGGCGCCGAAGATGTGATTTGGGACCTGTCCGTCTTTTACCAAAGCCCGGAAGATCCGCAGATCGAAGCCGATATCGCGAAGCTCAATAATTTGGTCGACGAGTTTCAGGCGCGTTGGCGCGGGGCCGTCGCGCAGATGCGCCCGGCCGACTTCGTCGCGGCTTACCGGGAAATGGAATCGATCTACGACCTGCGCGGCCGCCTGGGCTCATACGCCTTTCTCAACTTCTCCACCGATACCGGCAGCGCCGAATTCCAGGCGGCGGTTGCGCGCATCCAGGAACTGGAAGCGGCATTGAGCCAGAAAATGGTCTTCTTTGACCTGGAGTGGAACGCGCTGCCCGAAGACGCGGCGCAAGCCATTCTTGACGATCCGGCTGTCGCCGAATACCGCTACTACCTGGAGGCGGAGAGGCGCTATCGGCCATACAATCTCAGCGAGCCGGAAGAACAGATCATCATCGAATCGAGTGTCACCGGCAGCGCCGCCTGGGCGCGCTTCTTCACCCAGTTGACCAGCGCCTTTCGCTTCGACTGGCTGGGCGAAGAGGTCAACATGACCTATGTGCTCAACAAGATGCACGATGCCGACCGCGATGTGCGCGAGATGGCCTGGCGCCGGCTAACGGACAAACTCCGGGAAAAGTCGATGGAGTTGACCTTCATCTTCAACACTCTCCTGCTGGACAAAGCCAACAGCGACCGGCGCCGCGGTTACGCCAGTTGGATCTCCTCGCGTAATCTCAGCAACAAGACCAGCGACGCCGTGGTCGATGCGCTCATCGAAACAGTAACCGGCAGCTATGGGCTGGTCGCGCGCCACTATCGCCTGAAGCGCGCGCTTCTCGGCTACGATGAGCTCTATGATTACGACCGGTACGCCCCGCTCAACCTCAAGGAGAGCGAGGCATTCTACGTCTGGGAGCGGGCGCGGGAGATCGTCCTGAAGGCCTTCGACAATTTCAGCCCGCAGATGATGACGGTAGCGGGGAGATTTTTCGATCATAACTGGATTCACGCGCCCGTCCTGCCTAACAAACGGGGCGGCGCCTTCGCGGCATCGACGGTCGCCTCGGCAAATCCTTACGTCTTCCTCAATTATCTGGGCGATACGCGCGCCGTGACCACGCTGGCGCATGAATTGGGTCATGGCATTCACATGTATCTCTCCGGCAAGGAGAAAGGCGCCTTCGCCTTGTATACGCCGCTCACAACGGCCGAGATGGCGTCGACATTCGCCGAGATGCTGGTGTTCCAGGACTTGATGGCGGCGGAAGACGATGACGAGGTTAAGCTGGCGATGCTGACCGAGAAGATTGAAGATACATTCGCCACCGTCTTCCGACAGATTTCGATGAATCGCTTTGAGGACAAGATACATAACGCGCGCCGAAACGAAGGCGAATTGACGGCGGAGCGCTTGAATGAATTGTGGCTCGAGACGCAGCGCGATATGTTCGGCGACAGTGTCGCCATCACCGAAGAATATGGCAGCTGGTGGAGTTATGTGCCGCACTTCTTGCACACGCCGGGTTATGTCTACGCTTATTCCTTCGGCGAGCTGCTCGTGCTGGCCCTCTACAGAATCTACCAGGAAGAGGGCGCGCCCTTCGTGCCTAAATATCTGGAATTGCTGGCCGCGGGCGATTCGGACTATCCCGACCGCCTGCTGGCCAAGGTCGGCGTCGATGTCAATGATCCCGGCTTCTGGCAGAAAGGCGTTGCGGTGATCGACGCCTGGGTGGGGCAGGCGGAAGCGCTGGCACGCCAACTATATCCGGCGACCTTCGCCTGAGCGCCCTGTGACGGCGGGATATTCCGGCAGGCCGCTGATTAAGAAGCTCGGCATCAAGCCCGGCCAGCGCTTGGCGCTGCCGCATGCGCCCCAGCATTATCTTGATCTGCTGGGCGAGCTGCCGGCTGATGTGACAATCGATTACAACATCAGCCGAAGCGACTACGATTTCATCCATGCTTTCTATGTCCAGCGCGCGAAATACGAAGTTGAGCTCGAACAGTTGAAAGCGGCGCTTCAGCCGCATGGTATGATTTGGATATCCTGGTACAAAAAGGCGGCGAAGATGCCCACCGATATCAGCGAAGATGTGGTGCGGGAGCTGGCGCTGGCGACGGGGCTGGTTGATGTGAAGGTAGCCGCCATTGACGCGCAGTGGTCGGGGCTGAAGTTAGTCTATCGCTTGAAAGATCGCTGACGGCGCGCTGATGGGCGAGGTGATGGACATGGCCGCGGCGCAAGCCCTGCTCGCAAGTTTGCGAGGCCGAGGTGAAAGCCTGGTCTTCACCAACGGGCATTTTGATCTCTTGCACGTGGGCCATCTGGATTACCTGGAAAAAGCGCGCGCATTTGGCGACGCGCTTATCGTCGGCGTTAACGGCGATGCGTCGACGGCGCGTTTGAAGGGGCCGGGCCGGCCGCTGGCGCCGGCGGCCGAGCGGGCGCGCCTGCTTGCGGCTTTGAGGCCCGTGACCGCAGTGATCGTCTTTGAGGAGGATACCGCCGAATCACTGCTGCAGGCGCTGCGGCCCGAGATCTACGTCAAAGGCGGCGACTATGCTGACAAACCGCTGCCGGAGCGTCGCGTCGTCGAGAGCTACGGCGGACGCGTCGAGTTGATTGAATTCCTCAGGGGGCACAGCACGAGCGGGCTGATTGAGAAGATACGCCGGCTGCCAGGAAAATAAGCACTGTTTAGGTCATGGCTTCCGGTTGATCTTCGCCGCGGCTCTCGCTTCGCTCTTCCAGGCGAGTCAGTCGTTCGACGGTTTCCAAACGAAACTCGTTGAACGTATTCGTTAGCGTGTCGACGTTATCATCGACTCGCTGGATATCGCCCTTTAGTTCCTTGCGAAGACTGTCGATCTTGGAATCCAGCCGTAGCCATAGCGCCAGCGCTGCGACAACAGTGACCAATATCTGCAGCATGGTGTCAGTTGAAATGTTTTCCATTGCGTTGGCCTCTATGCAATCATGACGCCGGGAGAACAAAGAATTTGACTCTTACTGCCATAATAGCAATGATATTATACGATTTCTAGTTTTTCTGCAAAAAGGGACGGGTCGGACTGATTGAATATCTGCCCCAACGTGGCGCATCGCGCCTCATTGCTCGGATCCGCAATCTAATGTGAATGGGTCCAATACACCCGATGCCCTAAAGCCTGCGCTTACACGTCGCGGCCCCTGCGCCGACGCAAAAGAAGATGCGGCGAAGCGCTTTGACGACGAGCATTGCGCTAGCTGAGATGCAAAAGGGCGACTCACAGAGTCGCCCCTACATTTCGCCTTGGTACGGCCGTCGCCAAAATGGCGGATTAGGTCAGGCGGTTGTAGAACTCGACCACCATCTGGATATCGACCGGCGTCTGGACTTCGCCTTCTTCCGGCGCCCGGTCCAGCGTGACGCGGAAGTTGTCCTTGTCCACGGTGATGTAGGGCGGGAAGTAAGCCGATTGCTGGATCCATTCCTGGATGTGCGCATTTTTCTTCATCTTGTCGGTCACTTCGATTTCATCGCCCGGCCGCACCTGGTAGGAGGGCAGGTTGACGCGGCTGCCGTTGATCATTATATGCCCGTGCCCGACGATCTGACGAGACGACCAGATTGTCGCCGCCAGGCCGGATCGATAGACGATATTGTCCAAGCGCCGCTCCAGCAGGCTGAGCAAGTTGACGCCGGTCGGTCCGGCCATCAGCGCCGCCTTCTTGTAATAATTCCGCATTTGCCGCTCGCGAATGTTATAGATGAAAGCCAGTTTCTGTTTCTCTTCCAATTGAAGCGCATAGTTGCTGCGGCGCCCGGAGCGGAAAGATTTCTCGCGTCCGTGCTCGCCCGGCGGGTAGGCGCGGTTTTCCAGGATGCGCGAATACTTCGGGCGGGGCACCAGCAGCTCGCCGAAGCGGCGCTGCGGTTTTGCTTTTGGTCCGTGATATGAAGCCATCGAGTCTTGTATCCTCTTTCACGCGGACAAGTTCGTCCGCGAGCTTTCTCCGGAATCGACGCTATATGATAGCGGAAGCAGAGGCTATTTCTAGGGCGAGTTTAGCGCCGCCTCCTGCGCCAGCCGCCGCAAAGGAGCCTAAAGCAAAAGGGCGACCCGCCAGGTCGCCCAAAAAGTGTAAACAGCCAGGAGGCTTAGGCCGGCACGTTCTCAAGCCGGGTCAGCCAGTACTGCACATCGAAGTTCTCGTCGCCGGTCAGGAAGCGCCAGAGCTTGATCCGGTTGACCACTTCCAGCCGACCGGAGGCCGCTTCAAACCAGGGCTCTCGCTGGCCCAGGATCGCGCGAATATCGTCCCCTTCCTTGGCCGGGCCGACGAACATTTCCTGATGCCGCCGATATTTCTTGTCCAGGTCATCGGTATTCCAAAGGCGGAGCTGCCGCACAGTCGGGTTCAGCCGCAGCTTGAACATATAGCGCCGGCGATTGGTCTTGTTCTGCCGGCCGCAGTGCCAAATGCCATGATGCAAGGCGAGGACGGAACCGGCTTTGCAGACCATCGGGATCTGGCCGCGCATGTTCTGATAAGCGGCGACATCCATCTCGTTCACGCGGCGGAAGTGACTGCCGGGCAAAAGCAGCGTCCCGCCCATTTCCAGCGGGACATCGTGCGGAAAGTACATGAGCTGGATATCAAAATGAGTGCGGCAATCGATGATAGAATCGGCATGCAGACCTTGGGCCCGGCCTTCGTTCGCTTCGCGCACATGAATCGCGTCATGGTCAAAGCGCGGGTTTTCGCCCACCAGGCTCTGAATAATGCCTTGAATCTGCGGCAGGTCCAGCAGCTTGCGGATCGGCGTGCCATGATAGCATTCCGAGAGCGGCGTGCCGGCCGGATGGCCTTTGATCACCTGTTGGTCGATGCCGCGCATCACCGCCTGGTTGATGTCGTCGGGCACGAGTTCATCGAAGCGCAGGAAACCGCGGGCGACGAATTCCGCCATTTGCTGCGAAGTCAGCAGATGCTTCTTTTCGATCATTCTTGTATGTCCTCCAGTTTTTCAAATACAAAGCCATATTTCATAAACGACGTGCTGTATTCTTCGCCGGGGTAGGGCGGGATCAAGATCGGGTGTTGTATCAGACGCCAGCCATCGAGCAGAGCGTCCAAGCCCGTCTCGTAGGGCGGCTCGTAGTCGTCGCCGGTGGTGTGCTGCTGCTGGCCGGTGCCGTCATATATCGCCCAGCCCAAAACAGCGCTGTCCAGCGCCGATGTCGTCAAGTAGAGCGTGAGGACCTTCTGTCGGCGATTCTTGGCCATGCCTTCCCTTTTTGCCGCTGACGTTGCGCTGCCAGGAATCATACTGCAATTCGGTTGGGCATACAAATCAAGATCGCCGGCAATCGGGAAGCTTAATCTTCAGTCTGCACTTCTATCATGAGTTTGGTATCCGGCAACTCGGAGCGCTCGCGGAAATAACGAATCACCGCTTCGCCAATCACTTTTGCCTTCGCCGCCATCGCCGCGCTCTTCACCGCCCAACCCACAAGCGGAATGACACCAACCACCTCGGCAATGACGCCACCGGCGATCGCGCTGCCAACGGCGCCGGCCAGGGTCGATGTTAAATGATTCATATCAAAGGCATTGACGTGATAGGCGTTGGCCACTTGGTGAATCATGGCCGTATCGGCTGCTGTCAGAAAAAAGGCGCTGCCAGGGATCCAGCCTGTCAGCGCCGCGCCCGTTGTCCAATTGGCAACCAGCTTGCGCGCGTCGCGATCGGCATCTTGCAGTGATTTTGACATTGCCTTCTCCCATCTGTCGTATACACCTATTATACGCGGAGGCAGCCGCGACGTCGCAATGCGGAAGACCGTAGTCGCAACGCAATTCCGCCCTCCGGCCGGCCGGCGCGCCCGGGAAAATCGTCTGTGTCCTGCGGATGGTCTGTGGTTAAATGGACAAGCGCTATCCTCGGCTGATACAGGAGGGCGTCGTTTCATTCCACGTCCGACGGCTGCGGCGAATGACCTGAATGAAAATCATTCTTCTCAATGATCGGATCCCGCCCGAGGGCCAGGGCGGCGCGGAATCTGTCGCCTGGCGGCTGGCCCTGGGCTTGAAGGCGGCCGGCCACGAGGTGCTGGTTGCCACCGCCACTGAATTGCCTTCCTTTGAAGAAACCCGCGCGGGCATCCGCACTTGGCATTTGCATGCGCGCTACCCGGAACGTTTTCGCGCCTGGCTCTCTCTGCGCAATCCGCAGACGGCCGGCGCCTTGCGCGCTCTGCTGCGGCGCGCAAAGCCCGATGTCGTCAATGCCCACAACATTCATTTCTGGCTCTCCTACCACAGCTTGAAACTGGCGCGCGCCGCCGGCTGCGCGGTCGTATTCAGCGGGCATGACGCGATGCCTTTCGCTTACGGGAAGCTGCGGCATTTCGTGAAAACCGATGCGCGCGCGATGAATCTTCCGGCGGATTACCGCCTGCCGGCCGCTTACAACCTGCGGCAGAACCGCTTCCGTTACAATCCCTTTCGTAATCCGCTCATCCGAAGCTCTCTCGTCCGGTACCCTCAGGCGCTCACTGTGCCGAGCCAGGCCTTGGCGGATGCCTACCGGGCCAACGGCATGCCGCCGGTGGAAGTGGTGCGCAACGGCATTGACCTTGCGGAATGGCAGCCCGTGCCGGCGGCCCGTGTTGATGCGCTGCGCCAGCGCTTGGATCTCGGCGGCAAAAGCGTGGTTCTAAGCGCCGGCCGCTTAACGCGCGAGAAAGGCACGTTGCAGCTTTTGCAGGCCCTGGACAAACTGCGCCATAGTTTGCCGCGGACGCGTCTATTGGTCTTGACAGCGCGGGAAATCGACGCGCAAATACCGGCCGAGTTTCAGCACCTGCGCCGCTTGATCCGCGCCGGCGGCTGGCTGCATGGCGAAGATTTGCGCGCGGCCTTTCAGCTGGCTGATGTGGTCACCACGCCGTCGATCGTATTTGATGCCTTCCCGACGGTGAATCTGGAGGCGATGGCGATGGGCAAACCCGTGGTCGCCACCTGTTTCGGCGGTTCGGCGGAAGCGGTGCTGGACGGAGAGACCGGATTCATCGTCAATCCTTTCGATACAGCAAGTTTTGCGGAGCGGCTGCAGCGCCTGCTTGCAGACCCGGAATTGCGCCGCGAAATGGGCGCGAAGGGCCGGCAGCGCATAGCGGCGCAGTTTACGCTGGAGCGACAGGCGCAGCGCATGGTCGAAATCTTTGAACGCGCGCGGGCGAGTTGAGGCTGATATACATCATGAATGATCAGAATGGGTCGGGTTTGCAGCAAAAGCGCTATGAGCGGCCGGAAGATTTGTTTCGCTGCCAGGCGGCGCTGATGGAATGGGTGCGCGAAGCCGGACATTGCCAGCTCTTGCACAAGGGCGATGTCGGTCATCGGCTGTTCAACGGCGGTTACGGCTACGATCCGGGCGACATGCTGCGCTTCTGGCTGGATGAGAAGGGCGAGATCGCGGCATTTGCCCTCCTGTCTCCGCATTGGCAGCTGTTCGAATTGCAAGTGGCGCCAAGGCTGAGGCACAGCGACCGGCACGCCGCGATGATGGCCTGCTGCGAAGAGGAGTGTCTGCGCTTGGCCGCTCGTTACCGTGTGTCGCTCAAAGAAATTGCGGTCGAAGCCGAGTCATGCGACCCGGCCCAAACCGAATTTCTGCAGTCACTGGGATATACCTTCAGGGAGCATAGCTTCACCTGGACGCGCCACAACCTTGAGCGGTTTCCGACAGCGGAATTGCCCGCCGGCTTCCACTTTCAGCGGGCGACGGCGGCGGACGCGGACCGGCTGGCCGATGTGCATAATCACAGCTTTAGCAACAAGTGGAACGCTGAGTCCTATGGCGCTGTTTTCACGGCGCCACACATGGAATACGAATTTGTAGTTCGGGCGCCGGACGGGCGCTTTGCCGCCTTCACCAACGTATGGATAGACGAGGTCAATCGCTCGCTGCTCTTCGAGCCGGTCGGCACGCATGCGGATTTCCGCCGCATGGGTATCGGCAAGGCGCTGATGGTGGCTGTGATGAAGCGGATGCGGAAAGAGCGCGCTCTCCTCTGCGCCTACGTCTGCCACGAACCGCCGGATAAAAACCCGGCGTCGAGCGCGCTATACGCCTCGGTCGGATTTGAAAAGCAGCAGGACATTTACGATTTCAAGAAGTCTCTTGCGTGAAGGGCCAAGTTGCCGACGCTTCGTTCAATTCAGTTCAGTTTCTGCTACAATAGCGCGCATTAAGTTGCCGACCGCGGGAGACAGCGTTTGCGATGACTCTTCAGATTTTTAATGTGCTTGGGCGTGAAAAGCAGGCATTCCAGCCGATCCAGGATGGGCGGGTCGGGATGTACGTCTGCGGGCCGACCGTCTATGAGCATTCACACCTGGGGCATGCCAAAACCTATGTCTCCTTTGATGTGGTTGCGCGTTACCTTCGCTATAGCGGTTATGATCTGCTATACGTGCAAAACATCACCGATGTCGGCCATTTGCTCGCCAATGAAGAAGACCGCATTCTCAGACGCGCGGCCCAGCTAAATGCCGGGCCCATGCAAATTGTCGAGACCTATGCCCGCAGCTACTTTGAGGACATGGACGCGCTTGGCGTGCGGCGGCCGGATATTTCGCCGCGGGCCAGCGGGCATGTGCCGGAACAGATTGAGATGATCGAAACGCTGATCGCCAATGGGCACGCCTACAACAGCGACGGCAATGTCTATTTTGATGTGCTCAGCGACGCCGATTATGGCAAACTGTCCAACCGCCGCGTCGAAGAACAGCAAGATGAATCGCGCGACCTGGTCGGCGGCGGCAAACGGCATCCGGCTGATTTTGCCTTGTGGAAAAAAGCCGAGCCGGAGCATATCCTGCGCTGGAACAGCCCCTGGGGCGTCGGTTTCCCCGGTTGGCACATCGAATGCTCGGCGATGGCGAAGAAATACCTGGGCGCCAATTTCGATATACATGGCGGCGGCATCGACAATATCTATCCGCACAACGAAAACGAGATCGCCCAGAGCGAATCAGCCAACGATGTCGGCTTCGCCAATTACTGGATGCTCACCGGCAGTCTCAATGTGCTGGATCCGGACGAAGGCATCCCGGTCAAGATGAGCAAATCGCTGGGCAATTACATCACTATAAAGGACGCCCTGGGCACTTACCGCCCGCGGGAATTGCGCTATTTCATTCTGACATCGCATTACAGCAATCCGGTGGTCTTCAGCGAAGAGGCGCTGGCTTCGGCCAAATCCGGCTGCGAACGGCTGGTGAACGCTGTCGGACTTGTGCGGCGGCGGCTCAACACTGCGCCCGATACGGATGCCGCGGATCGCTTCGGTGAACGTCTGGCGGCGGCGAAAGATGAATTCCGCGCCGTCATGGATAATGACTTCAACTCGCCGCGCGGCATCGCCGTTTTGCAGGATCTGACGCGGGATGTCAATACGCTGCTCAACAATGAATCCGAAGTCGGCCTGTCGACGTTGGCGGCGATCGAAAAAACCTATATCGCGCTCGGCGGCGAGGTATTGGGATTGCTTCCGCCGGCGGATGCGAGCGACAGCGGCGACGGCCAGCGCGAAGGGGCATTGATCGAGTTGTTGATTTCGCTGAGGGCCCAGGCGCGCGCCGAACGGGATTTTGCGCGCAGCGACCAGATCCGCGATCAGCTGGCCGGGCTCGGCATTGTGCTGGAAGACCGGGTCGATGGCACGAACTGGAAGCTGAGCTAGGCCCTGGGGCCGGCGAAGGCGGATAGTGATAAATTACTCTCCCTTACTCTAAGCCCCGATCTGTTGATGATGTTTCAATGACGAACCTTACTGTAGCTGACATCAAACTTGAAGCAGGTATTTTTCTACGTTCCCTAAGCCAGCGCGGAATCAATCCGCTGTTTGGCGTTACTGATGGCAAAGCCGTCGGAACATACGTTGAACACGAATTTCATGCGCATCTGGAGCGAGACTATTACTACGTTATCGGCAGTTCCGCAAGCGGCATTGATTTTCCAGAACTTCGTATTGACTTAAAGGTCACGTCAGCTCGCCAACCGCAGTCTTCTTGTCCGTATAGATCCGCTGAACAAAAGATATATGGCTTGGGCTACAATCTAATGGTATTTGTGTATGACAAACTGGACGATGGCGAGAGTGAACTTGCGTACTTGAACTTTGTCAACGCAGTATTTGTTGAAGACAAGCGAACGGCTGATTATCAGACTACACGGGGCATCATCAATATTCTAAACAACGGTGCAAACTTGGATGATATTGATGCTTTTTTGGAAGAGAGAAACCTTCCACTCGACGATATTGGGCGAAGAACGTTGGCTGAGAAAATTATTGCGGATCCGCCAAAGCAAGGCTACGTTACCATATCCAATGCTCTTCAATGGCGGCTTCAATATACTCGGACTATTTTAATCGCAGGACAGATAGACGGTGTGGACAGCCTATTGTGAGCAAAAAAAAGATCCTAGGTGACTTCCAGACGCCGATCCAACTTGCACGAAATGTTATTTCACGTTTGTTTGCAGGTGGTCATCCATGGGAACGTATTCTAGAACCAACATGTGGGCAAGGCAATTTCATTCGCGCGTGCATTGAGACGGCTAGTGTTCGCGAGATAATTGGGTTGGAAATTCAGGAAAGCTATGTAGGGAAATCCAGAAAAATTCGCTCAGAAGCGGTAAAGATCTCGATATACCAACAGGATATTTTTGACATCAATCTAGCCGAATCTCTTCAATGGAATTCCGTGTCCCCGCTTCTTGTTGTTGGCAACCCTCCGTGGATAACCAATGCGAAGCTAGGGCGACTGAGCGGAGAAAATTTTCCAAAGAAATCAAATTTTCAGAGACTGTCCGGCCTTGACGCTATCACAGGCAAATCGAATTTTGACATAGCTGAGGCAATCTGGCTAAAACTCCTTCACGAATATGCTAATGATCCCGTAACTATTGCCTTGCTGTGTAAAACATCAGTTGCGCGCAAAGTTGCGCAATATGTTCTTGATAGGAAGATACCTGTAAACAGTATGTCCCTATATCGCATAGAGGCACAAAGGTGGTTCAACGTTGCTGTTGATGCGGGATTATTGAAATTGGAGCTCAACCAAGGTGAGATTTCTTATGATGTTGCCGAATACGACAACCTGCTGGATGCGAACCACACAAAAACGTTCGGCTTTTATGATGGAAATATTGTGGCAGACTTAGAGTCTTATCGCCAAGTTGCGGATTTGGAGGGAACTAGTCAGCTTGTTTGGCGGCAAGGCGTTAAACATGACGCGGCAAAGGTTATGGAATTAACACATCGTGATGGTATTTTAAGAAATGGATATGGCGATCTTGTCGATATTGAAACGGACTATCTCTACCCTTTTCTGAAGAGTTCAGATGTACAGTCAATCAATTCAGGCTTTGTACCCCGAAAATATGTGATAGCCACGCAAAAGAAAGTGGGTCAGCAAACTGTGCATTTGCGGGATAATGCTCCAAAACTCTGGCGTTACCTGAACTTGCATGCGGACCAAATGGACTCTCGAAAGTCGAGCATCTATAAGAATGCTCCAAGGTTCTCGATGTTTGGCATAGGTAAATACTCATTTCAACCGTACAAGGTTGTGGTCTCTGGTTTCTACTTGCCCGCACGATTCGTATTGGTTTCCGAATATCAAGGTAAGCCGGTTCTTATTGATGACACCTGCTATTCCTTGTCGTTTGATGAAGAGTGGATGGCGTACTTAATATGCGCGCTGTTGAATCACCCTAAAGTGAGCCAGTTTCTGTCTAGCGTTATTTTTTCGGATTCCAAAAGACCCATAACGAAGGGTGTGTTGGAACGTATAAAGTTAAATGCGGTTTACGAGCAAGCGAATATTGATCAACTGACGAACCGCGTGACCGACTCTTTCGGCAAATCTGTTAATTTTGATCGAATAGGTGTTGACAAACAGCTACAGTTGTTTGAAAGCGGAGAGTAACTTATCCCCAAGCTGGAAAGCAGAACGTAATGCCGGAGTTTCTATACGGACATTGGGCGGTCATCGAAGCCATGCGCGCGGGCAAGCGCCATCTGGAGGCGCTGATGATCCACGAGCGCGCCGAAAAACGCGGCGCCGTCGGCGAGGTCATCAGCATGGCCGAGGAGCTTCATCTGCCTGTTCAGCGTGTGCAGCGGCGCATCCTTAACGATCTGGCGAATGATGGCAATCATCAAGGCTTGGTATTGCGGGTCGGCGCTTACCCCTATTGCGATCTCGAAGACATTATGACGGCGGCGGCGCGCCTTGGCGAGAAACCCCTCATCCTGCTGCTGGACCTGCTGAAGGACCCGCAGAATGTTGGCTCCCTGATTCGCGTCAGCGACGCCGTCGGCGCGCATGGCATCGTCATTCAAGAGCGCCGCAGCGTTGCCGTCACGCCGGCTGTGGTAAACGCATCCTCAGGCGCGGTTGAGCATATGTCCGTTGCCCAGGTGCCGAACCTGGTCAACGCGATGAAAGAATTGAAGGATCAAGATGTGTGGCTGGTTGGGCTGGATGTCGGCCCGAATATACCGCCGCTGGACAAGACCGATCTCAACATGTCGCTCGGTCTGGTAATGGGCAGCGAGGGCGAAGGCCTGCGGCGGCTGGTTCGCGATACCTGCGACCTCTTGTTAACCTTGCCAATGCGCGGGCAAGTCGGCAGCCTGAATGTCGCCACAGCCGGCGCCATCGCGCTCTATTCCGCCTGGGGCGCCCGCAACTGGGAAGGCTGGGCGCATGCCTAGCGCTCCTCGCGCGCGCCGATCGCCCAGGCATCGCGGATTGTGGCGTTCCTGTTCTCGCCGATGTTCAGAGTTCTTCAAACTCCATTTTGACCACTCCTGCGCTGTGTATTGGCACTTATATTTTAGCGCGCGGCTGAAATGAATTGAACAGAAACATGCTTTATTAATATAAAAGTAATTCGTGCAACAATGTGAAGAACGATGCAGGGGCGATTGACGGTCAGTGTCGGCGGTCAGTGTCTACGCGACCTACGCGACCCTGTGAATCCCCCGCCGACACAAGCGTGGATTTTCGGGCGACACACAGTGTCGCCCCTACATATCGACCTCATGCTGAATTTCGCATGACTTACTTGGTGTTACTTTGATCTTGCTGTATGTCGAAAGACGCTGCCGGCCAAGCGTAAGCTATACGTTTCGCTTGATCGATTCAACTTGCGATCCTCGACCTTACAGTTGTCCATTCTCGGCTGCCTGCATGCCAGCCGCTCGTATCCGCTAGCCGGCATGGCGCGGCAGGAGCCAAAGGCTCAAAGCGCATAGAGCCGCCATCAACAGGCCACCGATGAGAAAGGGCAGGCTCGCGCCCAATCGCTGGAACATCAGGCCGGCGAGGAGCGGCGCCAGCGCATTCGCGGCGCTGACCAGGGCCGCGCTCAGGCCGAGCGCGCCTCCGTAGGCTTCGCGGCTCACTTGTTTGGTAATCAGGCTGTTCAGGGCGGGGCGGATCAAGCCGGCGCCGACTGCCAGCGGCAGGACGGCGATGAGCATCGAGAGGACGCCACCCAGCCCGTTTTTGCCGTTGGGCGGCAGCTCAATGCCCAGCGCGCCGATGACGGCTTCGGTCTGTGAATCGCGCTCGTTGAGCAGATCCCGCTGTGCGAGTTCGCGGACGTAGAATGGATGCGGCGTCTCCGGCACCTGGGCCGTCAGCAGCAGGCCGGCCGCCAGCAGCGCCAGCGCAAGCAGCGCCAGGCCGCGCTCGCCAAGTTTCCGGTTCCAGCGCCCGATGAAGCGCAATTGCACCATGACCAGAATGACGCCGATCAAGAAAAACAGCGCGGCATTGCCAGTCCCGAGGAAACCCAGCCGCGTTAGGGTAAACAAACCGAGCATGCTCTCGTAACCGAAGAATATCAGCTGCTGAGCAAACATCAGCAGCAGCAGAATGCCCAGGGCTGGCTGCGTCAAGTGGCGCGCGGCAAAAGCGGGGCTGAAGCGGGACGCGGGGCGGCCGCCCCGCCGCGCCTGCGGAAGCGTCTCGCGAAAGAGGAATGCGGTGATCATGATAGACGCGAATGAATAGATCGCGGCGGTGAAGGCGGGCAGGGCAAGCGAGTCGGAGACTTCCAGGGCGAGCAGCGCCAGAAGGGGCCCAAACATAAAACCGAGACCAAAAGCGGCGCCGGTCACGCCCAGGCCGCGCGTCCGGTTGGATTCGTCGGTGATGTCGCTCAAGGCCGCTTGCGCGGTTGCGATGTTAGCGCCGAAGAGCCCATCCAGAAGTCGCGACAAGATGATCAATTCCAGCGAGGTTGCCAAGCCGAGCAGGACGAAGCTTAGACAAGTGGTCACCTGGCTGATGAGCAGCAAGGGCTTGCGACCGAATCGGTCCGAGAGCGCGCCCATCGCCGGCGCGCCAATGAGCTGCGCCAGCGGGAAAACTGCAATCGCCAATCCTATCTGAAGCGGCGTCGCGCCGAATTGAACCGCGTACAGGTGCATCAGCGGCAGGATGACGGTCAAGCCGAGCATATCGACGAAGACCAGCAAGAAGATCGGTATGACCCGCCGCATATCCAGCGAAGTCGCTCTTTCGGGTGCGGAATTCAGCCGAGCCCCCTTCATGCGCGCCCGCGCCTGCCCTCAGCGCGAACTAACTGTTTACTAACGCTTGATCGATATCGGATTCGCATGACGTGTGAACTGAATATGGTCCTTGCGCAAGCCCGAACGCCCGCTCCGCAGTTTGTAGCAGATTTGCTTGTGCTTGCGCTTTGTGCTAGTTTTATTGGAAAGTTAAGCTACGTCAATTTGGACTTCGCCATGCGAAAGTCACGGGAATACGTGCGCCTGCGAAACCGCATGGTCGATGAGCAGTTGGTCAAACGCGGCATCAATGATCGGCGGGTCCTGGACGCGATGCGCATGATGCCGCGCCATCAATTTGTATCGGAAGAGTTCAAACCGCAGGCCTATGAAGATCGCCCCTTGCCGATCGGCGAAGGGCAAACTATTTCGCAACCATACATTGTCGCCTTTATGACTGAACGTCTGCGCCTGAAACCGCATCATACCATGCTGGAGATCGGCACGGGCTCAGGTTACCAGACGGCCCTGCTTTGCCATCTGACGCATTTTGTCTTCAGTGTAGAGCGAGTCAGTCTTCTGGCGGATCAAGCCGGTGAGCGCATAGGCGACCTGGGTTACAACAACCTGGAGATTTATGTCGGCGATGGCAGCCAGGGCCTGCCCGACCAGGCCACATTTGATCGAATTATGGTGACGGCGGCTGTGCCGCGGCTGCCCAACGTCCTTTGCACACAATTGGACAAACACGGCGGACAGATGATCCTGCCGGTCGGCGATGAACACCTGCAGGATCTCAAGCTCGTCACGCGGCGGGACGAACGCTTCACATCGCGAACATTGCTGCGCTGTCGTTTTGTGCCTTTGGTTGGCCGTTTTGGCTTCAACAGCGACATCAACAGCCGGCCTTCGATCTTCTAGTTGAATTATCCGCGAGAATTCAGCGCGCGGCGCCGCGCGTTCTGCCGGGGGCTATGAGGAAGCAAATGATGGTAGACAAGCGAGCCAAAGACCTCGACCTCGATCTCATCGACATGGTGCAGAAGGCGCGGATGCTGCATGACGAAACGGCGGCGCCTTCTGATTACACGGCGGTTTATTGGATCGAGGCGAAGCGGCGCGCCGGCGACTTCCCGGCGCCGACGGCCTATGCCGGCGAATGGCGCGTGAAGCTGTTGGCGGAGACCGTGGACGCGGTTTGGGAAGCGCTGAAAGCCCTCACCGTCGCCGGCGAACTGGGTTACAAATCCAAGGTATCGACGCGGCCGGCCGCCGGCCAAGCCGATCCGGACGCGCGCCTGATCTGCATTCGGACTTACGATGCCCGCGATCGGGCCGATGTGGCGCGCGTGCGCGCGGCGCTGCTGCGGCTGGGATTAAATGATCTGGAATACGTGGCGGACAAGCCCGGGTAACTAGCCTGCCGTAGACCCCTCCCCCGTAACCACTGAGGAGGGGACATGTTTGTGGCGATTTGAATAGCGCGATTTGTGAAGTAAGTGAAAGATTCATCAGTAACACATCTAACCTAGCAAGGAAAGAGGGTGAAACTGATGAATCACAAGGTATTTTACCATTGGGAGCGTC
>JAJDUC010000026.1 GCA_022826865.1 Anaerolineae bacterium
CGCTCCCAATGGTAAAATACCTTGTGATTCATCAGTTTCACCCTCTTTCCTTGCTAGGTTAGATGTGTTACTGATGAATCTTTCACTTACTTCACAAATCGCGCTATTCAAATCGCCACAAACATGTCCCCTCCTCAGCCAAAATGAGGGAAGGGGAGCTCGATATGCGCGAGCCTGCTGAAGGCGACGAAGGCCCCCTCTCCAGAAATGAGGAAGGGGAGCTTGTTTCCAGCATGCTCGCCACTAACGACGAAAGCCCCCTCCCTCTTTATGGGGGAGGGGGTTTGGGGGTGGGGGCGCAAACGACGCAACCCACCACAATCGTCAATCTCTACGAAAATCCGGCGACCCCAGCCGCGGCGCTTGGCGTGGCGCGGGATATCGCCGAGGGGCATAAGGACCGCATCAAAGGCAGCGTGCAGCATTGGCCCCGCAGCCGCATAGAGAAAGGCGATTGGGGCGGGGTGCAGTTTTTATCGCCTTATCTCTGCGAGAAATTCGTTGAATTGCAGGGAGACGAGTTTTTCGCTTTTCGAGAACTGGGGGATCTAGCCGATTTAGGTCCCGCTGGACAAGGCGTCCGCGGCATTTTTGACCGTTCGGAAGTGCCGAACAAAGACGCCATGACAGCGCTTTGGTATCACAAAACCAATGTAACGCAGAAGATGCGGGCGCGATGGGATACGTATATCATACCGAAGCCGGGCAAACAGAAGCAGGCAGCAGACTTATGGATGAAACGCAAACAAATGATGATTGTTGCCCGAGCGCGACTAAATACTTTGAGATGCGCTTCCGTGAGATTGGATGAGCGCGCGTTGGGCTCGTTATGGATTCCTTGTATGTTTCGCAACGAGAATTACGCAGAAGAACACTTGGAAAAAGCCGCCTGCGCCTATCTGAATTCTACGATTGGACTGCTCGCGATTTTAGGGAACAGATCAAACAAAATCCCATCCTACCCACATTTTTCAATGGATAACTTGCGCCGCATCCCCGTGCCCGATTTCGACGCGCTGGAAAAGGCGCAAGTCGCGGCTCTGGCCGCGGCCTACGACGCCCTCTGCGATTTCACGCTGCTGCCGCTGCCGCGCATATTGGAAGACGAGACGCGCGGGGCCTTGGACCGCATCGTGACTGACGCCTTGGACGTCCAGCCCGAGGTTGTCGCCAACATCCGCCGCGAACTCAGCCGCGAGCCATCCATCACCGGGGCGCCTTATGAACCGTAGACCCTCACTCGCAAATTACGGACGAATTCCATGAGCAAAACATACGATTCTCTTCACATGGGGCGCAGTTCCATCGACCTCTATTCCAACGATGTCGGCTCGCCCTTTGTCGAAATAGACAGCTTCGCCGCTTACGTCGGCGGCTCGCCCACGAATATCAGCGTCGGCGGGAAACGCCTCGGTTTGAAGACGGCGCTGCTCACCGCCATCGGCGATGACCCGGTGGGGGATTTCATCCTGCGCTTCCTCAAGGGCGAAGGCGTGGAGACGCGTTTCATCCCGCGCAAAGCCGAGCACCGCACGGCGGCGGCCGTCTTGGGAATCGAACCGCCCGACAAGTTTCCGCTCGTCTTCTACCGCGATAATTGCGCCGATATCAACCTGAATATCGACGATGCGCTGGCGGCGCCGATCGCGGATTGCGAGGTCTTTCAATTCGCCGGCACCAACTTGAGCCTGGAGCCAAGCCGCAGCGCCACCATGCTCGCGGCCGAGTTGGCGCGTGCTGCCGGCGCCACCGTCGTTTTTGATGTCGATTTCCGCCCCGATCAGTGGCATGATGTGCGCGCCTTTGGCGTGGTGGCGCGGGCTGTCCTGCGCCTGGTGGATGTGGTCATCGGCACCGACGACGAGATCAACGCCGCCATGCTCAGCGATGTCGCGCAGATGAGCCTGACGCACTCGCAAGTCTCGGATACCAAAGTCGCCGGCGATACGCGGGGAGCCATTGAATACATACTGGGCATGGGGCCGGAAGCGGTAGTCGAAAAGATCGGGCCCGAAGGCGCGCGCATCCACCTGCGCGGCGGCGATATCATCGACGCGCCCGGTTTCCCGGTCGAGGTGATCAATATCCTGGGCGCGGGCGATGCCTTCGGCGGCGGCTTCATATACGGGCTGGTCAAAGGCTGGGGTTGGCGCCGATCGGCTCGGCTCGGCAATGCCTGCGGCGCGATCGTGGTGACCGAGCATGGCTGCGCCAATTTCATGCCGACCATGGCCGAAGTCGAAGCGTTTGCGCAGCCCTACGGCGGGCTGGATTGAAAGCAAGACGAGTAACAGTTTGCTGGTAGGGGCGACTGACCTGCAGTGTCTACACGCAGCGGTGAGTCGCCCGCATAAACAGATGGGCAGAACATGGTCACTGAGACGAACGAAGACGGCTGGATCACATACATGAGCGCGGACGACCTGCTGGAGCGGGCTCTCGACGAACGGGCGGCGCTGGCGGCGCTCTGGCGTGGCTTGAGCGAAGAGGAAATGATTCGCCGCCCGGGCCCGCAGCCGGATTGGTCGGTCAAAGATGTCATCGCCCATATCACCTGGTGGGAAGGGGCGATGGTGAATTGGGTCAAGCGCGCGCTGAGTGGCGAGATGCTGACGCGCACCGAAACGCCCGACGAGATCAACGCGCGCATCCACCGGGACAACCGGGATCTGCCATTGGCGACTGTGCTGGAAGCCTTCGCGGCCAGCTTCCCCGGCGTGGAATCGCTCCTGGAGCGGCTCACAGATGAGGAGATCAATGACACCGAGGTCTGCAACATCCGCGATATGCCGCTGCTCTATTTTCTGGTGGGCAATACCTTCGCGCATTACGCCGACCACGTCGACGACCTGCGGGCTTATATCGAGACTTTACATCGAGAGCTGTAGGGGCGTTTCGCCGAAACGCCCGAACAATGCGCCATACAATGCGGGCGTCTCAGCGAGACGCCCCTACACGAACTCTGTAGTTAGATTCATTTGAATTTCCGAACGGGGATGGAGACTATGAAATACACTTCCGAAACGATGCTGGTGAAATCGAAGGACGGCGGCGGAACGGGCATCTTTGCCGAGGTCAGCGCCGGGCAAGCGGGCTGGGATTATCTCAACATGGCGGCGATGCGCCTGCGCCGCGGCGAGAGCTTCAGCGTCGAAACGCGCGAGCATGAAAACGCCACCGTCATCCTGGGCGGCGCCTGCGATATCGTCACCAGCGACGGCGAATTTGTGAATGTCGGGCGCCGGCCCGATGTCTTCAGCGGCATGCCCTACGCCCTCTACCTCTCGCGGCGCAAACAGTTCGAAATCACAGCGAGGAGCGATACGCTGGAGTTCGCCTCCTGCTGGGTCCCGACCGATCAGGACTATCCCACGCAACTGGTGACGCCGGAGATGAGCGAGATCGAACTGCGCGGCGGCGGCAACGCCTCGCGCCAGATCAACGGCATCCTGCCGCCCGGCTTCAACTGCCATCGCATCGTCTGCGTCGAGGTCTACACGCCTTCGGGCAACTGGTCGAGCTATCCGCCGCACAAACACGATGTGCACAAAGAGGACGCGGACGGCAACTTGCTGGAAGCCGACCTGGAAGAGGTCTATTTCTACAAGATCGATCATCCCGGCGGCTACGCCTTTCAGCGCGTTTACAATGACGACCGCAGCATTGACGGCGTGATGCTGGCGCAGCATCACGATACCGTGCTGGTGCCGGAAGGTTATCATCCCGTCGTCAGCGCGCACGGCTATACGACCTACTATCTGAACTTCCTGGCTGGCACTGCGCAGTCCCTTGCCAACAGCGATGACCCGGCTTACGCCTGGGTGCAGGGGACCTGGACGTTTAAGGATCCGCGCCTGCCGCTTGTGCATCACGGCATGGAGGGGTAGGGTGAGATGTCCGTTGCAAATCACTTGGCATTCACCGAATATCGCGAAAAAGAACGCACCAAGCATGTGCACCGGCTTCATCCTTACAAAGGAAAGTTCATCCCGCAGTTAGTCGAGTATTTTCTTGACGAGCACACCGACGACCTGAAAACCGCGTCTTGGTTCAAACCCGGTGACGTCGTGCTTGACCCTTTCTGTGGCAGTGGCACAACTTTGGTGCAGGCGGCTGAGCTAGGCATCCATGCTGTCGGCGTTGATATATCCGAGTTCAATACACTGATTTCGAATACCAAAATCTCCTGTCCCGACCTCAACAGTT
>JAJDUC010000030.1 GCA_022826865.1 Anaerolineae bacterium
ACGCTCCCAATGGTAAAATACCTTGTGATTCATCAGTTTCACCCTCTTTCCTTGCTAGGTTAGATGTGTTACTGATGAATCTTTCACTTACTTCACAAATCGCGCTATTCAAATCGCCACAAACATGTCCCCTCCTCAGCCCTCTTTATGGGGGAGGGGCCGGGTCGCGTAGACACTGACCTTCGGGGCTGGGGGTTTACATATCGCCGCCGCCAACCATGCCGCGAGCGCGCCAGTCATTGAAGATTTCTTCAATCCGCTCATGCGCGGCGGCGACGGCATCTTCCGCGGTCTGCTCGCCCAGGGCGACCTGCGCGACCATATTGGGGATGATGCTCTCGGCGAAAACCTGGCTGACGGCCGGATTGGTCACGCCGGGGAAGCCGAGGTGAACGGACCAGTCGTTGACGGTCTTCAGAACTTCAAACTTGTTCGGCGGCTCCGAACCCCAGGGATCCGCTTCCAGCCAGCCGTCCAGTTCCTCTACCGTGCTGGGGTAGCACGGGAAGTTATAGAGTTCGCTGTGGTAGGTGGCGTCGCTGTAATTTTCGGTGTGGTCGAGTATGAATTGTTTGGCAGCCGCCAACTCATCGCCTTCGACGTATTTGGGAATGACATAGATCTGCCAGACATGCGACGATGCCCAGGCCCCGGCCGGCCCGGCCAGCGCGGGCGTAAAACCAATGTTGGCGGCGGCGGCTTCGTCGATCTTTTGCAGACTGCGGTAAGCGGAATTGGAGTTGAGAATGTAGCTGACTTCGCCGGCGATAAGCGCCTGGTTGTTGCTGGCGGCCGTCCAACCGAAGACCTCGTCCGTCATGGCTTCGTTTTGCAGCTGCGCCAGATACTTGACCGCGGCAATCGTCTCCTCGCTATTAAGCACGACATTCTCGTCCTCATCCTGGATGCTGCCCCCAAAGCTCCAGATCGCCGCCCGATTCGCCATGCGGCTGTCGAGTTCGGGGCTCATGCCGATGCCAACCGGGATGCCGGTCGCTTCGTAAATGGCGCGGCCGCCCTCAAGCAAATCGTCATATGTCTTGGGACCTTCGGGATAGCCGGCCTCGGTCCAAAGCGCGATGTCGTAATCGCCGGGGTCGGGCACATAACCATGCGTGTAAGCGTAGAAGGTGTCGTTGATGGGCAGATACGAGGCGGCATGGCAGGTGCCGGTGCGTTCGCCGTGCGCTGCCGCCGCGGCCTCATTGATGTCGCGCAAGTCGTGCAGTCCGTCAATGAACGCCGCTGGCGAGAAAAGCACTTCGACGATTGTGTGGCCAGCGCCCGCGTCAATCTCCGCCGCCAGGGTGGAAAACAACTCGGTGAAGTTGACATGGTCGACCGTCACGCCGACGCCGTTCGCCTCTCCCCATTCCGCGGCGTAGCCGTCGAACCACTCGTCATAGCGTGGCACGAAGTGGCTCCATTGGAGCAAGCTGATTTCGGTGCCTTCAGCGTAATTTCCTTGCGCGGTGACTCCGATGCCGAGGACGGCAAAAATGCTGAGTACGATTAGTAAGCGTATCGCTCGGTTCATGAAACAGTCTCCTCAAATCATAGAAAGTGTTCATACCGGCCTGTCGGCCGGTTTCCAGTTTCGATTTTAGCGAACAGTGATTTGCTTGGCAATGATTCTATATGTCGGCAGAAATCGTCGCGCTCAGTGATTCAGCCCTCGCCGCCGACAAGACCCAGGGACCGCCAGTGAGAGAAAATCTCTTCTATGCGCGCGCCGGCCAGGGCGACGGCGTCTTCGGCAGTTGCCTCGCCCAGGGCGACTTGGGCGACTGCTTTAGGGATGATGTGTTCGGCATAGACTTGCGCAATAGCCGGGTTGCTGAAGCCGGGAAAGCCGAAATTCACTGCGCGATCGATTGCTGTCTTCAAGATAGCGAATTTGTCCGCAGGCAGAGAGCCGAAGGGGTCATCTTCAAGCCAGCTCTCTAATTCTTTGACGGTAGCGGGGAAGCATGGCAGGTTGAATAGTTCGCTATGGTAGGTGATTTCGCTGTAATTGGCGGCCAAATCGAGGAGGAATTTCTTGGCGGCTTGCAACTGACTGCCTTCAACGTAGTTCGGTATAACACTGATAATGGCGTGAGTCCCGCCAAAGGCGCCGGCTGGCCCAACAAGCGCCGGTGTAAAGCCGATATTGGCGGCAGCGAACTGGTCGACATTTTGCAGACTGCGGTAAGCTGAATCGGGGTTGAGGATGAAACTGGTTTCGCCGGCGACCAGGGCTTGATTGTTGCTGGCGCCTGTCCAGCCGAAGACTTCAGCGGTCATGGCTTGATTCTGCAATTGCGCCAGGTATTTGACCGCTGCGACAGTCGCGGGACTGTTGAAGACCGCGTTGCCGCTTTCGTCTTGAACGCTGCCGCCAAAGCTCCAGATAATCTCGCGGTTGGCTATCTCGCTGTCGATTTCCGGGCTGATGCCGATGCCAACGGGTATGCCAGATGCTTCCAATATCGCTCGTCCGCCAGCGAGAAGATCCTCGTAGGTTTTTGGACCTTGTGGATAGCCAGCCGCCGCCCAGAGTTCGATGTCATAATTGCCATGGTTAAGGGCGTAGCCGGCGGCGAAACCGTAATAGACTCCGACGGGCGGGAGATAGGTCACCGCTTTACAGTGGTGGCGGCGCTCGCCGAGCAGCGCCTCCGCCTGGCTGTTGATATCGCTTAAATCGTGCAAGCCTTGGACCAAGGAGGCGGGTGAGGAAAGCAATTCAATAATGGTGTGGCCCTGGCCCGCGTCGATTTCAGCCGCGAGGGATGTCGGCAGCTCCGTGAAGTTGACATGGTCAACTGTGACCGAAACGTTGTTGGCGGCGCCCCATTCACGGATGTAGCTGTCGAACCACTCGTCGTAGGTCGGTACGAAATGACTCCACTGCAAGAGGCTGATGGCAGTGCCGTCCGGGAAGCCGTCTTGGGCAGCGGACGTGACCGCGATGGCAGCGCATATTGTCAGAATTACCAGCGTTCGGATTGTTGACCTCATTCAGTTCTCCCGCGTGAGTAGCGCTCGCCGAAGCGGAGGCGCCGCTATCTTAGACCGGGACAGAATAGAAGACAATGTTGCCGTGTGCTTCGAGGCGGCCGGCGAGTTCTTGATTGGGGAACGCTGAGGGTTGACGCTTAGAACAGGCCTAGCTGATGCGTGGGCTGCCTGCCGTCAAGGAGTACATACTTCGCCAGTTTATGCGGGCTGCGAATGCCGATCTGCTTGAGGTGCAATAATTCGGAGAGCGCGCCACGCCGGCGCGCGCTGATGATGGCGTTCGCGCCGATGGGACCAATCCCCGGCACGCGCAAGAGTTGATCCCTTTCCGCCCGCATGATTTCGAGGGGCTGATGAATGAGGTGCGCATCGGCCCAGGCCTGCTTGGGGTCGACATCGGTGCGCAGGTTGCCTTGTTCGAGAAAAGGCAGCTCTTCCACATCCCAGCGGTAATCGCGCAGCAAGAAACTGGATTGGTACAAGCGGAACTCGCGGATGGCTTCGGTCGCCGGCAGGTTTTCGAAAGGCGTGCCCGGAACGGGCCCGAAGGCGGAGTAATAGACCCGCGCCAACTTCGCCTGGCTGTAGAGTTTGTCGCTCATGGACAGCAGTTCGAGATCGGTATCGCCGACAGCGCCGACGACAAATTGGGTGACGCTGCTGGCCAGTTTTTCGTTCTGGTGATCTTGGCGAATCTGCTCTGCCCATTGCAGCATCTGCACCAATTCTTCGATGAAGATTTTCTTGGGCGCCAATGCAGCCAGGCGTCCGCTGGTCGGCGCTTCAAGATTGACAGAGACGCGATCCGCCAATTGCATGGAGCGATACAGTTGATCGTACTCAATGCCGGGCATGATTTTGAGGTGGATATAACCGCGGTAACGCTGCTTGTTGCGGATGATGTCAGCCGTGTCGATGAGCTTGTCTTGGGTAGTCACCGAGCCTTTGATGATGCCGGAAGACAGAAAGAGACCATCGACTTTGCCGCTGCTTTCCAGGGTATCGAAAGCCGAGGCCATTTCTTCAGGCGAAAAGGTGACGCGTTTGGTTTTTGCCCGCCCGGCGCGGAAGACGCAGTAGTTGCAGTTGCGTTCGCAAGCTGTGGTCATCATGGATTTCATCACGGCTTTGGGCCCGCGGGGCGTGCTGAGGTGGGAGATGCAATCGTTGAGATTGAATTCTTGCTTGCGCGAGCGGCGTTTGCGCTCGCTCTGCGGGCTGTCGCCGGCCGGCTCGTGCAAGGTGACATCGCCCATCTGTGAGAGCTTGGTCAAGGTTTCGGAGACAAGTCGGCCAGCCATGCCCTCATATTACAGAACATATATTCTATTGTCAAGCGCAATTCAGAGCAATTTCGGATTTATTTGCGGGAGGGAACTACTTCGCCGATTCGCTCTCGCGCCAGTCAAGCAGCAAAGGCGGCTGAATGCGCAGCCAGGCCGGCCCGTTATTCTTGAGCGCGGCCAATACGGTGTCGAAGACCTGGGGCAAGGGTGGATTGGCGTCAACGGCGATGATTTTCTCTCCTGCAGCGCGCAGCAGAGAGATTCCCGCCTCATATTTTGCGGCCCTTTCCACGAGATTCCTTTCGAAGAGTTCGCGATCGTTCGGGCGATTGCGCATGCGGGCGTAACAGTTGAAGGCACTAACTTTGAGATAAAGGGTCAAATCGGGCGGACGGGCCCGGCGATTAAGCTCGTAGACCTCCGCCATGCTCTGGCCCTCCGCTGATTGATAGACCAGGGACGACAAGACATAGCGATCGCAAATGACTACACGTTTGTTTGCGTCGGCCAGGTAGGGGTTTATGACGCGATCGAGGTGATCAAGACGGTTAAGCGCGAAGGCATAAGCCAGCACGAGCGGGCTCGCCTTGGCGCGTTTGGCCAACACATCGCGGATGTATGCGCCGGCGGCGGATGCGTCATGTGGTTGATATGTGCGGGTTACGCCGTTCGGCTGCGTTTGGGCGAGCGAGGCATGGAGCAGGCGGGCAACGCTGGATTTGCCGGCGCCGTCCATGCCTTCAATCACCAGAAAGAAGCTGTCAGCCGCCATGTAGCACACCGCTCTCGTCATTCGCCGTCGAGTCAATAGCATAACGGTCGTCCGTGCGGATGACAAGCGTACTGCCCCCTACTCAGACGCATAAAGGCTGTGATAGATTGGGGCTGAATGGGGGCAAGGGAGAGCAAATTATGGCAATGGCACTGAGTGAAGCGGAGATTAGCGCAAGGCTGACCGAACTGAACAACTGGGAACGAGACGGTGACTCATTGGCGAAAAACTTCAAGTTTGACAGCTATCTGGCCGGGCTGGCATTCGCCTCGGGCGTCGGCGTGATCGCCGAGGGCTTGAATCATCATCCCGATATGAGCATAGGCTGGCGCAGCGTCAGCCTGTCCTTCACGACGCATGACGCCGGCAGCAAACTCACGGCGAAGGACTTCGCGGCTGCGGCCGCTATTGATGCGCTGGGTTATCCGGCATAGCTGTCGTCGCGGGCGTGGGCGGTCTCGCAGGTTCGGCCGGGGAGGGACTCTCGAATCGAACTGTATGTCTTGCCGCCGCGTTTTGGGCTCTTCTTCATATTTCTCCGGAGAGCGCGTCGGCGCGCTTTCGCGCTGAGGGACCGCGGCGCGTCAGGGCGGCGGTCAAAATCGCGTGTAGACTATAACACAGTCCCCTCCGATTCAAGCGATGGTTGCCCCGTGCCCAAATTCCGCCTTTTGCTTTTCAACTTGACGACAGACGACGCCGATCCCGTTCTCGGTTTCGCCAGCGACTGGCTGCGGGCGCTAGCGGCGCGCTGCGCCTATATTGATGTGCTCACCATGTATCAAGGGAGGCAGCGCCCCTCGCCAAATGTCCGCGTGTATTCGGCCGGGCGCGAGCGCGGCTTGAGCAAAGCGGCGCGCCTGATGAACTTCTATTGGCGGCTTTCGCGCCTGCTGCTGACGCGGCGATACGATGCCTGCTTCGCCCACATGATGCCGCTCTTCGCCGGGCTTGCCGGACCGCTCCTGACCGCGCGTGGCATACCGACCGTCCTCTGGTTCACGCACCGGCAGCGCTCGGCGCAGCTGCGATTGGGGCTGGCGATGTCGCGGCGCGTCGTCAGCGCGGACCGCACGAGTTTTCCCTACGAGACCGACAAGCTGCGCGTCATCGGCCATGGCATCGACTGCGATTTTTATGCGCCGTCTCCAGTCCCGGGGCGCCAGGATGAGGGCGGGGAAATCCAGGACACGCATTTGGACCGAGGCGCCCGGAATCCTCCCGGTGGGGGAAGGGCTGGGGATGAGGAGGATCCCCTGGTCGCGCAAGTGGCGCGGCTGGCGGCGATCAAGCGCCAAAAGACGGCGATCGCAGCGGTCGCGCGTACCGGCGCGCGTCTCGCGCTGATCGGCGGCGCCCAATCCAGAGACGCCGCCGCGTATGAAGGGCAACTGCGGGCCATGATACGCGAGTTGCAGCTTGAAGAGCGCTGCGCGCTCACGGGCGACCTGCCGCCGACGGACGTGCGGGATTGGTATCGCCGGGCGACGGTCGCCGTGAATCTGAGCCCCCTCGGTCTCTTTGACAAAGCGGCGCTGGAGAGCATGGCTTGCGCTGTGCCAACGGTCGTTTGCAATCCGGCATTCGCGCCGCTCCTGGGGGATTACGCCGACTTGCTTCTGACGGCCGGGCCGGAAGATATCGCGGGATTGAGCGACCGCCTGGGGCGCTTATTCGCGCTTTCGGCGGGCGAGCGCGCCAAAATCGGCGAGCAACTGCGCGAGAATGTGCTGCGCGAGCATAGCCTGCCGCGGCTCATCGACCGTCTGCTGGCGGTCCTGGAAACCGGGGAACTGCCGCAATAACATATGGAAAGCGGCGGGCGGACCGTGCGCAACCAGCTTCCCCCCATTGCGATCTGAGGAGGGGACATGTTTGTGGCGATTTGAATAGCGCGATTTGTGAAGTAAGTGAAAGATTCATCAGTAACACATCTAACCTAGCAAGGAAAGAGGGTGAAACTGATGAATCACAAGGTATTTTACCATTGGGAGCGT
>JAJDUC010000016.1 GCA_022826865.1 Anaerolineae bacterium
CGCTCCCAATGGTAAAATACCTTGTGATTCATCAGTTTCACCCTCTTTCCTTGCTAGGTTAGATGTGTTACTGATGAATCTTTCACTTACTTCACAAATCGCGCTATTCAAATCGCCACAAACATGTCCCCTCCTCAGCCATTGCTATGGGGGGATTGAGGGGGGTGAGCCCCGGGTCCTAAAGACAGATTGGCTGCCTCGGGTCGGCGATGCCGACGCGTTGAAGCAGCCAGTCGATTTCGGCCAAGGTGCCGGCGTCGATCGGGTTGAAGGGCGTTCGCGGCGTCGCATTGGCGATGGCGCCGCGGCGCTGCAAAAAGGCTTTGCGAATCGTGAGATTGATTACCGGTTGATTCTCGTAGCGAATCAGGGGCAGATACTTGTCAAAGATGGCTTCCGCCTCGGCGCGCCGGCCGGCCTTAAATGCCTCGTAAACCGCGACCAGGATTTCGGTGAAGGCGAAGCCGGTCATGGTGCCGGAAGCGCCCCGGCCCAGTTCTTCCAGCAGAAACATCCCGCCCAGACCGCCGAAGATCTCGAATTTGTCGCTGACAGCGCGAATAGCGTCGATCTTCTGCATCAACGGAGGATCTTCAAGTTTGAGGTAACGGGCGTTGGGGATGGCTTCGGCGATAGACGCCAGCGCATCCGGCGACATGATGACATCGTTGACCGGCGGATAATCCTGCACGACGATGGCGCCGCTGATCGTTTCGGCGATCTCGCTGTAGAGCGCCAGGATGGCGGCGTCCGATTTGTCCTCCAGGGGAGGCGGGGCGATCATGACGCCATCTGCCCCGGCTGCGAACGCCGCTTCGCTCAGCGCGATGCACGTCGCGAGTTCGCTGTGGCTTGTGCCGACGACGATCGGGATGGCGCCCGCGACCGTCTCAACTGCCGTGTCCATCACCGCGCGGCGTTCAGCCACGCTGAGCTTGGCCGCCTCCCCCATGACGCCGAGGATGGTCAAACCTTGCGCGCCCAGGCTCATTTGAAAACGGACCAGTCGCCGCAGGCTGTCATAGTCGACGGAATAGTCCGCCGAGAAAGGCGTGGCGAGGATGTTGAATATGCCGCTGATTCGACCCATTTATCCGACTCCGATCATTCTCCGGCCGGCGATGAAAACTTGCTCAACCCGTTCCAAGGCGTCAAGATCCGCCAGCGGGTCGCCGTCGATGACGATGATATCGGCTTCCTTGCCGGCTTCAAGGCTGCCCAGTTTGTCCGCCAGATTGTTGACGGCGGCGGCGGTGCTGGTGGCGCTGCGCAGGGCGTCGTAATTGTCCCGTTTGATGCCGAGCTCAACCATGAACTTCAACTCCGGCGCAACGACATCGTGGCCGACAACCGGGCTGCCGGCGTCCGTGCCGAAGGCGATGACGACCCCCGCCTGCGCCGCCCGCAGAATGCCATCGAAGCGCTCGCGGCTTTTGACCGCGGTCTGCCGTTCGGCGATCTTCCATTCAGGGATGTCGTAGCCGCGGGCGATTTCCGCCTGCGCCTGCATCACCAGGGGGGCGAAGGTTGTGACGATGGGAATGCCCGCGTCCAGCAGCAGTTGAATCGTCTCGTCGCTCATGGCGCCGCCGTGTTCGATGACATCGACGCCGAAGGCGGCCACGCGCTGTATAACAGCGTCGAAGGTGGCGTGGGCGGTGATTGTCAAACCCATGCGATGCGTCTCGTCGATCACCGCGCGCAATTCGTCGTCGGTGAATTCGACCGTGTCATGGCTGCCCATAATCTTGATCAGGTCGGCGCCGCGCTTGACTTGATCGCGCACCGCCCGCCGCATCTCGTCGGCGCCGCTGGCTTCGCGGCAGCACCAGAAGGTATGCCCGCCGGTCTGGATGATCGCCTCGCCGGTAATGAGCAGGCGCGGCCCGGGGAAAATGCCCTGCTCCACCGCTTGCTTGGCGAAGAAATTGCTCTGGTTCATGCCCAGGTCGCGCACGAGCGTGATGCCTGCGCGCAGGCTCTTCAGCATATTGCCGGCGCATTTGTAGGCGCTGATCTCCGGCGGGTCGTCCAGCGATTGACGCGCCAGGTCATGCACGCCGTCCCAAGCCAGGTGCGCATGCGAATTCATCAGGCCCGGCATGATTGTTTTGCCGCGGCAGTCGATGATCTCGGCCGAAGACTCGCCGAGTTCGGCGGCGTCCCCGACCGCTTTGATGCGACCATTTTCGATTTCGATGAAGCCGTTCTCGATGATTTCGTCGCCGCGGCAGGTGAGCAGCCGTCCGCCGACCAGCGCCCGATGCGGCGCCGCGGTATCGAACATCGGCTTGATGATCTTTTCGAAGCGCCAGGCGGGTGCTTCCGGCATAGGCTGAATTCCTCCTGCTGAGCGCTTCCGCCGGCTTAAAACTCGCGGCTGACGCTCGCGGCATTGGGACGGACGAATTGGCCATCGCCGGCCGACCCGACGATCTCGCCCCGCAAGAATACCGTCTTGCCGTTGACGATCGTCCGTTCGACCGCGCCTTTGAAAGTCATGCCGGCGTAGAGCTTGTCGCAGTCGCGCGCTTTGCTGAACAGCATATCGCGGTGGATGGTCGTCTCGGTATTGGGATCGTAAATGACCAGGTCGGCGGCGGCGTCGATGCCGATGTGGCCGCGCTCAGGATAAACGCCGAAGCGCTTCGCCCCGTTCGTCGCCAGCAATTCCACCGCTTGATTCACGCTCAAGCGTCCGCCCAGGGCCTCGTGCATGACGCCAAGCAGCAACTCCTCCACGCCCGGCGCGCCCGGCGGCGTGGCCCAGATATCTTCGCGGGCGCGCTCTTTTTCTTCCACAGTGAATGGCGAGTGATCGGTTGTGATGGACATCAGGGAGCCATCAAGCAGGCCCTGCCAAAGCGCCGCTTGATCAGCCGCAGTGCGCATCGGCGGGTTGACTTTAGCATAAGGCCCGACCCGGCCCAAATCGTCTTCCGTGAAGAAAAGATAATGCGGGCAGGTTTCGGCGCTGACGGCCGAGCCGGTCGCCTGGAAGCGGCGGATCACCGCCAGGGCTTCGGCGCCGCTCACATGGGCGATATGCAGGTCGGCGCCGATGCTTTCGTTGAGCGCCAGCAAGGTCGCTATCGCCAGGGCTTCGACATGCGGCGGGCGGGATTCGCCGTGAGCCGGCACATCGTTGCGATTCGCCTTGATCAGCTGCGCGGTATGCCACTCGAGCAATTGATTGTTCTCGGCATGCACAGCGCAGACCAGGCCGGTTTCGGCGACCAGACGCAGCGCCTGGTAAAGCTCCGGCACATCCGGCAGGCAAAGGCCCTCGAATTCGTCGTCTCTGCCCTTGGGCGCGGCAGTCATGAAGATCTTGAAGCCGATTGCGCCCTCGGCGACCATATCGGCGATTTCGTCGCGATCGAGCAAGCCGGGCGCGCCGTAGAGGCCAAAATTGACATAGGCGTCGCGCTCCCCCAGGGCCTTGCGCATGCGGAAGACATCGCCGGTGGAACAGCAGGGTTTGGAGATCGGCATCTCGAATACGCTGGTCACACCGCCGGCTGCGGCCGCCCGCGTCTCGGTGGCGAAGTCGCCCCGCTGCGGATAAGCCGGCGCGCGGCAGTGGAAGTGGATGTCGATGGCGCCGGGCAGCAGCAGCTTGCCCGCGGCGTCGATCGTTTCCCCCGCTTCAATGCCGTCCGAGCCGGCGCTTAGGGCGGCGATGCGCCCGTCGCGGATGCCGACATCGAGTCGGCTGACACCGCTTTCCAGCGCCACTTGCGCGTTTCTGATCAAAGTATCTACTTGCACATCCTGGTCCTTCAGCAAAATGAATAAAGGGGTACGTCCTAATATAGCGTCCGCCGCAGGAAATCGAGCAAGATCGCAGTCGTCGCCTCATAATCCGCCAGGCGCACATGCTCATCGGCGGCATGCGCGACTTCGTAGCTGCCCGGTCCAAATATGATCATGTCGCCCCGCGCCAGATCCATCAGATGCTTGGCGTCGCTGCCCGGCAGGTAGCCGATAGGGCCGGGTTCTTCATCCAACTGCCCGCGCACGCAATCCATAAAGGTCCGGGCATGTTTGGTGGAAAGGCCGGAATCGAACCAGCGCGAATAGACGAAGTCGCCGATGGCGGCGCTCGCCGGCGCCACATCAACCGCTTCAATGACGGATTGCAACTCCGCTTTGACATCTTCCGGGTCTTCGCCGGGGATCATGCGCCGGTCGAGATTGATAGCGCAGGCATCGGGCACGGCGTTGGCGGTGCTGCCGCCGGCGATCACGCCGATATTGCAGGTGGGAACGCCGACCACCGGGTGAATCAGGCGCGCCAGGTCGCGGTGATAAAGGTCCAGCGCGGCGACGATTTTGCTCATGGCGACAATGGCGTTGACGCCTCGGTCGGGGTTGGTGGCGTGAACGGAGACGCCGCTGGTCCGGACGGTGGCGCGCAGCACGCCCTTGTGCGCCGTGGCGACTTTGTTGCCCGTCTGCTCGCCGACGATGATGAAATCGCAAGCGGGCAGGCGCCGGGCATCGGCCAGCCATTTTGTGCCGAGCTGACCGCCCACTTCTTCTTCGGCGGCGGCCACCAGGACCAGCGTGCCCTGCAGCGCGGCTTGCTCGGATGCCTCCATCATGGCCAGCATCATCGATGCCAGCACCGCTTTATCGTCGATGCTGCCTTTGCCATAGAGCGCGCCGTCGTGTATCGCGCCGGCGTAGGGATCGACGCTCCACTTTTGGGCTTCGGTCGCCGCGATCGGCACGGTGTCGATATGCGCATGCAGCATGATCCGCGGCTCGCCCGCGCCCAGGACAGCGATTGTATTGAGCGCTTCCGGCTTGGCCGCGGGCGATGGCTGCCTCACGTCGCAGCCGATGGCGCGCATCCGCTCGGCGACAAAATTGGCGATGTCGCGCGTATCGCCGGGCGGGTTGGGCGATGGGATTCGCACCAACTCCTGCAGCAACTCGACGCCATCCATTTTAGATGCCCTTGACGGTTTTGTATTCTTCCAGCTCTTCCGGCGTATAGACCTGCATCAGTTCCAGTTCAACGCCGCCGGCTTCTTCCTCCAGGAATGCGACCCAGCCTTCGGGGTGCACGTGGCTGCCTGTGACCTTGCAAGCGGCGCATTCCTTCAACGTCGCGCCTTTGGCTTGCGCCGCTTCCAGGGCTTCGTCGATATTGGGCACGGCATAGCAGATATGATGCAAACCTTCGTAACCGCGGTCTTTGATCCAGGCATCGTAACGCCCGCCGGCGTCCATAGATTGGCAGAGCTGATATTCAACGTCGCCGACATCAAAGATGGCGACGATATTGCGCGATTTGTCATATTCGTGAACTTCAGCATCATGCCCGACGCCGATGAAATCTTGATAGTGCCGCAGCGCCGCCCGCGCGTCGCTGACCGCAAAAGCCATGTGTTTGATGTATCGTTCCTGCATGTGGGCCCGCCTCTCTTCATCTTTACATTCTGGTTTACATTTTGGGCGGGCGAGAGGCTTTGTCTGCGCGCCCCGGGGATCGCCCTTGCCTATTCAGTTTCGCGCGCGAATCAGCCGCTCGACATCGGCGCTTAAGTGAAACGCTCCCAATGGGTCAAATCGCGCCAGGTGATGCGCTTGAAGGCGCGCATGCCCGGTCGGGCATCCGGCGCTCGGCGCCCAACGCAGATGATCATTTCCGGCGAATAACCCGCCGGCAGGTTCAGTATCACCTTGATCGCTTCTTTGCTGTAAGAGGTGACCGGCCCCGACGCCAGGCCCAGGGCATGGGCCGCGAGCATCATCGTCTGCGCAGCTGTGCCGACATCAATGAGCAGGGCGCGGTCGCTCGGCGGCACCTGCTGCTCGGCCACGACATCCATGTTGGTGCAGATCAGAATCAGAACGGGGGCTTCCTGGAACATGCCGGGCGAGACCAGCCGTACCAAGCGGCGCGTCTCGGCGTCTTCGATGACGATATAGCGATTCGGACGCAGGTTGCCGCCGCTGGGCGCCCAGCGCGCTGCTTCAAGGATGGCTTCGATTTGCTCGCGCGTAACCGGCTCGTCCGTCATCTCCCGCACGACCCGGCGCGTCTTGATGCACTGGAGGACCGCCTCGCTCATGCGCCGCTCTCCTTCGCCTGGCTGTGGCGCAGCAGGCATTCGGCGACCGAACGGCAAAGCGCTTCGAGCCCTTCCGTATATGCCGGCAAGTCCGACATCTCCATGCGCATATCCGGAATGCGTTCCATATTGTCTTGCAAGAATTCGCGTGATTTGTCCGAGCTGCGCTCCAGGATCATGCTACTCAGGCGCTCGGTGGCGGTCAGCATGCGCATGGGAGCGTAGCGGGCCGGCTCGTCCAACTGAATGCGCGCCGAGCTGATCAGCAGCGCAAGCAGTTCAATCGCTTCGTCTTCTTTCAGAACCCAGTTTTCGCTCATGCGCTTCAGGATCCCGGCTCCCGGGCGGCGCGCCTCGTTGCTTGACAGTCCAAGGCTCGTCCGCTATCATCGCCGCTACTTTATCAATTGTCTACAATATACAAACTCAGCGATTATATGCAGCGCCGCGCAGGCTGTCAAGTCGCGCGACATGCGCCGAACGCGTAACCGCCGCCTATACGCATGAAACCGAATCTACCGCAGATCAAGAATATGTCCATCCGCGAACAATCGCTGGATACCTTGCGGGAAGCGATTCTGTCGGGCGAGCTTAAGCCCGGGCAAGCCTTGACCGAGATGGATCTTTCGCGGCAATTGGGCGTGAGCCGCGCGCCCATCCGCGAGGCGTTGCGCATCCTCAATTCCGAAGGCTTGGTCGAGACGATTCCCTACCACGGCACGACCGTCCGCCGCTTGACGCGCGCCGATATTGAAGAGCTTTACGGCATGAGGATTCTGCTGGAGAACTACGCGATGGAGCGGGCCCTGCAATTGGGCCAACCGGACGAGTTCGCGCATTTGCGCGCGATCGTAAACGCTATGGTGCGGGCGGGCGACCGGGGCGACTTCCGGGCGGTTAACGCCCTCGATCGTGATTTTCATGATGCCCTCATGGAAATGAGTCGGCACAGCTTGATGGCGGCGATGTGGCAGATGGTGGCGATGAAAGTGCGGCAGGTGATGGCCCTTGTCAACCGCCGCAATTCTGACCTGACGCAGATCGCCCGCCATCATCTGCCCCTGCTTGATGCGATGGAAGCGCGCGATCAGGCCCGCGCCGGCGAATATCTGCGGGCGCATATCGCATCGGCGGGCGACTTGATCGCGGAAGATTGGCTGGAGACGGAATGAGGCGGGTCCTGGTCACGGGCGCGAACGGCTTCGTCGGCTGCAACATAGTCGCCGCTTTCCTGGAAGCCGGCTGGGGGGTCCTGGCCGTCGATCATGCCTTTGACAATCCCGCATACGGTGATTTGCCAGCCGACGGCTTGCGCTGCATCGCGGCCGACTGCGCCGATATGCCGCCGCTGACTCCTGACGCGCTGGCGCATGCCGCCGCCGTGACGGCGACGCCGCAAGAACGCGCTGAAAGCCCGGAGGCGAACCTGCGCGCAAACCTGGAGTCGATGCTGTCGGTTATGGAATACGCCGGGCGGCAGGGGATCGACCGCGCGGTTTTCATCAGCTCCGCCGCGGCGCTTGGCCCGGCGCCGGCCACCGTCATCGACGAAACCCGCCCGCCGCAGCCGCCAACTGTCTACGGCCTGGCGAAGGCAATCATGGAACAGACGGTTGCAACGATGCGCCGGGCAAATGCGCGCGACTTCCTGTGCGCGCGGCTGGGGTCGGTGTATGGGCCCTGGGAGTTTCGGCGAGCGACGCGGCCCCGGCTGAGCCTGGTCGCGCGCATGATGCAGGCGGCGCTAACGCGAGGCGAGATCCTGGTGCAGCAGCCGGAGGCGCTGCGCCAATGGACTTATGCGCCCGATATCGGGCGGGCCCTGGTCGCCCTCCTGAACGCTGGGACGCTGAATCATGCTCTGTACCAACTGGCGAGCGGGGAGCGCCTCTCGGATTTGCAAGTCGCGCAGATGATTGCCAGATTGGCGGATGGCGTTTCCGTGAAGATAGACGAAACCGGGGCCGGGACCGAGCCAGCGGCGAGCAGCCTGGCTCGGCTGAGCAGCAGCCGCTTGCGCAGTGATGTCGGCTTCAGCGATTGGACCGCCATGAGCGAGCGGACGCTGGCGCCCGCTTTGCAAAGCATTCGCGCGCAAATTGCCGATGCTTAGAGTGTTGCTGGCTGGGCTTGGCGTCCGCGGACGACATTGGGCGCAGGTGATACGCGGCTCGGAACGCGCCGAACTTGTCGCTTATGCCGATCCCCGCCCACAGGCGCTGGCGGGTGCGGCGGCCGAATTCGGCGACCGTCCCGGCTTCGCCAGCGTGGAGGCGGCCCTCGACGCTCTTGACGGAATCGATGCCCTGGTGCTGGCGAACCCGCCAATCGAGCGCGAGCCGATCCTGCGCGCGGCCTGCGCGCGACGGCTGCCCATACTGGTCGAAAAGCCGCTGGCGCTGAACTTGGGCGAAGCCGTCAAGCTCGTGCGGATTGCTGCCGAGGGAGCCGTCTCGCTGATGGTGGGCTTGAACTTTCGCTATTTGGATGTAACTCGGGCGCTGATCGGCTTGCTGGAGGAGGAGACGGTGGGGCGCGCGGAATTCGCGCGTTTCACCTATGAGCGCTGGCGCGATGGCCGCCGCGCCGACCTGAACAAATATCCGCTGACGATGGCGCAGCCCATGCTTTGGGAGCAGTCGATTCATCACTTCGATTTGCTGCGCTATGTCTATGGACAGGAACCCATTCGCGTACAATGCCAAACCTGGAATCCCTCCTGGAGCATGTACAAGCATGAGAGCAATGTGGCGGCGCTCTTCGAATTTGATGGCGGCCTGCGCGTGAATTACCAAGGCGCTTGGCAGGGCAACTGGGCGGCGCCCGCCTTCGAATGGCGAACCGACTGCAGTGAGGGCATTATCACGCAGCGCAGCCAATTTGGGCGCTTGTTTTATGCGCGCCGCGCTGACGCCCAATTGACGTCCCTGCCCCTGCCGCCGCATGAGCGCTGGATCAGCGAGACGCGCGCGCTCTTCGCCGCTTTCCTCGATCATGTGCTTGATGGCGCTCCGCTGCAATGCAGCGGCCGCGATCATCTGCGCTCGCTGGCGATGGTGGAAGCCTGCATCCAATCAAGCGCGAGCAAGGAGACGGTCGCTGTCGGCGACCTGCTGCCCGGCGGATAGCAAAGGACTGAAGATGAGCGAACCATTCGTTGGCATACAGATCGGCGCGATCAGCTTCATTGACGAAGGCGTCGAACAGGCGCTTGACAGCCTGCAAGAGAAAGCCGGTGTCAATGCGCTGATGATCTCGGCCTTGAGTTGGAGCATCGGCAATGCTGGACGGGCCGCCTTCGGCTTTCCCGATCATGGCGTCCAGGAAGCGGATAACCTCCGCGGCGGCGGCTTCTTCAAGCCCGATCCGCGCTACTACCGCAAGACCTTCCTGCGGGATTTCGCGGCGCCCGATGAGCTTTATGCTGGCTTCGATACGCTGGCGGATGTCATTCCGGCGGCGCGCCGGCGCGGCATGCATGTCTACATTTATTATTGCGAAACCGCGAGTTCGGCGATTCGCTCAATCTGGCAGCCGGGCTTCCAGCATTTTCTCGACCGCGATCATATGGGGCGGTTGGCAAGCCGGCCATCGCTGCTGAATCCCGATTACAAGACCTTCTGGCATTCGGTCATTGCCGATTGGCTGAACAATCATGATCTGCGCGGGATTATGTGGGGAATCGAGCGGCAAAGCCCGCTGATGGATATCTTCCGCGGCGACAGTTCCACCGGTTTCGACGAATTCTATGTGGCTGAGGCGCGCGCTCGCGGCATCGACAGCGAGCGGGCGCTGGCGGGCTATCGGAAAATCGACGATTTGCTCACGCGCGTTCGCGGCGGGGAAGTGCCGCGGGAAGGCGTCTTCGTGCTGGTATTGCGCCAATTGCTGCATCGCCCCGAGGTGCTGATGTGGGAGAAGATGTGGCTGGATTCGCACCATGCCTTCTATCGTGAGTTACAGGGCCTGGTGAAGTTCTACGATCCGTCTTATGAATTCGGCCTGGGCATTTGGCAGGTCATCAATACTTACAATCCCTACCTGCGGGCGCAATACGATCAGCGCGACTACGCGCCTTACGCCGACTGGTTCAAGCCGGTGCTCTACCATACGCCGGCCGGGGCGCGCTTCGCCGATTTCGCCGCCGCCTGGCAGGCGGGGCTGCTGGCGGATGCCAGTCCCGATGGCGCTTATGAGGCCCTGGCGACCGTGCTCGGGCTGGGTGATTACATCGCGCCGCGGCAGCAGTGTCCGCTAGCCGGCTTCAAGCCGGAATATGTCAAAGCCTGGACGGCGCGTCTGATTGAGGAGACGGGCAAACCAGTTTATCCGGGCTTGGGCGTCGGCGTCGGGCATCATGGCGATAGCAAAGCAATCACGCCGGACGAGATACGCGAAGGCTTGCATGCCAGCTTCGACGGCGGCGCGTCCGGCGTCATGATCTCGCGAAATTATTCAGAGGCGGAATGGCCTAATCTGGAGGCGGTTGGCGCGGCGCTGCGGGAGCGGGGCCTGATATAGGAGGCGAAGATGACGATCCAAGTCGGCACGATTGGGGCGAGTTTCGCGCGGGCGGCGTATTTGCCGGCTCTGCGTGCGATTGACGATGTGGAATTGGTCGCGATAGCGAGCGCCCGCTTGCCCAGCGCGCAAGCCGCGGCGGATGCCTTCGGCATTCCGCATGTTTATGACGACTGGGAGCGCATGCTGGGCGAACAGGAATTTGACCTGGTCTGCATTGCAACGCCGACTGTTCTGCACGCGCCCATGACGCTGACGGCCTTGAAGGCGGGCGCGCAGGTCCTCTGCGAAAAGCCGATGGCGATGAATCAAGCGGAATCGGCGGAAATGCTGGAAACGGCGGAAGCGCTGAACAAACTGCACATCATCGGTCATGAGCTGCGCTTCAACCCGAATCGGCGCAAGATCAAGGCGCTCATCGAAGAGGGTTACATCGGCGCTGTGCGCCATGCGAATATCTACGGCGTGTCCGCGATGTGGGGCGATCCGGCGTCGCGGCCCATGGGCGATTGGTGGTCGCGCGCGGATATGGGCGGCGGTCGCCTGGGCGCAAGCGGCTCTCATTTGATCGACCTGCTGCGTTTTTGGCTGGGCGATATCGGCGCGATCAGCGGGCAAGTGGCGACTTTGGCGCCCGATCGCCTGGACAAAGAAAGCGGCGCCGCCTGGCGGGCAACCGCCGACGACCAATTCAGCTTCACCGCCGAGACACGGGGCGGGGCGCTTTGCTCGGTTTTCGCCAGCGGCGCGGCCCGTCATGGCAGCGGCAACCAGGCGCAGATTTTCGGCAGCGAAGGCACGATCCTGCTGGCCGACGCCGATGAGAAGCTGCTTGTCGCGCGCGCCGGCGAGGACTTCATTGATATGAGCGAGAGCGATCCCAATGCCGATTTGCCGGGCATCGGCGCGGGAATCTGGAATGTGTCATTTGTCGCGCTGATGCAAGAGTTGACGGCGGCTATCCGCGAGGGACGGCCGCTGGCATGGGGCGCGACCTTCGCCGACGGTCATCAGTGCCAGATTGTGATGGATGCTTTGCGGCAGAGCAGCCGGGAGCGGCGCTGGATTACGCTGTGAGCCGGTTTTCTGATTGCGGGGCCTGCAGTGATATAATAGTTTCAGATTGAGTTGCCTGAGGCCGAATTATGGTTGTCGAACGCGTCCGCCAGATGAGCGTTGCAGAATTCCTTGACTTTGCGGAAAGCAGCGAGGACCGTTATGAATACATCGATGGCGAGTTGGTTCCAAAGACCGGCGGAAAGCTTAATCATTTTCGAATTATCAACCGACTTCAGGTACTCTTGCAGCGTCTGCTGCCCAGCTCCGATTGCGAGGTGCTGGGCAGCGGAATGCTCGTAAGGGCGGGAGACGCGAACCTGCTGTCCCCGGACGTGATTGTCCTCTGCGGCGAGCCAGAGACGGTATCCGAAACGCGTATTCTCCTCAATCCAATTCTGGTCGTGGAAGTGACATCGCCTTCATCCATTGACTATGACCGCGGCTCGAAACGGCAGTCTTATGCCGAAGTGCGGTCCGTAGCGGCGTATATGGTTATAGATCAGCATCGCCCGCTGGTTGAGTTGTATACGCGCAGCGAGACCGGCTGGCATATCCAATGCTTTGACGACCTGGAAGAAGCAGTCCCGCTCGAGGCGCTGGACTGCCGCCTGCCGCTGAGCGAGATCTATGCCAGCATTGATTTTGATGCGGATGCAACCGCCAGCGCGAATGAAGCGGACTAAGAAAAGGGGGCGGTTATGTAGACCACTCTTTTGTTGATTGCATTGAAGGGGCGACCTGCGAAGTCGCCCTTTTGTGTTGCGCTGCTTATTCGGCTTCCAGCAGGGTCACATCGCCCAGCGTTTCCAACTGCGTCTGAATCTCATTGGCATCGCCGACGGCCATCAGCGACAGATCGTGATGGACGCTTTGCGGCAGAGCAGCCGGGAGCGGCGCTGAATTGTGCTGTGAGCCGGTTTTCTGATTGTTGGGCCTGCAGTGATATAATTGTTTCAGATTGAGTTGCCTGAGGCCGAATTATGGTTGTTGAACGCGTCCGCCAAATGAGCGTTGAAGAATATTTGGATTTTGAAGAACGGAACGACATCAAGCACGAATTCATTGAAGGGGAAACCTATCCGATGACCGGCGGGAGCTGGAATCACACTGCGATAAAGGTCAATCTGATCTCGGCTCTCACACTGCTTCTGCGTGGCAAGGATTGCCGTGTATGCAATAGTGATATGCGCGTTAGGGTTGCGCGTTCACGTTTCCTGTACCCCGACATCAGCGTGGTCTGCGGCCAGCCGATGTTGGAATACAAGTCTCTCACTTTGCTCAATCCAATTCTGGTCGCGGAAGTGACATCGCCTTCATCCATCGACTATGACCGCGGCTCCAAACGCCAGTTTTATAGCGACCTGCCTTCCATAGCGGCTTATCTGGTCATTGATCAGCATCGCCCATTGGTTGAACTGTATACGCGCGCGGCGTCCGGCTGGCATATCCAATGCTTTGACGACCTGGAAGAGGCGGTCCCGCTCGAGGCGCTGGACTGTCGCCTGCCGCTGAGCGAGATCTATGCCAGCATTGATTTTGATGCGGAGGCAACCGCCAGCGCGAATGAAGCGGACTAAGAAAAGGGGGCGGTTATGTAGACCGCCCTCGACTGATTGAAGGGGCGACCTGCGAAGTCGCCCTTTTGTGTTGCGCGCTGCTTATTCGGCTTCCAGCAGGGTCACATCGCCCAGCGTTTCCAACTGCGTCTGAATCTCATTGGCATCGCCGACGGCCATCAGCGACAGATCGTGATGGACGCTTTGCGGCAGAGCAGCCGGGAGCGGCGCTGGATTGTGCTTGTGAGCCGGTTTTCTGATTGTTGGGCCTGCAGTGATATAATAGTTTCAGATTGAGTTGCCTGAGGCCGAATTATGGTTGTTGAACGCGTCCGCCAGATGAGCGTTGCAGATTTCCTTGACTTTGCGGAAAGCAGCGAGGACCGGTATGAATACATTGATGGCGAGCCATACAAGATGACTGGCGGGACACTGAATCATTTTGAGATCATCTCGAATATCGTGTTTGAGCTTCGGCTTCTGTTGGCTGATACAGATTGTCGGACGCTGCCAAACGGGATGCTGATCAGGTCGGGAGACACGAGCCTGCTGTCCCCGGATGTGATTGTCGTCTGCGGCGAGCCAGAGACGGAATCCGAAACGCGTATTCTCCTCAATCCAATTCTGGTCGCGGAAGTGACATCGCCTTCATCCATCGACTATGACCGCGGCTCCAAACGCCGGTTTTATAGCGACCTGCCTTCCATAGCGGCTTATCTGGTCATTGATCAGCACCGCCCGCTGGTTGAACTTTATACGCGCGCGGAGACCGGCTGGCATATCCAATGCTTTGACGACCTGGAAGAAGCAGTCCCGCTCGAAGCGCTGGACTGCCGCCTTCCGCTGAGCGAGATCTATGCCAGCATTGATTTTGATGCGGAGACATCCGCCAGCGCAAATGAAGCGGAATAAGCGGAGTGAGAAAGAGGGCGGTTATAAAGACCGCCCTTGACTGATTGAAGGGGCGACCTGCGGAGTCGCCCTTTTGTGTTGCGCTGCTTATTCGGCTTCCAGCAGGGTCACATCGCCCAGCGTTTCCAACTGCGCCTGAATCTCATTGGCATCGCCGACCACCACGATGATGAAGTCCTCAGGGTGGATGTACTTGTTTGCAATATCCAGCACATCATCGGTTGAAACGTCCTTGATAAAGCCCAGCCACTTGTTGAGGCGGTCCAGTTCGACGCCGCGGATCTTGTAGGACGCTACCGCTTCGACGAAGTCTTGGTAGGTTTCTAGCCCGAACACCCACTCGCCGACGATGCCATCGCGGGCATCGTTGATTTCTTCATCGGTCAGCGGTTCCGTTTGGATGCGCTCGATCTCCTTGAAGATTTCTTCCAGCGCTGGTGCGATCACGTCATTGCGGACAGCAGCGGTGACGACGAAGCGGCCGGTATCGGCGGGGTAACTGAAACCGGAACCGATGCTGTAGGTATATCCCTTTTCTTCGCGGATATTCTGCACCAATCGCGAAGAAAAGGTGCCGCCCAATACGTGGTTCATGACGCGCGCCGGGAAGTAATCCAAGCTGGCGCCCTGAATGCCTATATTGCCCATGATGAAGTTGGCTTGCGTGCTGCCCGGGCGATCCACCAGCAGGATTTGCTGCCCGCTGTGCTCCGGCAACGCCGGATAGCTGATCGCCTCGGCATTGCCTTCCCAATCGGCGAAGTGCTGTTCCGCGTAGGCAAGCCCTTCTTCGGTCGTGATGGCGCCGGCGATAATTAGCACCGCATTGTCGGGCTGTCGGCGCGACTCATAGAAGGCGACGATGTCATCGCGGCTGATGGCTTCCAGAGATTCGAATGTGTAGGCATTGCCATAAGGATGGCCCGCGTAAAGATGCCGCCCGAAAGTACGCCCGGCGACGAAGCCCGGATCCGCCAAGCCCGCTTCAAGCGAACTGATCCACTCGGCCCGCTCGCGTTCGACTTCGTCCTCGGGGAAATTGGCGTTGAGCGTCATATCAGCGAGCAGTTCAAATGCCAAGTCGCTATCTTCGATCAAGGCAAATACACCAAGCTGCAGGCTGTCGCCACCGCCGCCGCTGCCAACAGCGCCTCCCACTTGCTCAATCGCGCCGGCGATGTCCTGGGCGCTGCGCGTGGCAGTCCCGCGCGAGATCAATTGTCCGGTCATGCCGGCCACGCCGGACAATTCTTGCGGCTGAACACTGGAGCCGCCAGCGAAGAAAACATCCAGCGAGATAATGGGCATGTTGGGCTGTTCAATGACGACGACTTCCAAGCCATTGTCCAGGACAGTTTCGGTGATGGTCGGGAAGTTGAATGCGTTGGAATCCAGAGGCGGGGGCGGTTCATCCTGTTCGATGACGTAGCGGTAATCAGGTTCCATTTCTCCGGCGTCTTCGGCGGCGTAGGGTTCCACCGGGGGCGGCGCTTCCGCGTCTGTCTCAATGACGTTAAAGACGTGGCGATCGCTGTCTTCCAGGTATTGCCTGGCCACACGCTGGATATCTTCGCTGCTGACCGCTTGGTAGCGGTTAATGCCTGAAAATACCGCCTGTGGATCGCCGCTGAAGTAGGTAGCGCTTTGCACGCTTTCCGCCAAGCCCAGCGCTGTTTCCAAACCCAGGACATTGCTGCTTCTGATGCCGGCGATTACTTTGTCCAACTCTTCCTGGGGAACACCTTCGTCGATGATCTTTTGGAGTTCTTCGTAGGACGCTTCCTCGAGTTCCTCCAGATCAATGTCCACATTGGCAACGAGGATGAAGGCGAAATAACCGGGACCGCGGTTGCCGGAAATCCAGGCGTCCGCTTGCAGCGCCTTGCCGGTATCCACAAGTCGCTTTGCCAGGCGGCTGGAATCGCCGACGCTCAAAACGCGGGAGAGCACGCTTAGCGGAGGGTAGTCTTCGTGAACCAGCGGCGGAATCTCATAGGCGACGAGCAGGGCCGGCAGGTTGATGAAGGGATCTTCGATCGTGATGAATTCCGCTTCTTCTTGGTCAACCGGCACAAACTCCGGCAGCGCGGGCGGGTCGTCTCCGCGCGGGATGGGGCCGAAGAGATCCTGGATCATCGCCTTCGTGACTTCAAATTCGATATCTCCGGCCACGACCAGCGTGGCGTTGTTGGGGAGATAGTAGGTTCGGTGGAACTCTATGACATCTTCAATTTGCGCTGAATTGACATCATCAATGTTGCCGATGGCGGGCCGTTTGTAGGGTTCGTAGGAGTAGGGCACAGTGATAAGCGCTTTCACCGCCGTGCCATAGGGTCGGTTGTCATAGCTCCTTTGCAATTCTTCGATGACGATTGCGCGCTGATTATCCAGGTTTTCCTGCGTCACGTCCAAGCCGCCCATTCGATCGGCTTCAATCCAGAGCGCCAGAGGCAACTGATGAGAAGGGACTGTATCAAAGTATACGGTGTAGTCATTGCCCACATAGGCGTTGGAAGAACCGCCAACCCGCTCCAGCAACTCATCCATTCCGTTGTCGGGAATATGCGGCGAGCCTTCGAACATCATGTGTTCAAAGAGATGGGCGAATCCGCTCTTGCCTTCCGGATCATTGGCGCTGCCGACTCTAAACCAGATATCCACCGCTACGGTCGGCGCCGTCGTATCGCGCGCCAGGACGACTTCCAGGCCGTTGTCCAGCCAATAATGCTCAAGGTCTAGCAACCCTTCCGAATCGGCGAGAACAAGTCCGCTGACCAGCAGCAGAACCAAGACTATCAGCATGCGACGCTTCATTTGTTCCAGTCTCCTTTCGATGCGTACATCATTTCACTGTAGCATAAAAGGAGGCCGTTACAAAGTCGTTAGGCTGTTATAAACCGCTTGTAAACTCAGGCGGGAATCGTGAGGGATTCCAAATCTCGCGGATAGTAGGTCAGCATTTCAGCGCCGTCTTCGGTCACCAGCACCGTATCGGAGTGGCGGAAACCCCCCAGCTCCGGCAGGTAGAGGCCCGGTTCCACGGTGAAGACCATGCCCGCTTTGACAGGCGTATCGTCGCCGATATCGAGGAAGGGGCCCTCGTGATAGCGCAAGCCGATGGTGTGGCCGCTGTGATGTTTCCAATAAGGCATCAAGTCATGCGCCTCGAAATAGGCGCGGACTTCGCGGTCGATGGCGCTGCAAGGTTTCCCGGGCGCCAGCGCTTCCATCGCAATCGTCTGCAAATTGAGCATGTGGTCGAACATGCGCTTCTGTTCGCCGCTGGGCTCGCCCAGGATCATCGTGCGTTCCAGTTCGCTGGTATAGCCCCAGACGGCGGCGCTCGCCCCGGTCACCAGCACATCGCCCGCCTCAAACTTGATGTTGCTGGTCAAGGCATGGGGGATGGCGGCGTTGCGCCCGATCTGGCCGCGATAACCGGCGCTGGCGCCCGTGAACCAGGCGCTGTTGCCGCGCCAAATGGGCCCGATGGTCTCCAGCATCATCAGCGTCGCCTCGTCGCTGGCCCGCTGCGAGACCTCGATTTCGCCCACGCCGACCCTCGTGTGCTTCTGCAGCAGCATGTGCGCCAGATTGCCCCACTTGCAGCTTTCTTTGAGCAGGTCGACTTCCGCCGGCGACTTGACCATCATCTGGTCTTCGATGGGCGCGCGGCAGTTGCGGACCTCGCGGCCGGTCAACTGCGAGAGCGCTTCGCCGCGATAGCCGAAGATCCAGGGATAACCGTCGCTGTCTGCGCCGATAGCGCCGTCGATTCCCATATCATTGACCAGATCCGCCAGGACGTTCATCGGGTGGTTGAGATCGGGGTATTCGGGATAGTGGGCGACGCGGTCGATGATGGACATGGACTGCGCATGTTCCAGTTCCAGGCGCGGCACGAAGAGGGCTCGTTCGCCGGCGCGATTCATGACGTAGGCCATCGGGCGCTCAGTCGGGATGAATGCGAAGCCCGAGTAGTATTTGATGTAATCGGCGTCGAAGAGGACAAGGCCCGACAGACCCAGTTCGTCGATGATTTCGAGCAGGCGCTGGTTGCGTCCCGCGTATTCAGCATCGCTGATTTTGAGTTGGGTTGTGCTGAGGGGCATGGCTTGCCTCCGCTATACCGGTTTGTGCTTGCGAAGGATTATAGCGTGGACGCTCGCCAAGCCGAACGCGGGCCGTCGGCTGTTCGAGTCAGTGGATTCGAGCCTGAGCAAGCGCTTAGAAGAATAGCGCGCGAAGCTCGAGGCTAAAACCGGGCAAGACCCCTTCGCCGGAGAGGCTGCCGTCCGCGCCGATGAATTCGGTTTGGATGTCGCCGTTTTCGTCAAGCCGGCAGACTTCCGCGGACTGTTTGCTCGGAACAATGATCCAAACCAACTGGGCGCCGTGCTGTAGATAAATGGAGGCTTTGGCCCGTAACTGCCGCAGCGTGTCATTTGGAGACTGCACTTCGACTGCAATATCGGGCATTACCGGCACCCAGGTCTTGGGAAAGGGGTTCGGCGCGCGCTCGATTCGTGTGAAGGCGGCATCAGGAGAGAGCAGGAGATTGCGTTCTTCGGGCGGATGGTATCCGGTATCGACAGTTGAGATGCCAAGTTTGCGCTGCGGGTCAAAGAGTCTGAAATAATGAAACATCTCTCCGGCAATCGTTCCGTGTTCCCCACCCGGTGGCGCCATCTCGAATAATTCCCCATTGATTAGCTCAAAGTATTTGTCGGCGTATTCTGCTTGAGATACGAGTTGCCACAGGTCGTCAATGTCGTAGAGACGCTCTTGGAGTTCCATAGCTACCTCACTCTGCCTAAGAACTACGGGAAAAGCCGTGTGAGCTTAAGCTCAAAGCCGGGCAGGATGTCTTCGCCGGAGAGGCTGCCGTCCGCGCCGATGGATTCCATCTGCATATCGCCATTTTCGTCAAGCCGGCAGACTTCCGCGGACTGTTTGCTCGGAACAATGATCCAAACCAACTGGGCGCCGTGCTGTAGATAAATGGAGGCTTTGGCCCGTAACTGCCGCAGCGTGTCATGTGGAGACTGCACTTCGACAGCGATATCGGGCATCAACGGCGCCCACTTCTTGAATATACGTTCCGGCGCTCTTTCGATTCTTGTAAAAGCAACATCAGGCGAGAGCAAGGTGCTTCGGTCGTCGGCTGGATAGAACCCCGTGTCCACCGTTGGATTTCCTAAACTCCGCTTTGGGTCAAAGAGCCGGAAGTGATGATAAATCTCGCCGGCGAGCGTTCCGTGTTCCCAGCCCGGAGGTGACATCTCGATTAGCTCTCCATCGATTAGCTCAAAGTATTTGTCGGCGTTTTCTGCTTGAGATACGAGTTGCCATAGGTCGTCAATGTCGTAGACACGCTCTTGGAGTTCCATAGCTACCTCACTCTGCCTAAGAACTACGGGAAAAGCCGTGTGAGCTTAAGCTCAAAGCCGGGCAGGATGTCTTCGCCGGAGAGGCTGCCCTCCGCGTCGATGAATTCGGTTTGGATATCGCCGTTTTCGTCAAGCCGGCAGACTTCGACGGCTTGCTTGTCGGGGATGACTATCCAGACCAGCCCTGCGCCATGCCGAAGGTAAATCTCGGCTTTGCGGCGCATCTTCGCCATGCTGTCGTTGGGAGATTTGATTTCGACGGCGATGTCCGGCATCGCCGATGCCCACCTCTTGTTGAGCGGCGCATCCGCGCGATCTCTTAGCCTGAATGCGGCGTCGGGCGCAAGCACAGTATAGCGGTCGTCCAGCGTGTAGTAGCCAGATTCTACCGTTGGCACGCCCATTTTGCGTTCCGGGTCAAAGAGTCGAAAATGATGATAAAACTCGCCAGCAAGATAGCCATGTTCTTCGCCCGGCGCTGGCATCTCGATGATTTCTCCGTCTATCAGTTCAAGTTGTTTATCGGCGTTTTCCGGCCTATGGACAAACTCCCAAAAGCTGTCAACGTCGTAAAGGCGCTGCTGGACTTCCATTGCCGTCTCCATAAAATGGGCTCGGTTTGCATAATGTTACCACAGGGTAGCGCCGTTGCTCAAAAGGCTGAGCGTATGGGAAGAATATAGGGCGAGCCAAGGCTCGCCCCTACAAGATTTTCTGTTGATGGAGACTTTCTACAGCACCGGCGCGCCCGCCGCCCGCGGGACGAACTGGCCCGAGCCGTTGCTGCCCAGCCACTGGTCGCCATCGACCAGTTTCCGGCCGCGCTGGAAGACTTGCATCGGGACGCCCTTGACCCGCATGCCTTCGTAGCAGTTGTAGTCGACCCGCATGTGATGGGTTTCGGCGCTGATGGTATGTTCCTTCTGCGGATCCCAGACCAGAATATCGGCGTCCGAGCCGACGGCGATTGTGCCTTTGCGCGGGTACATGCCAAAGATCTTGGCCGGGTTTGTGCAGCAAAGTTCGACGAAACGCGTCGGCGAGAGTTTGCCGCTGTTCACGCCCGCATCCCACATGACCATCATGCGGTCTTCCAAGCCCGGCATGCCGTTGGGGATCTTGGCGAAGTTGCCGAGGCCCAGTTCTTTGCCAGGCCGGCGATAAGACGGATCTTGCTTTTCGTAACCGACCCAATCCGTCCCGCCAGTCCGCTCATTCCATTCTTGCCAAGGCCCGTGACCGCCGTCATACCAGAAGTCGCAATGATCGGTGCTGACGATCTGCAGGGCGCCATCGCGCACCGCCCGCCACAGGACGCCGTGATCGTGCGTGCTGCGGATCGGAGGCGAGCAGACATACTTCGCGCCTTCAAAGCCGGGCGCGCCCAGGTGATCGTCAACTGTCAGGAAGAAGTACTGCACGCAGGTCTCGCCCATCACCGGATAGCCAATCGCTCGTCCTCGCCGAATCGCTTCGACGGCGCTCTCGCAGGTGACATGCACGACATAGAGCGGGCAGCCGGTCAAGCCGGACATGACGACGGCGCGATTGGTGGCTTCGCCTTCAATCTCCGGCGGGCGCGACGCCGCATGCCAAACCGGATCGGTCTTGCCCGCGGCCAGCAGCGCCGGCGTCAGCGCCGCTTCGACATCGCCGTTTTCCGCGTGGACCATGACGATCATGCCGTGCTCGGCCGCCACTCGCATGGTATTGAACAGAGTGGCGTCGTCGATCATGAAGACATTCTTGTAAGCCATGAAGAGCTTCAAGCTGGTGATGCCTTCGTCAATCATGGTCGGGATTTCTTTCATCACGGCGTCGTTGAGGTCAGTGACGGCCATGTGGAAGGCGTAATCAATCTGGGCGATATCGCGCGATTTTTTCCACCAGGTCTCCAGCCCGTCGTGCAGGCTGCCGCCTATCGGCTGGACGACAAAATCGATATGCGTGGTTGTGCCGCCGAATGCCGCCGCCATGTGCCCGACATCAAAATCATCGTTGCTGATCGTGCCGCCGAAAGGCAGATCGAGGTGGGTGTGCACGTCTATGCCGCCGGGCAGCAGGTACTTGCCGGCGCAGTCGATTACAGCGTGAGCGCCGGCGTCGAGAGTCGTCCCGATCAGAGAGACGACTTCGCCTTCAACCAGGACATCGGCGTTCACCATATCGCTGGCGGTGATGATCGTACCGTTTTTGAATAATGTGCCCATTATTGCGTCTCCTTTTAGAGCCTGTCCTTGCCCTCGTAAATGCCATCAGAGGCGATTCTGTATTTACACATCAATGTCGTTAAGGCGCGCTGCCTCGCTGGCCCCGCTTATATTGAGGCGTAAATCGAGGCTATTGCATCGCGGGCGGCTTTCTGGCATGGAGGTTCGCTGTATGCAACGCCATCCCAATATTGGTATATGTGGCAAGCTTCGTGCGCCAGTATGCTTGCGACGCTGACCCGGCACAGGTTCCCTTGATAGCAGGACAAAGACCCGGCCCCCACGCCAATCTTCCGGTTTGCCCCGTCAGCCCAATTCCCGGTATTCGCATGCGGGTAATCGGCTGTCGCTTCGTTGAAAGATTCAACGATTCTGTCCGCCGCGTTTAGCACATAGTTGTACCACTCCGGCGCGCTGCGCTGCATCCGATCCAGCGTGCTGTTGATCCCGTAGACAAACCACTCCGACCCTTCGATGATGGGTCGGCTTAGCGTACGTTCGGATGCGTCCCATGGGCCGACGGGTTGCGTGGACGTAACCGACCGCGCTCCAGCCGTACATTGTCCGTTCTGGTATGCCCAATAGCCGTTTGTCCAATCGGCGTCGCTTTGGCATTGTCGGTCCACATAGCAGCAATTGTCTACTTGAGCTGTACTTGGAGCGGCGGTGGGCGCTGATGGCTGCGTCTGTGTTTGTGACGGCGCTGGACATTGCTGGTTCTGGTATGCCCAATAGCCGTTTGTCCAATCGGCATCGCTCTGGCATTGCCGATCGATGAAGCAGCAATTATCAACTTGTGAAGACTGCCTCGGAGTCCCTGTCTGCGCGCTAGCTGCCAGCCGCGTGTGGCTGACCCAACTCGCCATCCACAGCTCGCGCCTGTTTCGAACGATTCGGAGCCAGCGCTTGGATTCTCCCGCCACTTGCAGCACGCTGCCTGCGGGCGCCGATTCCACGATATTGGCTTGCAAGCTGTTGCTATCCCTCAAATTGGTATTGTATGTGAGGCGGATCTTATATTCCTGCGCCGATGCCACAGCGAAAAAAAGCATCCCCGCGATAATAGCAGCGCAACTCTTGTACCATTTCATGCGCTATCCGCTCCTTTTGCGATCCCTATCCAACTGAAGCCGACTCGCCGGGCTCAAATTGGATGCCGGCGTAAACCTCCGCCAGCGGCAACTCGCAATCCAATGCATCCAGCGGCACAATCGCATCCAAGCCAGCGAATTCCTGTGTTTGCCAAATGTTGCCTTGGCGCGAGTCCACCTCGACATGCGCTTTGAATTGGTCGATGACGAGGTAGACCTGAAGCGAAGGGATGCTTTGGTACTGTTCGCGCTTGAAGCCGCGGTCTCTGGCGGCGGTCGCTGGCGAAATCACTTCCGCGACCAGTGTGGGGTTAAACAAGTTTATCGCGCCTTCATCAAGCTCCGGTTCGCCGCGGACGATGCTCAAGTCCGGATAGAGATAGCGCGTTGGACTGACGCTGTTGCGCATGGCGCTGCTGTATACGTGAAAGCCGCCGCCTCGCAATCGCAACCCTAGCGCAATTGCAAGGTTGATCATTATTTCCGCGTGAAAAGCTGTCCCGCCCGTCATCGGATAGACCTCGCCGTCAATGTATTCGTTCTTGTAGTCGCTCGCTTCATCGAAGGCGAAGTATTCCTCGACTGTCATATGGCGGATATTCTCGATTGCCATCGTCTTTCCCCTGAGTCAAATGACCCTTCATGCCCCCTGCGGCTTCAGTATAACGAATACTTTGACGATTACGTGAAAATCTACAAATGCGGTCGGCGGACGACCGAATCGCCCCTGCAAGTTTCGAGCGCCGACGGCGTCTAGCTGAAGGCCGGGATGATCTTCTCTTCAAACTCGGCAGCGATGGGCTGTTCCAGAATGCGTCAAATCTTCACGCCGGCATAAATCTCCGCCAGCGGCAATTCGCAGCCTAATGTCTCCAGCGGAATCACGGCATCCAAACCCGAGAATTCTTGCAAGCGCCAGCCTCCGTCGTCATGGCGCTCATACAGTTCGACCAGCGGCTGCTGCTGATCGATCACCAGGTAGATCCGCAGCGAGGCGATACTTTGATAGTAGCCTACCTTGTCACCTCGATCATAATCCAATGATGACGGCGAGGTAACCTCGGCAACCAGCACGGGATTAAACAAGATTGTGGAGCGCTCGTCGGTTTCAGGCGCGCCGCAGACGACGCTTATATCGGGATATAGATAGCGTGTACGGCTGACGCGATTGCGCACATGGCCGCCAAAAACCTGGCAATCGCTACCTGTCAAGCGCCGCATGAGCGCAAATCCAGTTTTCATGATGATTGCGCCGTGATTGAGTGTCCCGCCCGTCATCGGATATACCTCGCCGTCAATGTATTCGTTCTTGTAGTCGCTCGCTTCATCGAAGGCGAAGTATTCCTCGACTGTCATTTGGCGGATGCTGTCGATTGCCATTGTCTTTCCCCTGAGTCAAATGACCCTTCATGCCCCCTGCGGCTTCAGTATAACGAATACTTTGACGATTACGTGAAAATCTACAAATGCGGTCGGCGGACGACCGAATCGCCCCTGCAAGATTCGCGCGCCGACGGCGTCTAGCTGAATGCCGGGATGATTTTTTCGCCATATTCGGCAACGATGCGCTCTTCTTCGCCGCACATCAAGTAGATATTGAATTGCGTGACGCCGGCCGCTTCCAGCTCTTTCAGCTTGGCGATGTGCTCGTCGACGCTCCCCAGGATGCCAAAGGCGTCGACGATCTCCTCAGTGATGAAATCAAGGTGATCGGCGTCCTTGTCCGCATGTTCCTTATAATCGTAGCCCTTGCGCCCTTCTATGTACTCGGTGAGGCTGACGGGGATGTTGGGGCTGTCCATGCCGTAGCGCTCGACAATATCGGCCACATGATTGCCCACCATCGCCGGGAACCAGCGCGTCTGCTCGCGCGCTTTATCCATATCGCCCACCCAGACCGGCGCCGCCGACATGATCTGATAAGCGGACATATCTTTGCCCGCCGCCTCGCCGCCGGCGATGGCCTGCTCAGAGAACCACTTGACCAAGCCCGGATCCGCTAGCTGAATCACCAGTCCATCACCCGAACGTCCGGCGCCGGCCAGCGCTTTGGGTCCATAAGCCGCGATCCAGATCGGCATATCGTAGCCGTTGGCCCAAGGGAATTGCGCCGATGTGTCGTCGTAGGCGACCTCGTCGCCGCGCACCAGGCCGCGCAGGGCGTCGGCGAAGCGCTCCATGTTGGCGACGGTCATGGGCTTTTTGCCCAACATGCGCCGCGAGCTATCGCCGCGGCCGATGCCTACTTCAATGCGATTGCCGCTCTGGGCCGCCAGCGTGGCGTACATGCTGCCGGCTACCGACCATTCGCGCACGCCCGGGTTTGTTACCAGGGGGCCGAAAATCATCTCGTCGGTATAAGCCATGCAGAGCGCCATCGTCAAATAGCATTCGCGCCAGAGAACATGTGAATCGAAGAACCAGCCATATTTGAAGCCGGCCACTTCCGCCTGCTGGCAGAGCGCCACCGTGCGTTTTGGCGATATGTCGCCTTTGAATGTGATGCCGAAGTCCATGTTGTCACTCCGCAGTAACTTAACGTAATTTGGGCGGGCGACCCAATGGCTCGCCCCTACAAAATCTTGTGCTTTAGCGGGCGATTCACAGAATCGCCCCTACAGTCTCGCTAGGTTGCGGGTTTGGAAAAGTCTTTAACTTGTCGAGACCGTGTCTTGAACCAGCGTTCCGTATTGATCGGGACGGCGATTGAAATAAAAGTGCCAGGTATCGCGCACCTCCTGGATCATATTGAGGTCGAGGTCGCGCAGGATCAATTCTTCATCATAGGCGCTGCCGAGGTCGCCGATGAATTGCCCTTTGGGGTCGCAAAAATAGCTTTCGCCGTAAAAGTCATTATCGCCATGCTCTTCGATGCCGACGCGGTTGATCGTGCCGACAAAATAGGTATTGAAGATGGCGTGCGAGGTCTGCTCAATGCGCCAGAGGTGTTGGCTCAAGCCGCGCGAGGTCGCCGACGGGATGAAGACCATTTCCGCCCCGTTCAGCCCCAGGGCGCGCGCGCCTTCCGGGAAGTGCCGATCGTGGCAGATGTATACGCCGACCTTGCCGACGGCTGTATCAAAGACGGGATAACCGAGATTGCCGGGGCGGAAGTAGAACTTCTCCCAGAAGCCCGGCAAGTGCGGGATATGCGTCTTGCGACACTTGCCCAGGTAGCTGCCGTCAGCGTCGATGACGGCAGCGCTGTTGTAATAGACGCCCACGCCGTCGCGCTCATAGACGGGCACGATCAAGACCATGCTCAGTTCGGCCGCGAGCTGGCGGAAGCGCTGCGTCGTCGGGCCAGACGGGACTTCTTCGGTGAAGGCGAAGAATTGCGGGTCTTGCACTTGACAGAAATAAGGACCGTAGAACAGCTCTTGATAGCACATGATTTGCGCGCCTTGCTCGGCGGCTTTGCGCGTGTAGTCGATGTGCTTGTCAATCGTGGATTCTTTGTCGCCGGTCCAAGTCGCTTGCAGCAGCGCGGCGCGTACGGTTGGTCTGTCGGTCATGGAGACGTCCTTTCCCTTGCGGGTTACAAGTATCTGAGACTGTTCTTCATGCTCTCGGCGGTTTCGTCGCGGTAGACTTCTTGCAGGGCTCTGACAATATATCCAATCGATACGCTGCTATCAGGAAAGTACGCGATGCCGCCGTGCTCAATATCCCAATTGGCTGGATTAGCAAAGCCTGAGTCTTTGGTGCAGAGTACACGGCCGTGAACCGCGGCATAGCGCAACTGTACATCATCAGAAACCTTGAGTAGGCTGACGTCCCGAGCCGACAGGGCATCTAATCCGCGCCGCCGCAGTTGCTCCGCGATTTCCGGGTCCATATTCTCGTCCAGATAGAAGCTAAGCTTAGACGGGGACAAGCCCGGCCTCACGCCTTTCTTTCAGATAGCGCTCATATTCGATTTCAGCGTCAATCTCTGTAGGTCGTTCATGATAGTAAGCCAATGCGCCGAAGACCTGGCCAAGCGATAGGTCATATTTCTCGCTGATGAGTTTCGGATCGATTTCTCTGTAGCGCCAAGCCACGACCACATCGGCCACACGTACCGATGTGCCGTCGATGCAGGGGCTGCCATAGTGGCGGTCGGTATCGCGGCTGATTAGATGCAGGCATTCAATGAGCGGATTGTCCAACTGGACTGGCGGCGGCAACGAGGCAATGGCGGCATCCGGGCCTTGCGCGTCCAATAGTTCTTCGAAAAGGTGATCGGCCGCGATCTCTTCGTCGATTTCGGACTTGTTCTCGTAATAGTAGGCGAGCGCCGCGTAGACTTGAGGCAGCGTGACTCGATATCGCTGGGCGATTGTTTCGGGGCTTGGGTAATGGTCTTCATCGAGATAGTCGGCTACGATGTGTTTGACTTTGAGCCCTCTGCCAATCAATGTGGCTCGGCCGCCGCGGCAACCAGGTCTGCGCCAAATTAGGTTGATGCTTTCGATTGTCTTCATGACTGCCTCCTGGCGTGGGCGACCCACAGCGTCGCCCCTACACCACTACTTGGCATGCTCCTTGCCGCAGCGCTCCAGCGCGCGCTGCGCGGCGCGCACGTTGATCTTCGGCGCCGCATCCGCGTAAAACTGCGCCGCCACCCGCGCCGCCGCCGCTTGTCCATCAGCCGAGCCATCGCTCAAGTCCGGCGCATAATCGTCGGCGCTCAAGCCGACGATTGGCTCAAGCGTGATTTCGACCACATTCTCGCGCCGAACGCGCTCCAGCTTCTTGCGCCGTTTCTCCGCCGCTTTTGCCATGGCTGCATCGCCGATGCCGCTGTAGTAGGCGCTTAGCTGCGTTTCCAGTTCAATGGCGAAAGTAAAGACGGCGCCAAATGTATTCAACGAAGCCATCGCCCTAGACCCACCGTTCGATTACGATTTTGCGCTCGGTGTAGAACTCGATCGAATCCATGCCCTGGCCATGCAGGTCGCCGAAGAAAGAATCCTTCTGGCCGCCGAATGGGAAGGAAGCCGATGGCGCCGCGACGCCGATGTTGACGCCGATGTTGCCGGCGTTGACATTGTATTTGAATTCGCGCGCGTGCCTGCCGTTATTGGTGAAGATGCTGGCGGCATTGCCATAACGACTCTGATTGATGATATCGACGGCGTCATCAAAGTCGTCCGCTTTCATCAGCGAAAGCACCGGACCGAAGACCTCTTCGTTCGCCATGACGGTATTGGGCTGTACATCGGCGATCAGCGTGGGGCCGACCCAAGACCCGTTCTCATAGCCGTCTACGCTGAATTCACGACCGTCGACGACGACTTCCGCGCCCTCTTTTTCACTTTGCCCGATCATGGACTCAATGCGCTCTTTGGCGGCGTCGCTGATGACCGTGCCCATCTGCGTCGTTTCGTCCAAGCCGTAGCCGACTTTCAACTCGGCGACCTGCCGGGCAAGCTCGTCTTTGAGTTGGTCGTAGGCGTCGCCGACGCCGACCGCGACCGCCGCCGCCAGGCAGCGCTGCCCGGCGCAGCCATAAGCCGCGCCCAAGATGTTCGAGACGCTGGCTTCGATATTGGCATCGGGCATGACGGCGATGTAATTCTTGGCGCCGCCCTGGGCCTGAACGCGCTTGCCGTTGCGCGTGCAGGTCTCATAAATGATCTTGGCCACCGCGCTTGACCCAACAAAGGAAACGCCGGTAACGTCCGGGTGTTCCATGATTGCGGTCGCCGAAGGCACGCCGCCGTTGACCAGGTTGACTACGCCTTCCGGCAGATCCAGCTCATCGAGCATCTCAAAGAGAAACTCTGTGCTGAGCGGCGTCTGCGGCGACGGCTTCAGAATGAAGGTGTTGCCGCAGGTGATGGCCGTGGGCAAGAACCAGAGCGGCACCATCAGGGGAAAATTGAAGGGCGTGATGGCGGCGAAGACACCGGCCGGCTGGCGCACGGTCGTTTCGTCGATGCCGGAGCTGATATCTTCCAGGCCATCGCTGCGCATCAAGACCGGCACGCTCATGGCAAAGTCGATGCTTTCGATCCCGCGCCGGACCTCGCCGCGCGCTTCGTCCATTGTCTTGCCATGCTCCCGCACCACAATGCGTGAGACCTCTTCAAAGTTTTCTTCGACCATCACCTTGAAATGGTGCATGTACTGCGCGCGCACCAGGACCGGCGTGCTGCGCCACTCGTCAAAAACGGCCGAGGCCGCGCTCACCGCCCGATCAACATCGGCCGCCGTCGAGTCGGGGCAGTTGGCCAGCAGCTCGCAGGTCGCCGGGTCATGCACCGGCATCAGGTCCGAGGCGCCCGACGCGACCCATTCGCCATCGATATAATTCTTGATCGTTTTATTCATCTTGCGCTCCTCCACTCCTAATTGCGCTATTGCTCTTATCTTACTGGAACAGCCGGCGAATTTTGGATAGGGCTGCTTGCTAATGTACAATTCTGAACGGAGCTATATTGTACAACATCGAGGGACACTGCGGATATGCCGACGAGCGCGTCCGCACAAGGAGAAATCGCTTGTTTTCGGTAAAGATTTCCGTGAGCGCGCACAAAACAAATCCTAATGTATCCCGAAGAAATATGCACACTCTGTAGCAAATACATCTTCTATGTTGGACACTTTGTTGGAACATGTTAGACTATAGACGATTGTACGTCGCTGGTGCAAGCCTGAAAGACTTTCACCGCGCGATGGAAGAATGAATCGGTGACCGGGAGCGCAAGCATGACGAACTCCGCAGCAATCATGGAACGGTACAGCCAGGTGATGTTTCCGGCGGCGGCGCCCTATCATGGCGATGATCCGCTCGTTGCCGACCGCGCTAAAGACCAGTATATCTGGGATGTCGAGGGGAAGCGCTATCTGGACTTCTTCGGCGGCATTCTGACCGTCTCGGTCGGCCATTGCAACGACGAAATCACCGAGCGGACGCTGGCGCAACTGCAGAGACTTCAGCATACCTCGACCATTTATGTCAATGAGAGCATGGTGAAGCTGGCGGAAAAGGTGGCGGCCTTGACGCCGGGCCGCCTTCAGAAATGTTTCTTCACCAACAGCGGCACCGAAGCCAACGAAACGGCGGTGCTGGCGGCGCGCATGTATACCGGCAATCCGATAGTCATCACGCTGCGCCATGCTTATTCCGGGCGTTCCATGCTGGCAATGAGCCTGTCCGCGCAGCGGCCCTGGCGCTTGGGCGGCGTGGTCGATCCCTATGTCAAGCATGTGCGCAATCCTTATACCTTTCGCGCGCCCGCTGGCATGACCCGCGAGCAGGTGGTGGACCTGTGCGTGCAAGACCTGGAAGAGACCATCGCCACCAGCACTGAAGGGCGCATCGCCGCATTCATGGCGGAGCCAATTCAGGGCGCCGGCGGCTTTATCGTGCCGCCCGAAGATTATTTCCGGCGCGTCCTCCCGATTGTCCGGGCGGCGGGCGGCGTCTTCATCGCCGACGAGGTGCAGACCGGCTGGGGGCGGACCGGGGGCAAGTGGTGCGGCATTGAGCACTGGGGCGTCGAGCCGGATCTCATGACCTTCGCCAAAGGCATGGGCAATGGCAGCCCCATAGGCTGCACCATCGCGACGCCGGAGGTTGCCGATGCCGTAAAAGGTTTGACCTTCTCGACCTTCGGCGGCAACCCAGTGACAATGGCGACTACGCTCGCAACCATCGAATACATGGAAGCGCACGATACCCCGAGCAATTGCGCGGCGCAGGGCGCGCGCATGGCGGAAAAGCTGGCGGAGTTCGCGGCTGAGTTCCCCATTATTGGCGAGGCGCGCGGCATGGGTTTGATGCAGGCGATTGAAATTGTCCAACCGCGGACGCTTGAACCGGACGCCGCCCGCGCCGCCGCCTTTGTTGACAGCTGCAAGGCGAAGGGTTTGCTGCTGGGCAAGGGCGGGCTCTACGGCAATGTCGTGCGCATCGCGCCGCATCTGAATGTGTCCGGGGACGATATGGACATCGCGATGGACATCATCGGCAGCGCCTTGGCGGAGTTGTCTTGACCGGCGCGCGGCTCTTGGTGCCGGGGCGAGCCCGCATATACCAAGCGGGAAGCTGCTATCCAATTTTGTTGACGATTTGCTAATTCATGACCGACGTCACCGTTGAGCCACCCCTGCGCGATTCTCCGGCGCATCCGCTGCGGAAGCCGGTCCTGATCGCCTTGACGCTGCTGGCATTGCTTCTGACGCTCAGCGCCTTGGGCAGCTTGGGCTGGTTTGCGCTGGAACAAGAGGCGCTGGTCGAATCGACCCTGGGCCGGCTGGCCATCTGGATGGCGGAGCAGAGCGGCAACGAGCCGGATGAAATCGCCTCGCCGCTGGCGCGCTACGCCGATGACTGGGCGAATCAACTGGGCCATGACGAGTTGGATCCGGAATTGCTTTTCAACGCCATTCGCAATCTGCGCGCCGTCTATTACGGGATCATCCTGCTGCTGCTGGTCGCGGCGCTGGTCGGCGCAATTCTGGGCGCGCGCCGGCTGCAACGGATCTATTTCAGCCTGCTGCTGCTGCTGGACCTGCTGCTCTTCTTCATGCCCTCCCTGGAGGGTAATCTTGCGGTTTTCTTCCTGTCGGCCGCGATTCTGGTTGTCTTGCTGGCCGTGGTGGCGGCGCCGGGGCGGATCGGCCGCGCCCTGGGCTTTGTCCTGGCGCTTTCCTTCCTGCTCATGGGCTGGGAAGCGAGCAAAGCCTTCGCCGATTCGCTGAAGTACAAGATTCTTTTGCCGCAGCAGAGTTGGCAATACGAATCTCTGCCCACGATGGATGCCGCGCTTGACGCCCTGGGCGACGGCGCGCTGGATTATGTCATCGCCGATCGCAAAGACCTGAAAAATTTGATGCCGCCGCATCCACCGGATGAAGATGACGACAGCGGCGCGCTGCCATATCAGAATCTGCGCTACCTGGCGCAGCTCGACAAAAGCGAGGGCGTCCTTTTCATGCCGATTACGCCGGCCTTCCCCGGGCGCTTGAGCGTCGCTGTCCGCGCCGGCGATCTGCCGCGGACGCCGGCGGTGCGGGCTGTCTTCGGCGGGCGGATCGGGACGGTCGCCGGCGACTTTGCCGAGGCGCGCTTCCTAAGCAAGCCGCGCAGTCTGGCGCTCCTCGACCTGAAGATCCTCAACGATCTCAACTTGCCGCATTTGCAGATGATTGCGGAAGCCTTCCTGCAGCCGGCGCGGCGAAATGGCGAATTGCTTCTGCTGCGCATCCTCGCCGATGCCGGCTTTTATACATTCAGCGAGGCGATTTTTGGGTTCGTATTCGGCGCCGCGCTCGGCTTTGCGCTGGGCGCGGTGTTCGCCCATTCGCCGTTGATGGAGCGGGGTCTGCTGCCTTATGTGGTCGCCTCGCAGACGGTGCCGATCCTGGCGATCGCGCCAATGGTGGTGATTTGGCTCGGCGCCGGTCAACTGTCCGTGGCGGTTATCGCCGCTTACCTGACCTTTTTCCCGGTGACGATTAACACTTTGCGCGGCTTGCAATCGCCGGCGGCCGAGCAAGTGGAATTGATGCGCTCCTACGCCGCTGGCCCTTGGACGATTATGTGGAAGCTGCGCCTGCCGGCGGCCCTGCCTTATATTTTCACCGCCCTGAAGGTCTCGGCGACAGCGAGCGTCGTCGGCGCTATCATCGGCGAGCTGCCATCGGGCATCGGCGACGGCCTCGGACGCGCCATCCTCGATTTCAGTTCCGACTACAGTTTGGTTTCGACGCCGAAATTATGGGCATCTATCGTGATGGCGGCGACCGTCGGTATCATCTTCTTCGTGACCGTTACTCTGGCCGAAAGAATCGCCTTGCGCGGCTACATTCGCGCTGCGGACGCGAGTGAATAAACCATGATTCTCGCATATTTTGCCCCCATCCCCCAGCCTCAGCGCCCCCTCGGTCCCCCGCCTCACGGGGGATGCTTCCCACAGGGAGGGAAGGGGATCATGCTGCCCGCTGATAAGTTGCTTAAGCCCCTCCCTCATTTTGGGATGCTTTGCCATAGAGATGGCAAAGGGGCTTGGGGTGGGGGGCGCTTCTTATGAACGCCATTTCGGCACAGGGCGTCAATAAAGTCTTCAACCCGGATACGGATGAAGAAGTGATCGCCCTGCAAGATATCAACCTGGATGTCGAGGCGGGCGAATTCATCTCCTTGATTGGCCCGTCCGGCTGCGGAAAGTCCACCTTGATGCGGCTGATAGGCGACCTGTTGCAGCCCTCATCGGGCGATCTAACCGTTAACGGCATGGCGCCCGCGGCCGCGCGGCTGGCGCGGCAATACGGCATGGTGTTTCAAGCGGCGACGCTATATGAATGGCGCAGCGTGATTCGCAATGTGGAGCTGCCGCTTGAAGTGATGGGTTTCCCCAAAGGGAAACGGCGCAAACAAGCGCAAGCCATGTTGGATATGGTGGAGCTTGGCGCTTTCGCGCAGCACTACCCCTGGCAGCTGTCGGGCGGGATGCAGCAGCGCGTGTCGATCGCGCGGGCGCTGGCTTTTGACCCGGCTGTGCTCTTGATGGACGAGCCTTTTGGCGCGCTTGACGAATTCACGCGCGAGCGCATGAATCTGGAGCTGCTCAAGATTTGGGACCAGACGGGAAAGACGATAGTTTTTGTCACCCACAGCATATCCGAGGCGGTTTTTCTTTCCAATCGCATCGTTGTCATGTCGCCGCGGCCGGGACGCATCACCGAGATCGTCGGCAATACCCTGCCGCATCCGCGCGACTTCAACACGCGCAATGACCCGGCTTACCACGATCTCGTCGCTAATGTGCGCGATCTGCTGCGCGATGCTGTCGGGTCTGTGTCTACGCGACCCGATGGAGCCGAATGATGGCGCAAGCTGAAGCGCGCGCTGCCGCAACGCTGACCGCGAACCTTCGCCGCCGGCTGACCTACTACTCCCCTACCATCGCCATCGCCGTCGGCGTCATTCTGCTCTGGGAGTTCATTGTCCTCATCTTCGATATTCAGCAGTTCCTCTTGCCGAAGCCCTCCGCCATCTTCGCCGAATTCATGCTCCAGGTCGATTTGTGGTTGGCGCCTGGCGAACGATCCATCCTCTTCGAATCGAGCGGCGCCACATTTTGGGAGGCTTTTGGCGGTTTCTTCATCGGCTGTGGGGGCGGGATCCTGGTGGCGCTGATCACCTCGCGCTGGACTATCGTCAGCGAGGCGACCATGCCCTTCGCCATCGCCGCCAATTCCGTGCCGATCATCGCTTTCGCGCCCATCATGAACAATTGGTTCGGCATTACCAATCCGGCTTCCAAAATGGCGATCGTGTCGATCATCGTCTTTTTCCCGACAATGATCAACACGGTGCGCGGCTTGACCCTGTTGGATGTCAATGAGTTGGAGTTGATGCGCTCTTATGCCGCCAAACCGGCCGATATCATGCTCAAATTGAGGATACCGAATGCCCTGCCTTATATCTTCAGCGCCTTGCGCGTCGCCAGCGCGCTCAGCCTGATCGGCGCGGTCGTGGCGGAATTCTTCGGCGGGCCGCGGGCGACGCTAGGCGTTTACATCACGCAGGAAGCCAGCGCCTTTGATTTCGCCAAAGCCTGGACCGCCATTCTGATGGCGTCCTTGATGGGCATCGGCTTTTACCTGGTCGTGCTGCTGGCCGAGCGCCGGCTGATGCCCTGGCATGTGTCTCTGCGCGGGGAAGGTTGATGCGCGTTGCCCAGTTATTTGTAGGGGCGACTCTGTGAGTCGCTGTTGAAAAACACCCCCATCCCCCGGCCCCATCCCGCAATCTCTATTGCGGGCATCCCCAAAATGAGGGAAGGGGAGCAAAATTACTGCAAATATGCGGTTAAAAGTCCCTCCCTCTTCATGGGGGAGGGATTTAGGGTGGGGGAAAATGAGTATTTCAACAGTCCGCGGCGAGAGCCGCCCCCGGCGAAGGCGAGGCTAGCAATCCCAGGCGTCCGAAAGCAATTTGCGCATCGCGTCTACAACAGGGTCCCAGCGCGCCCGACTGTATGTTTTCCGCATTGTCAGCGCTTCGTTCAAGTCCATTGGGTTCCCGTGGGTGGCGCGCCCCAAGCCGGCCAGCGCCCGCGTCCAGCGCTCGACATGGCCGGCGCCATGATGGGTCTCCCTTTGGTAGCTCTGCAAATCTTGAACGAGGCTATCCGGTACGCAGTCATCGCCACCGCCGACATTGCTGTCCTCCGAATGGCTGCCCGTGCCGGCTTTTGGCGGCGGAACGTACAAGCCGAGGCCGGCTTCCACCTTGATCGGCGGGTAGTCCTTTTGTTGGTAGTGCCCTCGAGGGCTTTTCGGGTTGCCGCCCGGCGGCTGGGAACGGCCATAAACCCGGATATTGATCGTGTAGACGCTGCCTTTGCGCAAGTTGCTGCAATCGGCTTTACGCATCCTGCCGCTGTGATCGTCCTGGCCGCGACTGTGGTGCCGCGCCGTGTTGCACTGCACGACATGACCGCCCGCCGTCGCCGTCACGATGAAGTCATAGATCCAGGCTTCATTTTTGACGCCCGTAATACTGCCGCGGCTGTTGCGATTGTAAGAATGAAAAGCGCCGATGGGGTGGATGATGCGTGTTTGGCCGCGTATGTTGCTCGGGACCTTGAACGTAACGATGAATGAAGAAGCGGTCACGCTGCTTTGGTCTATGGATGGCGTATCCAAGTGCTGTTGAGCGCTTGCAATGCCCGCAGGCAGCAGGAGCAATGCCGCCACGAAGAACGAGAATACGTATTTCCGAAACATGATAGAATCTCCTTTTCCTGCAGATTTTGAATGAGCCATTTCCACAAAACAGAGGGCGGAATCGGCTTCAAGAAAATCTTACCCGCCTTTATGCGCTGGCAATGCGAGTGTCAGGCTTCCGCTGGGCAAGCATAGAGCAAGCGCATGGCAGCGGACTAAAACCGCCGTTTTGCCGGGCTATGACGCGCGACCAGGCAACTGGCGAGCCAGGAATAGAAGATATGGAAAAAGAAAGAGCGACTCAGCGAGTCGCCCGTTATACCGATATGTCGCGGGCGGCATAGCATGCCGCCCGAATATTTCGCGAGACTGCAATCAGCCGGCGCTAATTCTCCGCTAGCTTCTCCAGCGCGTCGATCACCGGCTGCCAGCGCTTGGCTGTGTACTTGTCAGCCATGTCTTCCGCTTCCGACAAGGTCATCGGGTTGTTATGACTGCCATGCCCCAGCGCGGCCAGGGCCCGCGTCCAGCGCTTGACATGAGCATCGCCGTGCTGCGTTTCGCCTTGATAGCCTATCAACGTGTTGATTAAGCTCTGCGGCACGGTATAAGCTTCTTTTTCCGGCTCCGGATCCGGCGGTGGCGGGACGGGCGTGTTCGTCGGCGGCGGCGGCGGAATGGGCGTGTTCGTCGGTGGCGGCGGCGGGATAGGCGTGTTCGTCGGTGGCGGCGGCGGGACGGGCGTATTCGTTGGCGGCGGCTGCAAAACTGTCAGAGCGTCGACCACCGGCTGCCAGCGGCTGGTAGAGTACTTATCCCGCATAGTCTTGGCTTCACTCAGTGTCATCGGGTTGGAATGTGAGCCCCAGCCCAATGCCGCCAGGGCCCGCGTCCAGCGCAGGACATGGGCATCGCCATGCTGCGTCTCGCCTTGATAGCCAATCAACGTGCGAATCAAGCTGGCGTAAGGACCGCTTGGCTGAGGATCATCATCCTCGGCTTGCATCTGACTGTATTGCAATTGCGGCGGGTCTTGCTGCTGTACGCTGTCTTGTGAAGACTGTTGTGGAATTGGCGTTGCCGTTGGCGGGATGGGTGTATTCGTCGGCGGCGGTGGCGGGTCAGCCATGCCAAAATGCGCCTCGCCAGTGCGCTTGCCGCCATCTTGAAGGTAAGCCGTCAGATAGGCGGTGTAATCGGCGCCGGGGGTCAGCCCATTGACGCGCTGGCTGGTCGCGCCTGCGCCCAGGTTAAAGGTATAGCTTTCACTGTTTCCGCCGCTGACTTGCAGCAGGTAGCCAGTCGCGCCGCTGACGGCGCTCCAGGCCAGCGAGACATCGGTCAGGGGATTGCCGGGATAATCAACCTCGATGTAGATGGGCGGGAGGGCGGTGGGGACAAGCTCATTATCCTGACTATCCGACCCCAGCAGCTGGGGCGAGGGCATGGGCAGCGTCGATATCGCGTGCGTTTTCGCGGCGATTCTCCAAGCGTAGTTGTCCTCATTTTGCCGCCATGCCTCCACCAGGACATAGAAAGTCGTATCGGCGGCCAGATTGCAATAGTAGATACCAAATGGGGTGTTGTGCCGCATGGGGTCGCCAGATATGATTTTTAAGTTATTAGTGTGTACGCGGCCATTTCTGTTGGCGGGAGGCGGGTTGTAATAAACAGAAGTTACAGTTCTGGACTCACCTCTTTTTGGATCATAGACGCGCTGAGTGACCGAACGGGTAGTCCGGCAGGTATAACTGCCCCGGTCTACATCTCCAGAATGCTTCGAGACTCTGTGGAAGTCCGCCCCAGCGAACGGGACAATCTCGAAGCTGATGCTGTAATCTGTCCTCGACAAGTTGGTAATTTCGACGCCGGGCAAGCCGGGACCTTGGCCGTGGGTCCTCACTGTCAGGCTGGCGCTGGCTAAGGTGCTGTCAAGAAAGTCTCGGGCTTGCAGTTTCACCGTGTAGCTTGTGCCGGGCTTGATGTAGTCATTGGCTATGTCAGCTAAACCTCCGCCACCGATTGTTGCGCCAACGTTGATAGTAATGGGGACTGTTTTGTTGCCGAAGCTTTTGCCCCAATTCGATGTGACGCCGCCGCCCGTCGCTGTTGCGGAGACCATGATTGTATTCGCTGGAACTGCCGTAATTTCAATTTGAAATCGGTGCTTGGCGACATATACAACCCTGCCCGTGAAGCCGTTTTGGTTAAAACTTTGGGCTTGGGCGGGCAGGCTAGGCGCGATGACCAGCAGGCAGAGCGCGCAGAACAGGGCGATGCGAAAATACTTCCCCGCGAGGGAAATCCGCTGCGAAAGAACACGAGACGAAATTAAGCTAAGCATTAGTTTTTTCTCCTTATAGAGCTATATGCTTATTGGCGCCTTCCTTTGTTGCGAACGATGGATAAACAGCGCAATGCCGAGCCGCGCGCGGATGCGAGAGCTTCAGTGAGTACAGAAAAACGCGCGGCGGCTTTGCGCGGACGCTTCTGGATTGCTGCGGAATGGTAGAGCGTTCCGGGAATTAGAACAGATATTCGGGGGGGTAACATTGCGTAAGGTAAATCATTTATTTTGCTCTATCTAACGCATAAAAAGTATTTGCTTTCCCAGCAACAATAGTGTACAGGCGCGATGGTAAATTGTCAAGCAATCGTAGGGCAAGCGTCAAGTTGCATTATTGTTTTGTCGCCCGACGCGCTGGAGCCGATTGCCCATTCGCGGCGATTGTCCGCTATAATCGATTTGTC
>JAJDUC010000077.1 GCA_022826865.1 Anaerolineae bacterium
AATGTAGGGGCGTCTCGTGAGACGCCCGTTGAAAATGGCTTGCAGATTGCGGGCGTTTCAGCGAAACGCCCCTACAGATTACGAAATGTGAGGGGAAATTGTCATTTATCAGCGCAGTTTCAATTTGATGCGATTGCCCTACCGGAGCGGGGCTATGTTTGCTTTCTCGCTTATCTTTGCATATACTCTTTCCATATCTGTTCCGGAACAAGGGACATCATGGCGGAATCTGATACCAGTCTGACGCAGCGAGTCGAATCATTGGAGCGGACTTCGCATGAGCGGGTTGTTGAGCAGGTCGCCGACCTGGGCGAGCGCGTGGCCGGGTTGGAAAGCGCGCGGGATGCAGAGAATCCGCACTTGGCGACCAAGGCCGATATCGCGCGCATGGAAACTCAAATTGAGCATACTCAGGAACTAATTGGTCAATTAGACAAGAAGATTGACGCGCGCTACGATCAATTGGACGAGAAGATTGACGCGCGCTACGACCAATTGGACAAGAAGATTGATGAGCAATCTGACGTATATCAGTCCAAGCTGGACGCCCAATCCGAACTGCTGCAAAAGATTCTCGAACAGCGCATCAATCGACAGACTGCCTGGATGCTAGCGACTTTCATTGCCCTTGCTGCTTTAATGCTCAGCCGGCTGCCCGCCTGAATTGAGATTATGTAGCGTCATTCGAGCGAGAATCGGCGCGCTGTCGAAGGGCGCCTCAACCCGGTAAATCCGGTCGCCTTTGATGCGCAGTTGCATCTGACAGCCGATGCCGCGACCGATCATTCGGCGTTCATCCCCCACCATTCGTCGATCGCCTCAAAGATCAGAGCGACCGTCGTCGCGCCCGGATCGATGTGCCCAATGCCGCGCTCTCCCAGATATTTCGCGCGTCCCTGGCGCGCGACAAGGTCGCGCGTGGACGCCGCGCCCTGACGCGCCGCCAGCGCGGCTCCGCTCCAGGCGCTGCCAAAGTCCTCCGCTTCCAAGAAAGCCGCGACCGCCGGTTCCAAGGCATCGACCATGGTCTTGTCGCCGATATTTGCCTTGCCGCGCGCCTTGACGCCTGCCAGCCCGCTCTGCAGCAGCGCGCCCATCTCGGCTTTTCCCAGCGCGTCCTCACCTCGTAACAGGGGGACGCCGCGGAGGAAGAAGACGCCGAATAGCGCGCCTGACGCGCCGCCCATGCGGTTCAGCAGCGCCTTGGCCGTCGTCCGCCAGATGTCTCCTATTGTCGGCTCTGGCAGCGCGCCTATCTCATCAGCAGCGAAGGCGAAGGCCCCGCCGACGGCGCGGCCGTGGTCGCCGTCGCCCAATGCCGCATCAAGGCGATTCAGATTCGCGCTCTCCACGCCGATGCGGCCGGAGACGGCCCTGATCACGGAGCTCAATTCCGCCGCTCCGATATGCTTCATTCCTCTGCCGCCGCTAATTTTCAAGGACAGCGCGCGAGCGCCTTAGTCCAGGCCGCCGAGCGACTGCTTCATGTACGCGCCATTCGCCGGCGCATCCCAAAGCGCTTTCATCTGCGCGTCGACGCGGCAGAGCGACAAGGCGAAACCGGCCATCTCCTGCGTGGTGGCGTAAGGGCCAATCCATGATCTGTAGACGCTGATGCCGGCTTCCGCCAATTTAGCCGCCGCCCGGCGATAAAGAATAAAGAGCTCCATCAGAGTCAGGCTCCCGCTGTTATTGAGCAGGACGAGCACTTCGTCCCCGGCCTGATAGGTAAGGTCTTCCAGCAGTGGCGGCAGCATCAAGTCCACGGTGGCATCGGCGCTGAGCGCCTTCCGGCGCCCCATGCCCATCTCGCCGTGCAATCCCATGCCGATTTCCATCTCGCCATCCGCCATCTCAAACATGACCTCGCCGCTGATCGGGCTGGCGCAGGAACTGAGCGAAACCGCCAGGCTGCGCGTGTTGTCGCGGACTTTCTCCGCCAGCGCTTTGGCCGACGCCAGCGCGGCATCGCCCTCGCAGAATGCGCCCAGCAGCTTCCAGACGAAGAAGAGACCGGCGGTGCCGCGGCGCTCCGGCTCACGACCCTTGGGCGCGCTGGATATGTCGTCATAGAGCAGGACCATATCGACATTGTCCAAGCCCTCCGCTTCGCATAAATCCAGCGCCAACTCGGCATTGAGTCGGTCGCCGGCATGGTGGGAGACGCAAATCAGCACGCCGCCGCCATTATCGGCGGCGCGGATGCCGGCCAGCATCTGCTCCGGCCCCGGCGCCGCGAAGAGCTCCCCCACGACATTGACATCCAGGAGGCCTTCGCCAACCCAGCCCAGCATAGCCGGCTCGTGGCCGCTGCCGCCGCCCATGACCAGGCCGACCTTGCCCGGCGCTTTTGCACGGGCGCGCAGCAGCAGTCGGTCGCCGCCGCAGCGAACGATGTCGCTATAGGCGGCGCAGAAGCCCTCCAGCATTTCATCGACGAGATCTTCGGGCCGGTTGATGAGTTTGTGCAGGCGTACGCTCATTAAATCTCCAGCGATATAACGCGAAACTGACGGCACATGCGATTCCTGGAGGGAGGATAGCCAAACTGACCGGGCAAGTCAAAAGCCGTGCATACCAGGGCAATCGCATCAAATTAAAGTGCGTCGATAAATGACATTTTCCCCTCAAATTATGTAATCCGTAGGGGCGTTTCGCTGAAACGCCCGCAATTTGCTGGCCATTTTCAAGGGGCGTCTCACGAGACGCCCCTACATTTTCGCAATTTTGTAGCGAACCGCTCATTATGATTTTGATGCGATTGCCCTGCGTACATACCCGGTTGCCGGCGCGATGGCGCGCGGTCATGCGAGCCAATGAAATTACTGGCGCGGCCCGCCAACAATCACCGGCTTGAGTTTCTCTTCTTCATGACCAGCAGGCGGCGATTGCCGCGGTGTCGGGCGGCATTGCCGATGGCATCTTGCGCCTCGAAAATTACAGCTTCCTCAACTTCACCGGCGATACTCGATTTCGCGCGTGCCTCCCTGGACGAAGAAGCGCGGACGGCCGCCTATGCAGAAATTCAGCGCCTGTTCCTCGATGAAGGGCCGATTATTGTGCCGTATTTCTATGCTTCGTTCATGGTGATGGCCAGCCATGTTTCTGGCGTGGTGCTGCATCCTTTCTCCGGGCGGACCCATTTTCGCGAGGCTGTTGTCAACTGAGGATGCGCTTGATGCCCGGGCTGCCGCCCAATCGGCCGCTCGCGGATTGATATTTCCAATCGCCATTTTCCTATGCCATAATATGCTCGCTTGGCGGCTATTAGCCTCCAGGTCGGGCGAGGGGGACGATGATGGCTGAAAGCCGTGAACAGGTCCGCCAACGTCGGGAGCGTTCGCAGGCGCCCCCGCGTTAGTTGCTTCTGTTGCCGGGCCCTTGCTTTCGCGATGCGTCTTCGCCCTTCGCCGATGAAAACCGTCAATATTCACAATGCAAAGGACAGACCAGTCGTGAATCAAAAGAACAGCAACCCCTCTAATGCAGTTTCCCGCCGTGAGTTTCTCAATATATTCGCTGCCGGCGCCGCGGCCGCGGTCGGCACGATTGCTCTGGAGCCGCTCGGCGCCAGCGTAAGCGCCCAAAACGGCGGCGCCTTGCGCATGGCTTGGCTGACGCCGGCCACCTTCGATCCCCGTTCGGCCTCCGGCGATAGCGAAATCGCCGTCTTGAACGCGCTATACGACTATCTGATCGAGACCGACGCCGCTTCCAATCTAGTGCCGCGCCTGGCCTCGTCCTGGGATATCAGCGACGACGGCCTGGTCTATACCTTGCAAATCCGTTCCGATGCCACCTGGCACGACGGCAGCGCCGTTACCGTGGATGATGTGCTCTGGACGATCCAGTGGCATCAAGAATCCGAAAGCACCGTTGCCGGTTTGCTGAGCGTGGCGGAATCAATTGAAGCCGCGGGCGAAAACGCCATCGCCATTCGCCTGAGCGAGCCCAATCCGGACTTTCTCTACAATCTGACGGACAACAAGTTCGTCATTCTTAAGTCGGGCGCCGAGAATGTCGGTGTCGAATTCAACGGTTCCGGCCCCTTCATGCTTGAGGAAATGATCCCCGGCGACCGCGCCATCCTGCGCGCCAATGCGAATTATTGGGGCGGGGCGCCAAGCATCGACCGCCTCGAGTTCATCTATTTTGCTGATCAGCAGGCGGGCATCGCCGCCGTGCAAGGCGGTAGCGTCGACGGCATCATGCGCCTGGACAACTCCAGCTTCCTCGGTTTCAGCGGCGATATGAACTTCCATACGACCGATATCCCCACCAGCGGCCACCATCTGGCGCGCATTCGTTCCGATCGCGAGCCGGGCTCGGATGTCCGCGTGCGGAAAGCCTTCAAGCTGGCGACCGACCGCGATGCCATCTGGGAGCGCGTGCAATTGGGCTTCGGCGCCCTCGGCAAGGATTCGCCGATTGGACCGGCCTTCGGCCAGTACTTCCTGGCGGAAGCTGAAGCGCCGCCCCGCGATCCAGCAGCGGCCGCGGCCCTGTTGGCCGAAGCGGGATATCCCGACGGCCTGGACATGACGCTGCATGTGCCAAACAGCGGCGCCTGGCCCGATCTGGCGCAAGCCTTCGCCGCCCAGTGGGAAGAGGCCGGCATCCGCGTAGAAATCCAGTTGGAAGACGAAAACAGCTATTGGGTCGAAGACTGGATGACGGTCGACCTGGGTGTGACCGGTTGGGGCGCGCGCCCGGTAGCCCAGCTCTACCTGGACCTCGCCTATCATTCGGAAGCGCCGTGGAATGAATCGCATTACAGCAACGCGCGCGTCGACGAGCTGATCGAAATCGCCCGCTCGGCGCTTGATCAAGGCGAGCGCACCGCCGCTTACAAGGAGATTCAGCAGATCCTGCTGGACGAGGGGCCGGTTGTTGTGCCCTATTTCTTCGCTCAGTTCATGGTACTGGCGAACAATGTGTCCGGCGTTGCGTTGCAGCCCTTCGCCGGCCGCACCAACTTCAACACGGCGCAGGTGGAATAAACCGCTGGTTCAGCCTCAGTCCGCGGCGCCCGGCCCAAGCATGCGAGAGTGAAGTTTGCAGGCATACTGAAGGATTTCGACTGCCAGTAAGTCCCCCCCGCTGCCATCTGAGGAGGGGACATGTTTGTGGCGATTTGAATAGCGCGATTTGTGAAGTAAGTGAAAGATTCATCAGTAACACATCTAACCTAGCAAGGAAAGAGGGTGAAACTGATGAATCACAAGGTATTTTACCATTGGGAGCG
>JAJDUC010000124.1 GCA_022826865.1 Anaerolineae bacterium
ACCACAAACCTGTAATGACTGGGTGGACTTATTCACTGTGGATATCCGTAAGGAGCGTCTGTGCGGGCACAATCGGCTGAGCGAAGCTGATTACTTCTTACAAAGAACATACTATGGAGAACCGCCCAAACTCGTCAAGGATTTCGCCGAAGTGCGTTATGGCTGCGGTTATGGCATAGTGCTGAAACAGGAACCAGAATCTATAGTACAACTGCTAAATGAAACAGACTGGACAAAATATTCCAATCTCGCCATGCACAACTGCCGCCACATATCCATGTATCACATACGTCAAGCTGTGATACACGGGGGTTTTACAGATGACTGATGCAGTTAAGTTGATGCAGTCTGTGATCGCCAAGTTTGCGAATGACAACAAATGGGTTAACGCTCCACTAGGCGATGTTAAGTCTCTCAGCAACACGCACATAGGCGATATAGGTCAGAATTTCGTGGAGGAATGGTGTCGCCACTTGGGCTTATCTTGGGTGAGTTCTGGTAGTCGCCAAAGCGCATGGGACGCTCGCATTGAGGGTATTACTTTCGAGGTGAAGACGGCTACCGAAGACATAAACGGCAATTTCCAGTTTAATCACATTCGACATCATCGGGAATATCAAGCGGTATTGTGTCTGGGCATCGCTCCCGATACTGTTCTGTTTGACGCTTGGCGAAAAGGGGATGTGTCAGAAGGAAGAGCCGGGCGCCTGGTTACGATGGATAGAGGCTCATCGGCTACATTCAAGTTGACCAAGAAGCGGGCAGACTTGAGGTCTGTCTCTGAGTTTCGAGAGCGGATTGGTAAGATTGTTACTGCGCTTAGCTAGTTTCAGTTTTCGCTTCTTGGATTTTCTGGTGAAGGTGAAATGTACGGGCATGCGCTTGCCGTATCACTGTCTGGTAGTCACGAGCTTGCACCATGATGTTTTCGCCCACCATAATCGGTCGAGTATCGCCCGAAAACCTTGATCCTATTGCAATGCACATTATTCTAGTATTCGGTTGTAATTGCCCACTCTCGGATATGGCACGTGCATAATCTTCGACTTGCCGCATGTCCTGCAACGAAATTTCATCACTCTTGAGCTCAACAATTAGTACTTTGTCGATTCCATTGATCTCGCCGCGATCATCAAAACTGTCGTGAGAAAACACACGCAGACGACTGTCCGGCAATGCGACCAGATCTGGTCTACGTTGCGGTCCTTCAACTTCGACTACCTCGTCCCCGAGTAGTTCCCGTATGATAGTAGAAAGCCATTTGTTCGACCGAAAATGCAGGCTTTCGTATTCCGGCCCGAAAATCCAAAGTCCCTGCTCAAATAGCGGATGAATCTCGTGAAGTTCGTCCGCTTTCGCATTTACAATCTTTTCGAGTTGCCTTATAAGGAACAGCCGCTTTCCAAGCTCTTCCAGAATGATATCGGCATCTTCAGCCGACCATTTTGAAATAATCTGGTACCAGGTGTCTATGTCATCAGGAGGCGCATTTGCAAGTTGATGTAAGAGACCATAACCGGTACGCGCTTGTTCCATCCCAGCGTACACTCTCACGGTAGCATTGAGGACATCTTGCTTTATTGTGGGAATCTCGACTTGCAGTTTATCAACCAGATTTGCTACTCTTTTCTTTGATGATTCAGGCAGTATTTTGAGTCGTTCGCGGTTCTGATCCATGGCATTTCGCTTTTGAGCACCATGTCTTTCAGTAAAGAGATCACTTACTAATTTCTGTATGAATCCTCCACCCAGTTGAAGTACTGTATCGGTTTCGTCGCAAATCTTAAAACCAGTCCAATCGTCCGTTACATACTCTTCAAGGATGTCGGCGAGAACGATAAACGAATATCGCTTTGCTTCGGCTGTTCGTCCGTCCACGTCGATCGAGACTACTCGGTTCGGATCTCGCCACTCAATTCGACCAACCGCCTTACCATTTACGTGCCACGCGACGCCGTGCTGTTGTCCAGTTCGACCAGTCTTACTTCTGTCCAAGACATATATGTAGATTTGACCGAATGGGGTTTCGACTTCGTGACAATCCGCTTCGACGATGTCCGTCAACTCTATCAATCTACCGTTAACCAGGATTCGCAGGCTAGTGTCTGCGATGAATGTCGTTCCAATTAACTCGACTAACCGTTCTTCCAGGATGTAATTGTGGTACGTATATGCTGATATTGAAGTTCTGTGAGCGGTAATGTCGTCGACTCGTTCCTGATGTTTTGTTTCGACGGTAAACGGTGAATCCGTGCCTGAACTATTGCGAGCAACACCGAATATGCTGTGTTCACCATCCTTAACTGTGTTAACTTCGTATTCATCAGCAAAACAGAATAGACTAAAACGACCTTTACCGTTTCTTCCATAGAGCTTTCTACCCTTGTTTTCAGTGTTGCCGGAAGGAAACAGTATCTCTTTGCCTTCGGACCGTCGATTGTAGGCTAGCGTCTCCCAGATTCTGACAAACTCGTCATGCGTCATACCTGTGCCATTGTCCTGTATCGACAATTTACCGCCACTTTCACTCGGCCAGCAGATTTCGACAAGATCGGCACCGGCATCTGAGCAATTGGAAATCAATTCGACTAGTGCGACTTCGGGGTCGGTGATAAGCCTTCTGGCATGTTGTTTCAGAAATCTAGGGTCAAATCTCATTGACATTACTCCAAAGGAACTACACTTGACGCCGACAGTCTAGCACGTCAATCCTCCATTCACCTACCCCCCGCGCCCATGCGCATCCATCGCCGCCACCGCCGCAATCGCCACGATATCCTCGACATCGTCTCCCGCTTGCAGCACATGCACCGGCGCGCCCATGCCCAGCAGAATCGGACCGATGGCCTCGGCATTCGTCAAGCGCGAGAGCAGCTTGTAGGAGATGTTGGCCGCGTCCAGGTTGGGGAAGACCAGCACATTGGCATCGCGCACGCTGCTGAAGGGATAGCGCTCCTCAATGATCTCGATGACTACAGCGGTATCGGCCTGCATCTCGCCATCAACCGTGATATCGGGCCGGCGCCCCCGCACCAGCTCAACCGCCCTCCGCACCTTGTTGCTGTGCGGATGGGGCGTGGCGCCGAAGTTGGAGAAGGACAGCATGGCCACGCGCGGATCCAGACCGAGAGTCAAGGCGAAGTCGTTGGCCAGGATGGCGATCTCGGACAGGGTTTCGGCGTCGGGATCGATATTGACGGTCGCATCGCTGAAGAGGTAGCTGCGGCCTTCGATGACCATCAGGTAGACGCCGGCGGCGCGGGTGGCGTTTTCGCGGGTGCCGAAGACTTGCAGGGCCGGGCGGATGACATCGGGGTATTCGTAGGTCAGGCCGCTGACCATGGCGTCGGCGTCGCCGGTTTTGACCATGAGCGAGGCGTAGTAGTTGCGCTGCCGCGCCAGCGAGCGGGCTTTGCCCAGGGTGACGCCTTTGCGCCGGCGCAATTCATAGAGGTAATCGCGATATTCGTATTGATTCTCGGCCGCGTAATGATCGAAGCAGTTGGGGTCGAAATTCAGGCCCAGGTTGTCGACGGTTTGGCGGATGCGATCGGGGCGGCCAAGCAGGATGGGCTCGCCGATGCCTTCGTCGCGGACTTGCATGGCGGCGCGGATGATCTTGGGTTCTTCGCCTTCGGGGAAGACGATGCGCTGGGGCGTACCGGCGCGGGCTCGATTGACGATATTCTGCCGCACTTGCCGCCCGCTGCCCTGGCGCATGATGAGTTCATGACGGTACTCGTCAAGGTCGATCTGACGGCGAGCGACGCCGGACTTCATCGCCGCCTCCGCCACCGCCGGCGCCACCCAGAGCATGACGCGCGGGTCAAGCGGCTTGGGAATCAGGTAATCCTTGCCGAACTTTATCGACTCTTCGCCATAAGCCATCAGCACGCTATCAGGCACGTCTTCGTGCGCCAGCGCCGCCAGGGCGCGGGCCGCGGCCATCTTCATATCCTCGTTGATGCCGCTGGCATAGACATCGAGGGCGCCGCGGAAGATGAAGGGGAAGCCCAGCACGTTGTTGACCTGGTTGACATAATCGCTGCGGCCGGTGCCGATGATGGCGTCCGGGCGGACTTCAAGCGCCAGCTCCGGCATGATCTCGGGCGTGGGGTTGGCCAAGACGAATAGCATGGGATCGGGCGCCATGCCCAGGATCATCTCTTGCGTGACCGCGCCCGCGATGGACAAGCCGACCAAGACATCCGCCCCATCCAAGGCATCGTTCAACGTCCGCGCAGCAGTCGGGATGGCGAATTCGGTCTTGTAGATATTCATGTTGTCTTCGCGCTGATGGTGGATCACGCCGCGGGAATCGAGCATGAGGATGTTTTCCCGGGCCACGCCCAGCGCCTTGAAGAATTTCCCGGTTGAGATCGCGCTGGCGCCGGCGCCGTTGATGACCACTTTGATGTCTTCCATGCGCTTGCCGGTGACTTCCAGGGCATTGAGCAAGGCCGCGCCGGAAATTATCGCCGTGCCATGTTGATCGTCATGGAAGACCGGTATATCCAATTCTTCGATGAGTCGCTCTTCAATTTCGAAGCATTCGGGCGCTTTGATATCTTCAAGATTGATGCCACCGAATGTGGGCGCCAGCGCCTTGCAGACATCGATGATTTCCGCCGGTTTGCGCGAGGTGATTTCAATATCGAAGACATCGACATCGGCGAATTTTTTGAAGAGCACACCCTTGCCTTCCATCACCGGTTTGGAAGCCAGCGGTCCGCGATCGCCCAAGCCGAGTATGGCGCTGCCGTTGGAAATCACCGCCACCAGGTTGGCGCGCGCGGTCATCTCATAAACTTTGAGCGGGTCCTCGTCGATCTCCAGCACGGCTTCGGCGACGCCGGGCGAATAAGCCAGCGAGAGGTGCAATTGGCTGTCGAGCGGCTTGGTCGGGGCGATCTGGATTTTGCCGGGTCGGCCGCGCCGGTGATAGTCGAGCGCTTCTTGACGTGTGAATGAGGCCATGGTCTCCATCTCCTCGTGAGACGTTTGGGTCTTGCCGCTATTTTAGCGTAAGTGCGGCGTAGAGCGAGACAACTGGCGCCCCTACAGTTGTCAATTCTGCGGCGGCGGGGTATGTAGAAGCGACCCATTGGGTCACCCGCGAGCATAAGTAGCACTTTGTCAGCGCTGCAAATGATGTGTGTGGGAACTATTTGATTTGTCGGATCGCATCCAAGAAAGGTTGATCGAGATCAACTCGTTCATCGGCGGCTTGCCACAATTCCCTAGCGTGGCTTTGCGTCTGGCCGGTGAATAGCCAGACGGCAATCCCTTCCCTCTTTGCCTCTTCAAAGGCAGGCACCATATCGCTATCTCCGGTAACGACCGCGGCGTGCGTGATGGAGCGTTTGGCGCTCAGCAAAGCGAAATCCAAACCTAGCAGTAGATCGACTTGCTTTTGTTGGTAGATCGGCTGACCTTGATTATTCTTGCCACGATACTTAACGACACCCAATCTTACGGTAAAACTAGACAGCCGCTCTAGAGCGTCGTAGAACTTCCGACGTTTCCGGAAGCGGTTTTTCTCATCTTCAGTGGGGGGATTACTTTGGTGTGGTACGCCATTGTAATAATATGTTCGCAACAGATCAATTGTTGCTGCTGGGGTTCGCGCGGTTACCCGCGCAAGTATCTCGGAAGAAAGCTTTTCGTAATCAACCCATACGCCATTATCCTTGGCGACCTTATCCAAATACGCTCCATCAACAAAAATCGCTAAGCGAAACATCATTGATCCGTAGCCTTGGGTGTAATAAACGGAGAGGCTAGGAATTTTCCCTAGCCTCCCGCAAATTGCCTGACGAGCTGTCGTGAGGTCGCCAGGGGGTATTGTCACCCTACTTTACGCCAATAGACAGCATATGTCAACATAAGTCAGGCCGTGATACTTAATCGCATAGCGCGGCCCAACCTTGCAATAGCGCAGGCCTTTGGGCGTGACAAGTCTCGCCCCTACAACTATCGTCTGATCCGGAGCGGCGCCATACGGTATACGATATACGGTTTCAGCTCAGTTTCTCGCAGATAAGATCGGCGAAATCGGCGGTGCTCATGCCATCGGCGCCGAGGATGTCGGCGGTGTAGTCGCCCAGGCGAAGGGCCGCGTTCACGGCGGCGTCAATGCGGTCGGCGATCTCAGGCATATTCCAGTGATGCCGCACCAGCATCGCGGCGCTCAGGATGACCGCCGTCGGGTTGGCGATGCCTTCGCCGGCGATATCCGGCGCCGAGCCATGGACCGGTTCGGCGATGGCGACATCGTCGCCCATGTTGAGCGCCGGCGCCAAGCCCAATCCCCCGCCCCAGGCGGCCGCCATGTCCGACAAGATGTCCCCGTAGAGATTCGGCGTCAGTATGACATCAAAGCGAGTCGGCTCCTTGACCATCCAATAGGCGGCCGTATCGACCAGCAATTCGTCCGTCTCAATTTCGGGATAGGCCTTTGAGACTTCATAGGCGACGCGGCGAAATAAACCGTCAGTCTGCGGCAGAACATTGCCTTTGTGCACAATGGTGACGCGGCGGCGACCTTCGCCCCGCGCCAGGCGGAAAGCGGTATGGGCGATGCGCTCGCTGGCCTGACGCGTGATCCGCTTGGTCGCCGTGCCGGTATCGCCGGCGTCGGCCGTCTTTTCGTCGCCGATGTAAAGATCTTCGGTATTTTCCCGCACGACAACAAGATCGACGCCTTGTTTGGCGGTGGGCACGGGCAGGAAGCGGGTTGGGCGCAGGTTGGCGTAGGTCTGCATCAATTTGCGCAGTTTCACAATGGGCGAGGAATAACCGGCGACCGGATAGGAGGGGGAACTGCAAGCGCCGAAGAGCACCGCCTGGGCCTCGCGCGCGATGTCGACTGTCTCGTCCGGCAGGGCATCGCCGGAGTCGTGAAAACGGTCCCACCCGGCTTCCGCGCTGACGACTTCAAGCTCAGGAATGACTTGCCGCAACACACGCACGGCCACAGGCACGACCTCGTGCCCGATGCCGTCGCCTTTAATCACACATATTTTCACTGCCGTCTCTCCTCGTCACGGCTCCTGGCATAGCCAGAAAGCATGCGTCATTGATTCAAAGCAACAAATCTTGTCTTGCAACCGTGTCGAGAAGATCCTGCGGCAAGAAAGTCAATATGACGCCGCGGCATATTTTGACACATCGCCGGGCGTTTGTCGAATTTTGGAGCAATTCTTCTTGGGATTCACTTAACATCTCATTGCCATGCGACTATCTTCGCTTTGCCAGCGGCGCGCTGCCGGCGCATGAAGGCCCGCCATCCAGGCGGTATTCCATTCCGCTGCCGCATCCCATACAATAGCGGGCTAACCGAAAGGAAATATACCACTTGGCGCAGCTCAAACCTTGCATTCGCTGCGAACAGGAATTGCCGCCGGCCGCTTTCTTAAATGAGGAAGATGTCTTTTGCAAGGACTGCACTGAGGTGATCGTCGGCATTGTCCGCAGCAAATACAGCGCCATTGAAGCGGCGCATTTCCGCGCAAAGCTGCGCCGCCGTTCCAAGGATGCAATGGAAGAACTGCGGCGGAAGTGGAGCTAGGCCAATCCCCCAGCCCAATTCAACTGTGATCGCAGGGGCAACCCAAGGGTCGCCCCTACATCTTTGCCAATTGGCGGACTACGCAGGCCGGCCCGCATAGCGGTTGAAGCCCATCAGATCTTTGCCGCTGGCCAGGATCGCCGTATGGCCCGGGTGCAGGTGACTGTCCTGGAAGATGTGAACCAGCGGCAGCGTCACACGGATGGCCAAGCCGAGCCGGCGCTTGTCCGAGTTGTTCTTGCTGGAGGCATGCAGCAGGCGCTCGCTGAACAAGAAGAATTCGCCCGGTTTCAATTCCATATTGACCGCAGCGCTGGCGTCATAGGCATCTGGACTCGCCATTTCCTGGATCGCCATTTCTTCCGGCGCGCGCATGTGCTGCAAGAACTGGCGGTGCGAGCCGGCGATGATCTGCAAACATGCATTTTCCACCGTTACTTCGTCGATGGCGATCCAGGCGGAGATATTCACAGGCGGCTCTATCGGCCAGAAGTTAATATCCTGGTGCCAGGGGATTTCGGGGCTGCCGGGCTCTTTCAGCCAGAAATTCGTCGTCCAGACCACCAGATCCGGTCCGAAGAGACCAGCGATTCGCTCAATGATGGCGGGATGCGCCGCCAGATTGAAGACAGCCGGCACATCCATGTGCCGCGATTGCATCGGCCGGCGCGGGTTGGGTCCGTCGCTGTTCAGAACCTTCGCTTCAATTTCGGCGCGAATCCCGGTCATTTCGTCGGGAGTCATCGCGGCATAAGGACCGAGATATCCATTTTCGATGTAGAAATCGACCTCGTCGCGGGTTAATTGGTATGTGGAATTGACGTGGGACATGTACGCTCCTGTCGAATGCCTTGGGAATTACCAAGAACAGCAACCATCGACTAGAAATAGTATTCATCAACATGGTAACATAGTGATGTGATAATTGATTGACCCGGGGACATCGTGGACGCTACGCCAATCACTATCACTATTGGGATAAGCGAGGTTGTTGATATCGTCGTTGGAATTGCTGTTCCAATCGTTGGTGGATTCTATACCCTTTGGAAAGCTTCAGCGGATGCGCACAAAAAGATCATAGATAGACTAGGTAGAATCGAAACAGATATGGCAGTTGCCAAGAATGACCTGGATTGGCTGAAGTATCATGCGCGCACAGGTCAACCTCCCACCGAATGATGTTTGCTGCCTAGACTGTTCCGGATTCGATTCCCACTTTTGATTTGCTCGCTTGTGTCATTGAATGCAGTAACCCGCGCTTGGCGATGGGCGAGCCAATGGCTCGCCCCTACATCGTCGCCAATTGAGGGGCTACGCAGGCCGGCCGGCGTAGCGGTTGAAGCCCATCCGATCTTTGCCTCTAGCCACGATCGCCGTATGGCCCGGGTGCAGCGGACCGCTGTCTTGAGAGATATGCACAATGGGCAAGGTGACCCGAATCGACATACCAAGTCGCCGTTTGTTTGATGTGTTCTTGCTCGAACGGTGCAGCAGGCGCTCGCTGAAGATGAAGAACTCGCCCGGCTTCAATTCCATATTCAGCGCGCCGCCCGCGTCGAAGGAATCCGGGTCAGCCATCTTCCCGAAAGCCATTTCCGCTTCGGCTTTGACGTGCGCCAGCGATTCACGATGCGAGCCGGGGACGATCTGCACACAAGAATTCTCCACCGTGACATCGTCGATGGCGATCCAGGCCGATGTGTTGATCGGCGGCTCCAGCGGCCAAAAATTGATGTCCTGATGCCAGGGGATTTCAATCCCGCCCGGCTCTTTCAGCCAGAGTTGCGTCGCCCATACGATCAAATCCGGACCCAGAATGCCGGCGATCCGGTCGATCATAGCCGGATGCGTCGCCAGGTCATAGATGACCGGCTGATCCATGTGCCGGGATTGCACGCGTGAACGCGGGCTAGGTCCGTCCGTCGTCAAGACATGCTCGTCAATATCGCGCCGAATGGCCGCCATCTCCGCCGGGCTCATAGCGGCGTAAGGTCCCAGATAGCCATTCGCAACGAAAAAATCGACTTCGTCGCGGCTCAACAGCGATTCAAACGTCCCCATAACTTTTTCCTTCGTTCCTTGGTCTCTAAGCGACAGTGAGTATACTGCCATCAGGCGTCTTTTCCACCAGCAGGTGGACGGGGAAGGCATCGCGCAATTCGTCAATATGCGTGATCACCAGAATCAAGTCGAAATCCCCGCGAATGCTGTTTATGGCCTCCACCAATTTGTCGCGACCCGCTTCATCCTGGGAGCCGAAACCCTCATCAATGAACAGCGTCCGCAGTTGAGCGCCCGCCCGACGCGCCAAAAGCTTTGACAAAGCGATGCGAATGGCGAAGTTGATGCGGAAGGCCTCGCCGCCGCTATAGAGTTCATAAGCCCGCTGGCCCCGGTCGTCGGCGATGTTGATATCAAGCGTCTCCACCAGGCCGCCGCCTACTTTCTCGCGCTGCGCGCTGAAACGCAGCGACAGGCCATCGCCCGTCATGCGCGCAAGAAGCTCGTTCGCGTCGGCTTCCAATTCCGGCAGCGCCGTTTCGATGATCAGCGCCGGAAGGCCATTGCGGCCGAAAGCGGCGCGCAATTCATTGAGCAGGCTCTTCTCTTCCTGAACCGCGCCCAAGCGCTTTTCCAAACGCGTCTTGTTTTCGAGGCCGGCGGCGATGGCGTTCAATTCCTGCTCGTGTATCGTCCGGCGTTCGTTCCAGCGCTGCGCGGCGCCGCGCAGGCGCTCGACTTCCGCGCGCGCCTCTTGCTCTCGCTCCACATTCGCTTCCAGCGCCGCAATCGCGCGCTTGGAACGCTCTGCCTTGTTCCTGGCATCCGCCAGCGCCTCATGCAATCTCTCTGAGCGCGCGACCGATTCGGTCTGCGCTTGCCGGGCATCGGGCAAGCTTTTACGGGCAATTGCCAACTGCGAATGCCGGCGGTCGTAGGCAGCAAGCGTCTCGACCTGCGTCTTGATATCGGCCTGAGTATCCGGATCAATGCCGATTTGATCCCGCTGCTCCCGCAGATGATTGATCTGCGCCAGCAATTCAACGCCATAATCCTGATTCTTCAGCCGGGTTTCGATTTGCCGGAGCTGATTGCGCGCCAGCTCCAGATCCGCTTCCGCATCCTCCGCCTTTAAGGCCTCATGCTGCGCCGCGCCCAGGCGCTGCTGCAACGCGGGCAGCGCCTTCAACTGCCCGGCCCAATCCGCGAGTTCGCGCTCCTGCGATTTTTGCTGGGCGGCAAGCCCGCGGATATCGTTTGTCACCCGCCGATAGTCCTCACGCATCGCCGCGCGATCGCTCTCCAATTGCCGCATCACCGCATCCCGATGATCGGCCGTAAGCGCCTGGCCACAGAGCGGGCAGGTCGCGCCGTCCGCCAAACGCAATCGCTCCAGCCTTTCGTTGATACCCTTGCCTTCCGCGGCCAGGACTTCCAGCCGCGCCGCCAGGCGACCGCGCTCGGCTTGCAGCGTTTGCAGCGCGCCGGTTGCCCGGTTGCGCCGGGCATCAAGCTCCTGCAATTCGTCGACTTCGCGCTGCAGCGCGCCGGCATCGCGCTCGGCAGCCGCCCGGCCCAAGGCTTGCAAGCTGCTGATGCGCTCGCGAATGACATCGGCTTCGCCTTGCAAGCGCGCCTTCTCCTGCGCCAGGGCGGTTTTCAGTTCATGGATGCGCGAGTCAGTCTCGCGGGCGCGCGCGACCTGCTCGGCGATTGTCGACTGTTCGGCGCGCGCCGTCAACAACTGCTGATAACCGGCTTCAATGCTCTCGCTGTCGGCGATCCTGCCTTCATACTCGTCGATTTTGGCGGCCGCTCGACTCATCTCCGCCTCGGCCGCCTCAATATCTGCGCGGCGGTCGGCGATAAGCCCTTCCAGTTCCGCGAAGCGTTCCCGTTCCCGGCGCAAACTGTCCGCCGCGTTGGCGACATCGCGATACTGCTCGTCGGCGTCCTGAAGCTCGGCTCGGGCACTTAAAATCGCCCTCAGCGCCGCCTCCAATTCCGCGCGCAGTTGCGGCTCTCGCGCGATCTCGACATCGATCGCGCGGATATCGTGCTGCAGGATATCAATCTGGGAGTCCAAACCGCTCAATCGCTCCTTCACCGTCGCTTCATAGCCGCTCCATTGGTCCAAACCCAGAATTTCCGAAAGCATCCGTTTGCGTTCCGCAGCCGTCTTGAGGGTGAAGGCATCGGCCCGGCCCTGCTGCAGAAAAGCCGAATGCACGAAGGTCTCATAATCCAGCCGCAAGATCTCATTGATTTTGTCCTGCGTGCGCCGGACCCCATCCTCGTTGATAATCCGCGGCGTCCCCTCAGCATCCAGCGCGATGAGATCCAGCGCGCCGCGGCTGCCGCGCCCGACCCGCGCGCGCCGGCGAAGCACGCGGTAGCGCATGCCGTCTTGCTCGAAGTCGATGCCGACATGCATCTCATTTTGGCCGAGATGGATCAAGTCTTCATCGCGTTTCGCCCGCGCCCGTCCCCAAAGCGCCCAGATAATGGCATCCAGGATTGATGATTTGCCGACGCCATTTCCGCCCGTCAGGCAAGCCAGGGAAATGCCCTCGAACAAGATCGGTTCGGGCGCGCGATAAGCCAGGAAGTTGCGCAATTCCAAGCGGACCGGGATCATGCCTCGCCTCAAGTAAGTTGGCGCCGCCACAAGCATGAGTTTAGCACAGGGCGGGCGGGGCTAATCGCATCAAAACACTATCCGCCGATGGCCATGTAAAAATGTAGGGGCGTCTCGTGAGACGCCCGTTGAAAATGGTCTGCAAATTACAGGCGTTTCAGCGGGTCGCGCAGGTCGCGCAGGTCGCGTAGACACTGACCACCGACACTGACCACCGACACTGACCGGCATACGTCCCTTACAGATTACGATATGTCAGGGGAAATAGTCATTTACCAGCGCAATTTCAATTTGAAGCGATTGCCCGATCGATTAGGGGCCTGCGGTCGCGCTGCTGTAGCTGTTACAATATGAGCAGGCAGACTGCGGGAACGACGCCATGTTGACAGCGCTTTACGATGGCAATTGCCTGATCTGCCAATCGACCTGCGCGGCCCTGCGCGCCTTCGACTGGTGGCATCGCATCCGATTCATCGACTTGAATGATGAAGCCGGACATGGGCTGGGCAACGGCCTGAGCCGCGCGCAGTTGCTGGGCGAAATCCAGGTGTTTGATGAGGATGGTCGGCGCTTCGCCGGCTTTCAGGGGACGCGCCGCTTGCTGAAGGAGTTGCCGCTGGGTTTCCCGATCTGGCTGCTGCTGCAATTGCCCGGCATGGATGGCCTCGGCAGCCGCGTCTATCGTTATGTCGCCGCTCGCCGCTATCGCTTGAATGCGCGCGCCGGCAAGGCGGCGGTCACTTGCGGCGCGGACACATGCAATCCGCCGCGGTAACCGGCGCGGTTCTGGCTCAATCTTCGGCGTAAATCCAATAGCGCCGCGTCAGGACGGGCCGACCGTTATCCACGCGGTCATAGAGAATGCCGCCGTTGGCTTCGATGATTCTGTATGAGCCGATGTTATCGTCGTCACAGGTGATCAGGATGTCGCCAATGCCGCGCTTGCGCGCTTCCACAATGCCCAGCTTGCAGAGCAACTTGCCATAACCGCGGCGGCGCATGCTGGGGCGGATCTTGTAACCAATATGCCCGCCATAACGGCGCAGCGATGCGTTGAGATGATGGCGCAGGTCGAGATCGCCAATGTATTCGCCAGCGATGGTCAGCCAGTAGTGCGTCGCCGGCGCCATTCCGGCCAGCGGATCCGTCTCCGCCTGCCGCAAGACGCGCAGGTATTCATGGAAGCGCGTCCTCAGGATTTCCGGATGCCAACTGACGCTGCGGTCTTCCGCGATATATTCCTGAACGGCATTGATATAGCTGTCCATATACTGCCGTTGCGGGCGCATGAGTCGGGCTGGCTCATTAAACATGCTCTGACACCGATTGTATTGTACGCACATAGCGCAAAAAACGCCCCTGCCAAGCCGGCGGGAGCGACTACGCGCCTCAATTGTGCTGCTGCTTGACGCGGGTTAGGCCGGTTCAGCCGTGCTTTCGGACTCGCGCGCGGTCTCTTCGCCGCCGCTGACTTCCGCCTCGTCTTCGGGATTGTCCTTATCTTCCCAACTGATGATCCAGACGCAGGCGCCAGCGACCAAAACGGTGGCGACGATCAAGGCCAGCCACTGCGACGGCAGGAGACCAACATTGCGCGCCTCATGAACGAGCAGCGCAACCATGCCGAGGGACAAGACCAGCCAGGCGCTGAAGCGCGGGTGCTGTGTAATCCACTTTAGGGCGGGAACGTTTTGCATCTCGTGTGATTCCTTACACGCTATGATACACCAGTATAGTCGGTATTCCGCGACGCGGACAAGCCGCAGCCAAGCCTTTCTGGCTTGCGCGCCCGCCCTCGGCGTGTTAGCTATAGATTAGCTATAGAATGGAAGAGGCAATCACAAGGGATTCCAAAGGCATGAGCGGCAAACGGCGAAAAGTGGAATGGTCGCTGGACCTGGAGCATATGCGTACGCGCGCCGGCCAGGTGGTCAGCGATGTGATGGGCGGGACGGCCGAAGTCAAAAAAGCGCAGCTGCGCGAGGCGCGCTCCGGCGCCGCTTCCGCCGCGATCACGATTGAGTTTTCGGTCGGTCATGCCAGCATCGCTGCGCTGCCCGCCGATTCACCCGATCTGTTCCAAGCCCAAATCAGCTATGTCGGCGAATACGAGTTCATAGTCAGCGGCCGGGAGGAGCGTTTCATCCGCTTGCAGCAAGCAAGCGACATCGGGCAGGCGCTCGGCGCGGCCGTCCACAAGGCGAAAAATCTGCGCTGGGATATCCGATTGGCGCCCGGCATCCCGCTCAAGCTGAACCTCAAGGGCAGCCTCGGCAAAACCGATGTCGACTTGAGCCAGCTGCTGGCGCATAACCTGAAACTCGAGTCGGGTCTTGGCGCCCTCCGTCTGAACCTGCCGCAGCAGGAACGCCCTCTCAGCGCCGAGATCATGGGCGGCGTAGGTACAACGGCGATCACAATTCCTGATAGCGCTGCGGGAGATATCAAGATTCGCGGCGCTGTGGGCAATATCGCCCTGCAAGCGCCGCGTCCGGCGGCGCTGCGTCTGCAATGCAAGCGCGGACTGGGCAAAATCAAACTGCCCGAAGGTTACTTGCGGGCGCCGGAGCATGAGCGCGACGCGGGCAAAGAAATCTGGGAGAGCCCCAACAACCCCGATGCCCAGCGAAAGATCTTCGTCGATTATGAGGGCGGTATCGGCCGCTTCAGCCTGCGCAACCCGGACTCGCCTTATTGCGGGCGGAAGGCGCGTTGAACCGGTTTGCCAGCGTCCGCTAGTCCAACTAGCTTGATGCCGCCTCGTCCGGTTCGCTGGCCTCGTCCGGCTGCACCATCTGATACAACATCTTCGTGAGTTGGCTGTTGGCTTTCTCGACGGTGGTTTCCGAGCAAATCACAGCGATTTCATGGCTCAGCATCTTCATCAAGCTGCTCTTCATCTTCATTTCAACCGATGTGAGCTTGTCCGTCCGCTCGCGCCAGAAGAGATCGCGCAGGGCGGTCGCCATCGCTTCTGGTTCACGCGTCTGTATCTGCTTTTGGATCGAGGCTTGTCGCGAGCGGTAATCATCCGACAGCACTGAAGGAGGCGCAGCGAATACTTCTTCAATAATTGAAAGATCGGAAATAGCGGGCCGGATATTCATATCCGTGGCGACATCGACCGGGATCATGACCTCGCCGCGGTCGCCAACCAGCTCTACGATGTGGTAGCTGCGCGTTTTGCCTTTGAATGTCAGCTTCTTCTTGCCCACGATTGTACCCGCGCCGTATCGAGGATGGATGATCTGGTCGCCTCGTGAATACATGAGATTACTCCGCTTTCTGGTCAAAAACTCAACGCTGGCAGCAGCGCCATCTGCATTCATATACGGCATTCAACATTCGTTTAGCTCAAAGGTCTCTGTACAGCATGCACAAAGCCCGAACGCAATAGGGCGGCGCAAAGCTACCGAGGGCTGGGCGCGGCGTCATTCCTGCTCAAATCAGCATCAATTGTGAACTTGACGAGGGCTCTTAAATGCGTTTGACGAAGAAGAAACGATGCGAATTTAACTGCCAGTATATTTCTCACGTTGAGACTATAACATGGCGGCGGCAGTTTTTCAAGCCTGAGACGAGGTCCGCCAGGGTAATCGCATCAAATTGAAATTGCGCTGAAAAATGACAATTTCGCCTCACATTTCGTAATCTGTAGACACCCGCGCTGCACGGCAGCGGCCCACGCAAAATACCTTGCGTCCCGCTGTGCTTAGCTCCCCCTCCCTCTTTATCTGAGGAGGGGACATGTTTGTGGCGATTTGAATAGCGCGATTTGTGAAGTAAGTGAAAGATTCATCAGTAACACATCTAACCTAGCAAGGAAAGAGGGTGAAACTGATGAATCACAAGGTATTTTACCATTGGGAGCGT
>JAJDUC010000089.1 GCA_022826865.1 Anaerolineae bacterium
TCGGTTGAATTTCTTCAAATACCGACGATTTGGTAGGGGCGACTCGGTGAGTCGCCCAATTTCGATCCTGTTCGTACCCATCGGGCGATCCGCCGGATCGCCCCTACCAGGCTATTTCAACCGAAATTGATACACTACCCATGAACGGCCAAATCCAAGGCGCGGCTGCCTGCGAAAAAAGCGCCGGTGAATCTATAATAATATTATTGTCAACATGGCAGTGTCCGCTTCGCATGCTTGGAAATTAGGAGACAAAAGATGAACGACGATCTTATGCGGGAAAGCCTTGCCGAACTGATCGGCGCCTTTGTATTGGTTTTTGTTGGCGCGGCCGCGGTCCTGGTGGTGGAGCAATTTGGCGTGCTCGTGCCGGCGCTGGCGCACGGCCTCATCCTCTGCGCCTTGATCTATACCTACGGGCATATATCCGGCGGGCAATTCAACCCGGCCGTCACGCTCGGTTTGACGATCGGCGGCAAGCAGGACCCGACCAAGTCCGCTTATTTTATCGTCGCGCAGTTCATCGGCGGCATCATCGCCGCCATTGCGCTGGTCGGCGTTTTTCCGCCGGATAACGCCGGGGTCGCCGCATTCCTCGGTGACTCCGCCTATAACTACGGTCAAACTAAGGGTTTCCTGACGGCGGACTCGGTCTGGACGGCGGCCGTCTACGAAGCCATCTTGACCTTCTTCCTGGTCAGCGCTGTCATGCAAGCGGCTGCATTCGGGCGCGCCGGGAAGTTCGCCGGCGTAGCGATTGGTTTTACGCTGGCCGCCAGCATATTGGCAGGCGGGCCGGCAACCGGAGCTTCCCTGAACCCGGCCCGGACCTTTGGGCCTGCCTTGATTGCCGGTGATATGTCATACGTTTTGCCCTACTTAGTCGGCATATTTGGCGGGGGCATAATCGGTGGCCTCGTACATGGCCGGGTCCTGAATTCGGACGAATAAGCGCAGCAAAACAGAGGGGGCATGACATTGCCCCCTCTTATTCGCGCTTTTCCGGTTAACCCGCGCGGGACTACTCCTCGGGCAAGTCCAGTTGGATATGCAAATCCTTAAGCTGCTCGTCTTCCGCAAAGGAAGGCGCGTGGGCCATGATGTCAGTACCGTTCTGCGTCTTGGGAAAAGCGATGACCTCGCGGATATTGGGCGCGCCCGCCAAAAGCATAACCAGGCGGTCGATGCCCCAGGCCATGCCGCCATGGGGCGGCGCTCCATATTCGAAGGCTTCAAGCATGTGACCGAATTCGCGCATGGCATGTTCCATGGACTGGCCAATCAAGGGGAAGATCTTCTCCTGAATCTCGCGATCGTGGATGCGGATGCTGCCCCCGCCAACTTCATGGCCGTTGCAGACCAAGTCGTACTGTGAGCCGCGCGCCCGGCCCGGGTCGCTATCCAGAAGGTCAAGGTCCTCAGGCAGCGGCATCGTAAACATGTGCTGCGACGGATCCCAGCGCTTGCGCTCTTCATCCCAGATAAACTCCGGGAAATCGATCACCCAGCAGAATGCCAGCAGATCATCGTCCAAATCCATTTCGGCTTTGAAGTGATTGCGCAGCGCATCGGTGACCGCATAGACTATCTCGGCCCGGTCGGACATGAAAAGCAGCAAGTCCCCTCCTTGCGCGTCCATTGCCTCGATGAGCTCCAGCTTGAGCTCGACGCTGAAATGCTTGCCAATCGGGCCGCGCAATTGGTCGGCCGGGTCGCTCGGAATGGTGATATAAGCCAAGCCCTTGGCGCCGGCTCGGCGCGCCATGGTTTCCAGATCCCGCGTCACCTTGCGCAGCTGTGTGCCGCTTAAGTTTGCGGCGACGCCGGGCACGCGCATACATTTGACTTTCTTGCCCGCCTTCACATTCTCGACGAAAACGGGAAAAGCGCTGCGGCCGGCGATATGGCTGATGTCAATCGAACGCAAGTCGAAACGAATATCGGGCCGATCGGTCCCATATTGTTCAAAGGCATCGCGATAGCTGATGCGCTTAAACGGCTCGGAAATCAGGCGCTTCCGCGGCGTGATTTCTTTGACAATTTCCGTGGCCAGTGCTTCCATCAACTGCATCACGTCTTCACGTTCGACGAAGCTCATCTCCAGATCGAGCTGCGTGAATTCCGGCTGACGATCTCCGCGCAAGTCTTCGTCGCGAAAACAGCGCGCGATCTGGAAATAGCGCTCGAAGCCGCCCACCATCAGCAGTTGCTTGAGTTGCTGCGGGGATTGTGGCAGGGCATAAAACATGCCCGGCTGCAAGCGGCTTGGCACCAGAAAATCGCGCGCGCCTTCCGGCGTCGTTTTGAAAAGGATAGGGGTTTCAATTTCGATGAAACCTTCTTTGTCGAGGAAGTCGCGGATGAATTTCACCGTCTTGTGCCGCAGCAGGATATTCGACTGCATCGCTTCCCGCCTTAGATCCAGATAGCGATGGCGCATCCGCAGCGCTTCGTCGACATGCCCGTCGTCCTTGTTGATATAAAAGGGCGGCGTGCGCGAAGGGTTGAGGAGGATGATGTCGTCGGCGACGATATCAATCTCGCCGGTTGCCAAGTCCGTATTGGCCGTGCCTTCCGGGCGAATGCGCACCAGGCCGTGAACCTGCAGCACGTATTCGTTTCGGGCGCTATCAGCGACGGCGTGCGCGGCGGGCGCAGACTCCAGATCAACGACGATCTGTGTGATGCCCCAGCGGTCGCGCAGGTCGATGAATATCAAGCCGCCTTGATCGCGGCGCCGATTCACCCAGCCAGCCATGGCGACTTGTGCGCCGACATCCTTAAGCCGAAGCTCGCCACAGGTATGTGTCTTCATCATCGCGCATTTGCTCCAGATTCAGCGGTGCTGCGAAAGCAGCCTGCCGCCGCTAAGTCAGCGCTAAAGCTTATCATGGTCAGCAAGGCAAATGTATAGTCATTCTGTTCGCTCGCCCTCAAACCGGCTGGACTTTACAGCGTCCCGCGTCATGACTAAACTGTCGGCTATGGAAAGGGAAGACTCGCCCGTCACAAAGAAACAGCTCGGCATCGGCCTGCTGATCATCGGCCTGGCCGGCATCATTGCCTTGCTGGCGATTGATGTGATTGACGCCGGGCGACCTGGCGGCATCGGGCCGGCGCAATCGCTGGCGCTTTTAATTATGGCATTCTTGGCGCTCGTCGGCCTATCGCTGATTCCGCGCGGCGACGCGCCGGCATGAGCCATTTAGTCGCCCGGCTCCACCTCCCGCTCATGCTGGCGGCTACGGTCGCGCTCGCCTTCGCGGCCCTGGTTTACGTCTTATATGCCGCCAATCTTATGGCCTTCCCTTACGATTATGATCAAGGCGAAGGCTTTGAAGTGCATGATACGGCGCTGTTCAGCCGCGGTGAATTGCCTTATCGCGACACTGAGCTTTATCCCTTTTACGCCAGCAATTATCCGCCGCTCTATCATGTGCTGGCGGCGCCATTCGTGTGGATCTTCGGCCCGGCTTATTGGTATGGCCGGCTGCTCAGTTTTCTCGCGTCTCTTGTCAGCGCCGCCGCAATCGCCCGCGCCGTCTACCGTGACGGAGGGGGAAAGCGCTGGATCGCCCTGCTCTCCGGCCTTGCCTTTCTCAGCTCAAACTTTGTTTATCACATCGGCCCGCTTTACCGGCAGCACACGATGATGGTCACCTTTGAAACTCTGGCAATCGTCATCCTGGCGTCGGCCTTCCCACGACAGAACAGGCGCCTCATCGTCCTGGGTCTGATTCTGTTGATCTGCGCCGGTTATACGAAACAGCTAGCGGCGATAACAGCCATCGCCGCCTGCTGCTGGATGTTCTTGCGCGCCCCGCGGCGGGCGCTACGCTACACATTCGCGTTTGTGGCCGCCGGCGCCGTCATATTTGCCCTTCTCAACTTTGCCTCGGGCGGACAATGGTGGATTCAAACTATCGTTGCCAATGTCAATCAATTCATCCCGGAACAGGCCTTCGGTCTTTTCATCTTGTGGTTCAAGCTGCATGGATTCTTGATTGTTCCGGCTGCCGTTATGTTGCTATACGAAACTTACCTGGATCGGTTGTCGATCTACAGCGTCTGGTTCCCTGCGACCGCTGTTCTCGGCGGAATCGCCTCCGGCACCTGGGGCGCGGGCGACAGCTACCTCGTCACATCGGTCGCGGCCACCTGCATCTTGAGCGGCCTCTTCTTCTCGCGGCTGCTGGCCCAAACCTGGCGCCTGCCTCCCCAATTTCGGTCGCTTCCAACGACCGCGCTGGCCAAAGCCGGCCTGATTCTCGTTCCCCTGCTCTACCTCGGCTATGCCCGGGCAACGCTAAAGATGCCGACAGATGGCCACTTTGCGGGCGTCGCCCGCGCGCTGGCTGTTGAAGGTAATGTACGCGACAATTTTTTCGACAGCGCTACCTTTGACGCCGGCGGTTACGCCCGCATCGGTTACTTTCTCGCCGGCGCGGATCGGGCGGCGGGCGACAAAATCGTTGCCGCCATCGCGCGAACCAGTGGTCCCGTCCTGAGCGAAGAAGCTGGTTTTACCATGGCCGCCGGACGCGAAGTCGTCAGCAATCCGACGCAACTGCGAAATCTGCATTTGGCGGGCCTGTTCGAGGGAGAGCAACTGCTGAATATGATCGAGACGCAGGCCTTTGATCTCGTGATTTTGCGCGCGCAGTTTTATCCGCCGCCTGTGCTCGCGTCCATACACCGCCGCTATGCGCTACAAGAGACCGTTCACATGAATGGTTTCGATTATAGTATTCTGTATCCCAACGTCGCGGATTAGGACAGAAGAGAAACCCGTGACAACAGCTTATCTCAGTCATGAATCCTTTACACGGCATGACTTCCCGAGTCACCCGGAACATGCCGGTCGCATCAAGGCGGTGTGGGCGCGGCTTCGCGAACAAGGGCTGACCGGCCAGTTGCTGCAGCTTGAGCCAAGTCCGGCGACCGATGCGCAGATTCTTGCCGCGCACAGCGCCGAACATCTCAAGCGGTTGATGGCGGTTTCGCGTCAAGATCACATGGTCAGGCTGGATCCGGATACCTATGCCCTGCCGTCATCGCCCGCAGTGGCGCGCTTGGCCGCCGGCGCTGCGATTGACGCCGTTGATGCAGTCTGCGCCGGTCGCGCGGACAATGCGATCGCCATCGTTCGACCGCCCGGCCATCACGCGACCCGAAACCGGCAGATGGGTTTCTGCCTGCTTAACAACATTGCCATCGCTGCCAGGCGCGCGCAGACCGAGCACGAGGCGCGCAAGGTTTTGATTCTCGACTACGATGTGCATCACGGAAATGGCAGCCAAGATATATTTTACAGCGATCCATCGTTGATGTTCATCTCGATTCACCAGAGTCCCTTCTATCCGGGCAGCGGCGCCCTGGAGGAAACCGGCGCCGGCATCGGCCAGGGTTTTACGCTCAATGTCCCTGTATCCGGCGGATTTGGGGATTCGGCATATCAGCGGATATTTGCCGAAGTTATTTGGCCCGCTGCGGAACGCTTCGCGCCCGATCTCATGCTAATTTCGGCCGGATTCGACGCGCACTGGGCAGATCCCCTGGCCATCATGCAGCTAAGCCTGGGCGGCTACGATCATCTTGCGCGCGAGTGCATCAGAATGGCGGAGCGATTTTGCGGGGGCAAAATCATCTTTGTCATGGAGGGCGGATATGACCTAGAGGCGCTTTCACATGGCTGGTGCAATATCGTCCGCGCTCTGCTGGGCGACGATGCGCTCAGCGACCCCTACGGCAGCGCGCCCTCGGCATCCGCGCGAAGCGTACAGCCGCTGATCGACGCGGTCCGGCGCATTCACAAGCTCTAGGTCATCATCAGATCGCCTTCAAGGCCGTGCTCCTCCATGAGCGCGCGCCGCAGGTCAAAGACCTGGTCGCGCAATGCGGCCGCTTTCTCGAATTCCAGGGCTTGCGCCGCTTTCTTCATCTCCCGCTCCAGCTCGTCTATCATGTGCTCCAATTCCTCCGCGGGCAAAGCCTGAAGACCCAGGTCTACCGTCGCCGTCTCGCCATCGTCTTCGTGGTCGATTGCGCGCAGGCGGTCGGTAATATCCTGGATGTCCTTCACAATTTGCTGCGGCTCAATGCCACGCTCTTGATTGTAAGCTTCTTGTTTGGCGCGGCGTCGATTGGTTTCGGAGATGGCCGCTTGCATGGCGGGCGTCATCACATCGGCGTACATGATGACTTGCCCTTCCAAATGCCGCGCCGCCCGGCCAATGGTCTGAATCAGCGCCGGTGCGGAGCGCAAGAAGCCGGACTTGTCCGCATCGAGGATCGCCACCAGCGACACCTCGGGCAAATCCAGTCCTTCGCGCAGCAAATTGATGCCGACCACAACATCATAGACGCCTGTACGCAAATCGCGCAGGATTTCCACGCGCTCCAATGTGTCCACCTCGGCATGCAGATATTGTCCACGGATACCGAGTTCATTCAGATACCCGGCCATTTCCTCAGACATTCTTTGTGTCAGTGTTGTCACCAGGACACGCTGCCCGCGCCGGACGCGCAGGGCGATCTCCTGCAGCAGGTCGTCGATTTGCCCTTCGATTGGCCGCACGTCGACTTGCGGATCGACGATGCCGGTCGGGCGGATGATCTGTTCCACCACATGATCAGCCTGCTTGTCCTCATACGGGCCCGGTGTCGCGCTGGTGTAGATCGTCTGGCCGACGCGCTCTTCGAACTCGGCGAATTGCAGAGGACGGTTGTCCAGCGCGCTGGGCAAGCGAAAGCCGAAATCGACCAGAACCTGCTTGCGCTGGCGGTCGCCATTGTACATGCCGCGGATTTGCGGCATGGTCATGTGGCTCTCGTCGATGATGAGCAAGTGATCGTCGGGCAGATAGTCGATGAGCGTGAAGGGCGCGCTGCCCGGCGGTCTCCGATCAAAATGCCGCGAGTAATTCTCGATGCCGGTTGTGAAACCCACTTCACGCAGCATTTCGATATCGTATCGCGTCCGCTGTTCAATGCGCTGCGCTTCGATCAGTTTGTCTTCGCGCTTGAAAAAAGCGACTTGCTCTTCCAATTCCCCTTCAATGTCGTGCAGCGCTTCGCGAATATGCTCATCATCTGTGATGTATTCGCGCGCAGGGAAGATGGTTACCAAGTTGTGAACATGCGCGACTTCGCCTGTGAATGGATGAAACTCGACGATCTTTTCGATTTCATCGCCCCAGAGGTAAATCCGGAATGCCGTCTCCGAATAACCGGGCACGACTTCCAGCGTGTCGCCGCGGGCGCGAAACGTGCCGCGGCGCAATTCCATATCGTTGCGCGAATACTGAATGCGCACCAGGTCGCGCAGGACACGCTCGCGCCGCACTTCTTCGCCCACCTTGAGTTCAACCGACATCTTCTGCCAGTTGACGGGATCGCCGATGCCATAAATACAAGAGACCGACGCCACAATCAGCACATCGCGGCGGGTGAAGAGCGAGGCCGTCGCCGATAGCCGCAAGCGTTCTATCTGTTCGTTGATATCGGTCGATTTTTCAATGTAGAGATCGTGGCGCGGCACATAGGCTTCCGGTTGATAGTAGTCATAATAGCTGACGAAATACTCGATCGCGTTCTTGGGGAAGAGCCGCTTGAACTCGGCGTAGAGTTGGGCCGCCAGCGTCTTGTTGTGCGCCATGACCAGAGTCGGCCGCTGCGTCGCCTGCACGATGTTGGCGATGGTAAAGGTTTTGCCGGTTCCGGTCGCGCCGAGCAGTGTTTGGTGACGGTCGCCGCGCTTCAAGCCGGCCAAGAGGCCTTCGATCGCGGTCGGTTGGTCGCCTGTCGGCGCGAATGGCGCGTCCAATTCAAAATCGGGCATGGCGCTGCCTCAACTCTGCGAACAGGTGTTCGTGATTGTTTCGATTATAACGTTGCCTGACCGGTATTCGCAAGTCGCGCTGCAGCGATTCCCCGGCGCTTTAAGGCAAATGTAAAGGTAGTGTATCAATTTCGGTTGAAATAGCCTGGTAGGGGCGATCCGGCGGATCGCCTGATGGGTAAAACAGGATCGAAATTGGGCGACTCACCGAGTCGCCCCTACCAAATCGTCGGTATTTGAAGAAATTCAACCGACTTTGATACACTACCAATGTAAAGCTTGCCATTGACAAGCGCTTTCGCCGATGGTATTCTATATGCTCGCAGCGTCATTCGTTGCGTGATGATGCGGGGTGGAGCAGTGGTAGCTCGTTGGGCTCATAACCCAAAGGTCGTTGGTTCGAATCCAGCCCCCGCTATCGAGCTGATGTAGCTCAGCTGGTTAGAGCGCGCGACTCATAATCGCGAGGTCGGAAGTTCAAATCTTCCCATCAGCACAAGTATTGAGGACCCGGGCGCGGGTCTTTTTGATTCCTTCCAATAAATCAGTCCGCCATGCTCGAATCGTGTTATGCGAGCCGACAGCCGCATCCTTGCAGGAATAAATTCCATTACTACCGAACTCTACACTTCCGAGCGGGTAAGATTGTCCCACGTTTCCCGCCGCCGGCTGACCCGCCAACGATCACCAGACTCCTCAACTACCACCTCCGCCGGACGCGGGCGGGCATTGTAATTGCTCGCCATCGTCATTCCATAGGCGCCCGCCGTCATGATCGCAACCTTGTCGCCAACGCGGAGCGGCGGCATTAGGCGGTCGCGCGCCAGCACGTCAGCCGATTCACAGACCGGACCCGCCACTTGAGCCAACTCCGCTTCGCCTTCCGTTTTGAGCAGCGGCACGATCTCATGCTGCGCGCCATACAGGGCCGGCCGCAGCAATTCCGCCATGCTCGCATTAATGACGTAGAAGAGCTGGCCAGCCTGCCGCTTCACATACAGAACTTCGGCGACCAGAATTCCCGCATCCGCCACAATCGAGCGTCCGGGTTCCAGCAGCAAATCGTATCCGGCCAGTCGCGGCGCGATTGCCGCGGCAAAGTCCTGCAAGGCGGGCGCCCGCTCGCCAAAGCGATAGGCGACCGGCAGACCGCCGCCCAGGTTGATTGCGCGGATCTGCGGATGCGGGCGAATAAGTTCCAGCAAACGATCCAGCGCCGCGCTCGTCGCCTTGATGTCGCCGAGTTGACTGCCGATATGAAGATGAACGCCCGCGAAATCAATGTTTGAATAGCGCGACTGCCGCTCCCATAGCTGACGAATGACATCGGCAGTCAACCCGAATTTCGCTGAGCCGTGACCAGTTGCCATATAGGGATGGGTTTTGGCGCTCACTTCCGGATTCAGTCTCAGGGCGACACGGGCCCTGTCTATGCCCTGCTCCAGGGCGGCGCCGTTGATGTAATCGAGCTCAGCCACATTCTCCACATTAAACCAGGCGACGCCGCTTTCAAGCGCAAAGTCAATTTCGGCGCGCGTCTTGCCGACGCCTGCGAAGACAATGTCCTCTCCTGCTGCGCCGGCCTGCAAGACACGATAGATCTCGCCGCCGCTCACACAGTCGAAACCGGCGCCCGCCTCCTTCAGCGCCCCTAGCAACGCCAGATTGCCATTGGCTTTCACGCTGAAGTGAATGCGCGCGCCGGGTCCGGCGAACAGGTCGCGGATCCGCCGATAATTTTCGCCGGCGCGCTTGAGACTGTAGATGTAGGTGGGCGTGCCCGTTTCAGCTATGATCGCTTCAAGTTCGCAGTCATCAATCTGCAGCCTCTCGTTCACATAGCGGATCGAACTGTTAAAATCCATAAGCGGTGGCAATCCTTCGCGAAACAAAAAGCGGAGACACGCAGGTTGTGTCTCCGCTTGACGGGAGCGACGGGATTTGAACCCGCGATCTCCGGCTTGACAGGCCGGCATGTTAACCGCTACACCACGCCCCCTTCTGTCGCGACCAATTTAGCACTGCCTGGCAACGCTGTCAAGTACAGAAGCGGTCGCTCCCAGGGCAACCGCATCAAATATAAATTGCGCCGATAAATGACATTTTCCCCTCACATTTCGTAATCTGTAGGGGCGTTTCGCTGAAACGCCCGCAATCTGCAAGCCATTTTCAACGGGCGTCTCACGAGACGCCCCTACATTTTCACACTTTTCGTAGCGAACCGCTCATTATGATTTTGATGCAATTGCCCTGCATGTCCGCGCCGCGTCTGTATCATTGAAGCCGCAATTCATATAGAATACGCGGATGCCCAGGATCGCCGTCAGGACCGGACTGTGACTTACAAAAAAGTTCTCATTTTCTGGTTTCCGCTGGCCATGGCCTGGCTTATGATGACCTTGGAAGGTCCCTGGATTCAAGGCGTGATCAGCCGCAAGCCGGACTCCGAGACAGAACTGGCCGCCTTCGGGCTGGTCTTCTCGCTATCCGTGCTGATCGAAACGCCGATTATCATGCTGCTGGCGACCAGCAACGCCTTATCGCGCGACCGGCAGTCGTTTCGCCTTATCTGGCGCTTCATGTTCGGCATGAACGCGCTCATCACAACGATTGCCGTGCTTATGGCATTCACGCCTTTGCTCGACCTCTACCTCGGCGCCCTGCTCCGCATTCCTGAGCATATCATTGAAGCGACCCGCCCAGGCATGAAAATCATGATCTTCTGGGGCGCTTTTATTGGCTATCGCCGCTTTCATCAAGGCGTGCTCATCAGATTCGGCAACACACGTTATGTCGGATATGGCACTGCCGTCCGCGTGCTATTTTCCGGCGGCGTCGCCTTCTTCCTGGGCAGTCTCACTAATATCGCTGGCTCGGTAGCCGGGGCCGTCGCCCTGATGTTGGCTGTCATTGCTGAAGCGGCTTATACCTACCTGGTCTCGCGACACGATGTCAAGCGCCTGCTGAAAACCGATATCAAGCCCGGGCGGCTCGCCCTCACTTACCGACAAACCTTGCGCTTTCACATTCCCTTGGCGATCACCAGCATGATCACCTTCTTAATCCACCCGGCGATTGAGCGCGGGCTGGCCAGCATGCCCGACGCCGCGCAAAGCCTGGCAGCCTGGCCCGTCATTCTCTCCATCCTGCTCGTCATGCGCGCCGGCGGCATGGCCTATCAGGAAGTGGTGATCTCGCTAAACGAAAATGAGCAGAATCATCGAATCTTGCGTAACTTCAGCCTTCACCTCGGCCTGGGCCTGAGCCTGACCATGACAGCATTTGCATGCACACCTTTGATCTCAGTCTACACCTCGGAAATCCTCGGACTGCCGGAAACTCTGCATGATCTGGTCACGGTCGGCGCGCAGGCGGCTGTGCTCGTTCCCTTGCTCACGGCGCTGCAAAGCTACCTTCGGGCGCTTCTCATGCTAAGCGATCGGACCGCCGCCATTTATCAAGCCATCGCGCTCGGATTCCTGCTCACCACCATCTTCGTCTGGGGCGGTATCGCGCTGGGCCTGCACGGGATTCTGGCTGCGTCGCTCGGCATGACTCTGGGCCAATTGGTCGAGCTGGCCCTCTTGTGCCTGGCCTACCGGCGCGGAGCGGGCGCGCTGCGCGCTCACTGGCAGTCGGCAGTCGCAGCCACCTAAACGAACCGGAAAGGACATATGGACATGGCGCGCTTCAACGAGATTCTGTCCCTAAGAGATCAAGCGGCATTGCGCGATAACTGGCTGAAACAGCGTTTGGAAACGCTCATTCCCGAATTGCTCGCGCGTGAAGACATGGACATGTGGATTGTCATCTGCCGCGAATACAACGAAGATCCGGCGCTGATGTCCCTGCTGCCCGCCGCGTCAATGTCCGCGCGCCGGCGCACGATCCTTCTGTTCGCGCGCGCCGCGGACTCGGTAGAACGGCTGACGCTCTCTCGTTATGGCTACGAGGGCTTTTATGAGGCAGTTTGGGACCCCGACGAAGAAGAGCAGGCGGCTTGCCTGGCGCGACTGGTCCGCGAGCGCGATCCCAAGCGCATTGGCGTGAACTTTTCACGCGACTTTGCATTTGGAGATGGCGTATCGCATAATGAATTCCAGTGGCTTCAAGAAGCGCTTGGCGAAGCCTACGCTGCACGCGTCGTCAGCGCCGAGAAGCTCTGCGTCGGTTGGCTGGAACGGCGTCTGCCGGAAGAAATCACCGCCTACCCGCGGCTGGTAAAAACCGGGCATCAAATCATCGCACAGGCTTTCTCAAACGCCGTCATTCATCCGGGCATCACAAGCACGGATGATGTCGTCTGGTGGATGCGGCAGACCATGCAAGAGGCCGGGCTCTATGCCTGGTTCCAGCCGAGCATCGACATCCAGGCCCGCGGCAAGGAATTCCAAATGATGAACGAGCAATGCGCGATTATCCAACCCGGCGACTTGCTCCACTGCGATATAGGCTTCCACTACCTGGGATTGGCCACCGACCAGCAGCAGCACGCCTACGTGCTGCGCCCCGGCGAAAGCGACGCGCCCGCGGGACTGCGCGCCGCCCTACTGGATGGCAACCGCCTGCAAGATATCCACCTGGCGGAAATGCAGGTCGGGCGCAGTGGCAATGAAGTGTTGCGGGCATCGCTTGCCAAAGGCCGGGCCGAAGGCATTCGGCCGCAGATTTATACGCATCCCCTTGGTTATCACGGTCACGGCGCCGGTCCTGTCGTTGGCCTATGGGATCGCCAGGACGGGGTCCCCGCCATCGGCGATTATCCCCTCCATGATGATACGGTCTGGTCAATCGAACTCAATGTGACCCGTAGCGTACCGGAGTGGGATGGCCAGGATCTGCGCATAATGCTGGAGGAAGACGCCGCGCTCAGCGGCGGCCGGGCGCGCTGGCTCGACGGACGGCAGGAAACCTTGTACCTAATCGGCTAATGCAGCGCGCACGTTGACTGACGGGACGAACTGTGTGTATTGTATAAATGAGGACTTGGCGATTGCGGTTCCGAAAGTGAGTTGAGAGAACCGGGCGATGTAATGACATGATCAATTCGTCAGCGGTTCCGGACGCGTGTTATGGATCGACCGCTTGCGCCGGCCCGCAGTTTTCATCCTTTCAATTGACAACCTAGGGACTTCAGAGATCCCCGCTATGCCAAACAAAGGCTACCACAGGCAGCGGCTGCAACTGGATGATGGCGCCTGGGCGGCAGCGCACCGGGTTGATATACCCGCCGACGCCCTCAGTTTCGAAGATCTGCATCCCATAAGCAGTTACATACGACAACAGGATATCGCGCGCATGCGCTATGCGCGGGCGCGCGCGCGCGGCGAAGAGGCGCCGCAGATCCTCACCTGGACGGCGATGCAAACCGACCGCCGCGCTAGCGAAATGTTTCCCGACCTCACTTACAAGACCGATGACGGCGAAAACATCATCAGCGCCAATTCATTCATCACCTGCGTCTTGCGCCAACTTCTCGCAAACGGCTGGCTGGAACTCCACGAATACGTCGGCGATACCTACGAATGGAAGGTCACCATTCCGGAAGCAAATAAGACATGGGGGGATCGCGCCGATGCCATTCTGCGTTACCTGGAAGAGTCAATCCAGCTAGACCTCTATCCAAATGTCGAACGCGGGACCTATCAACCGCGCGTCTTTCGCCCCTTTGACCTGCGCCATAACTTTGCGCGCATCGGTCGTTGCGATTTCATTCGCCACTTCGTCCAGAATCACGAACGCCGCGTGATTTTCAACACGTCCCATTTTCTGCACGAACATGATGATCTCGTCAGCCATCATTCAGGATACGGCGATGCAATTGGATTGATGGTGGCCGAAGGCACAGTCTTGCGACCGCCGATCTATCGCCGCGGCGCGCTGTTATTCGATGGCGAATCCTGGCGCATCGACACAGTCGGCCTTGATGATATTGCGCTCACATTGCCCGGCGAGATCACCCTCGCCGCGGGCGATAACGGTGATCTGCGCTTTGTACTGAACCCCGCGGAGCCGCAGCCGATCGCGCTATACACGCGCGCCGCGAATCTGTCCGCCGCCGGCGCTCCGCTGGACCGCAGCCCGGCATCCGCAGACCGCATTGAATTTGTCGTTGTGAATCGGCAGGCGCTGGCCTGGAAGCGCGGTGGCGACATGCAGATCCCCCAAAACGGATTCCTCCTGTCAATCCAGGCGGGCGCCCTGCCGGATGAGACCATCGAGAGCATCATCGCCGACGCCTGGGTGGAATACGCGCCCGCGGATGCCGCGTTGCGCATTCACGCGGGCATCCAAGCCGGCCCGATGCTGCTCCGGAATGGCGACAAGGTACTGGCGGAAGCGGCGGCGCGTGAAGAATTCTGGCCGAGCCAAGCGGGCCAAGTCGGTATTTCGCCGGTGCGCATGCGCATGGCGCCGGGCGACCGACGCAAGGCGCGCACGGCGATCGGCATCAAAGAAAATGGCGATTTGCTGCTAGTGGTCGTTGATGGCTGTGAACCGGCCTGCCGCAGTGAACTGGATAGCGCCGGCGCGACCCTGAGCGAATTGACGGACCTGCTGCAAAGGGCAGGCGCGGTGGATGCGCTTAACTTAAGCGGCGAAGGCTCCAGTCACCTCTTTGTGGCCGGCGGCCTGGCGAATACGCCTTCCGACCGTCGCGGGCTCCAGGGCGTTGTATTCGAGAGAATGCTGCCCTCAATCGGCATTGTCCCCTGACCCTGAAGCGGCGACATCCTGCAATTCTTGCCAGATCCCGGAATCGAGTTCTATCGCTCCGTCCGAGATCACGCGCTCATAATACTTGTCGCCTCGTTCGCCGGGGATCAGGATCTCTTCCACGCCCGGCAAACGCTTGAGTTTCTTCACCCGCGTCAGCAAATCGCTAACATCGGCTCGAAAACTCTCGAGATCGTCCGCGAGCAATACCGGGTCGATCGCAAATACGAGGTTGCCCCAATCGCGTTTTGTGCCATCATCGTTGCGTATCGCGCCGACCAGGGGGCGGGTCAGCGTCTCCACGATCAGCGCCAGAGCCGCGCCCTTATAGCCGCCAAACGCCTTGATCGCGCCCTTCAGCGCCGCCGCAGGATCGCTTGTAAAATGGCCCTCGCTGTCGTAGGCGACGCCTTCCGGGATGGATTCGTCTTCGGCATGCGCCAGCAAGATCCCGTAATAGGCGATGGCCGCCGTCGCCATGTCAAAAACGATGGGCGCGCCAGCGGTCGGAATGCCGATCGCTATGGGATTGGTGCCGAAGAAGGCCTCGTATGATCCATGCATGGCCATCAGCTCCATTGAACCGGAGCATACAAAGCCGATCAAACCGGCCTCTGCCAGACGCCGGGCGAAAAAACCGATAGCGCCGGTGGCGGAATTACTGCGGCGCGTGCCAACAATGCCGAAGCCCTCGGCTTGCGCCTTCTCTACGGCGATATCGGTCGCCCGCCGCAGCACGACCATGCCCTGGTTCCAGCCGCCGTCGACAAGCGCCGAAAGTTTGGTATCCTTAATTGTCCGGATCTCGCCCGCTGCGGGATCGGCCGGCAGGCCCGCTCCCAGCAGCTTGATGACGCTTTGGTTGTTGTCTCGCAACTGCGCGTACATGATGATCTCGAGGATGATTTCACTGTCCTCGGCCTTGTGGCCTTGCGCCAGTATCGCCCTTCGCGTCACCGCGCGCAGGTCATCAATTGGAACTCTCATTCGCCAACTCCCGTTGCATCAATGCCCCGCCGTCCCGGCGGCTAGACCTTGCCCCGCGCGAAGCCCTTGCTGGTCAGGTAGGTGTAGCTGTCCTGAACTTCTTGCAGCATATCAGTCGCGCTGCGGTCCTGCTCGACGATATGCCACTCGGCTGTGGGCGCGGCCGCCTCCACAACCGCCGGGACATCCATCTTGCCCTGCCCGACCGCATTCATATTGTCTTCGATGCCGATCGGGCCGTCTTTCAGGTGAATCAGCGGCGCGCGCGCGCCGACCTGTCGCAAGACATCGACCGGGTCCAGACCGCCCACTTGCACCCAATAGGTGTCAACTTCCAAGAAGACGTCCTCTTCCAATTCCTCGAGCATAAGATCTACCGTAGACCGGCCGTCCAGCTGCTTGAATTCCCACCAATGATTGTGATAACCCAATTCAAAGCCCTGGGAGCGGGCGAACGCGCCGGCCCGATTCAGTTTTTCGCAGACGCCTTTGATTCCGTCGATGCTGTCGAATTCCGCCGGCGGCAGCATGGCTATGCAGACGCGCTGCAATTCAAGCGCCTCTACAATATCAAGCACGGTCGCGCGATTGGCCTCATCGGGAAAGGGGACATGGCAACTGGGCACTTGCAATTCAAGCTCGCGGAACAAAGCCGCCGTCTCCGTCAGTCCGCCAGGCATGCCGCCATAGGGTTCGACGCCGACATAGCCCATAGCGGCGACACGGCGAACCGTAGCTTCGAAATCTACTTGAATTTGCTCGCGCAGGGTGTAAAGCTGCAAGGCAAGCGGAATTAGATCGGACATGGCGTTTTCCTTTGGCCTCATTCACAGTCGATTACCCGTATTGTGTCGCGTCTCCATTGGAATTCCAGTGTGAATCCACCTTGGCAATTCGCGCTATCTGCTCGTAGCCATTTGATTGGCCTTCCAGTAAACTGATTATTTGTGTTTCAACGCTGTGCCTATCGGGGCGCGAGCCCATAATTGAGTATGCCCGCCCAACGAGAGTTCAAAACATGGCAGCCGCCGCATCAAAATCCAGCATAGACGATCAGTCCCAGGCTCGGGCCTATTCAGCCTTTCGCATCTGGAGAAGGCTGATGAGTTATGTCCTGCGCTACCGGATCTGGGTCGCCACGGCCTTGGTCGGCATCATCGGCACCAATATTCTGGCGGTGGCCGTGCCATACATCCTGCGCGATGTGGTCGATATTGGCATCGCCAAACAGGACAGCGCCTACATGCTTAGCGCCGGTTTGCTTGTGGTCGGCTTGGGGCTTATTCGCGGGGTGACGGCTTTCATGGGCCGCTTCTTCGGCGAGCGGCTGTCCCATGTCGTCTCTTATGACATCCGCAACGAGATATACGACAAAGTGCAGCGGCAATCCTTCACCTTTCACGACAGCGCCCAGGTGGGCACGATCATCACCCGCGCCATCAGCGATGTGAACGAATTGCAGCGCTACTTCTCTTACGGATTGATGGATGGCTTAAACGTGTTGCTGCTGCTCACTGGCGTGGTGGGCATCATGCTTGCGACCAGCCCGGCGCTTGCCATTGTCGCCTACGTGCCGCTGGTGCCCCTGGTAATCTATTCCCAGCGCTTTGTCATGCGCATTCATCCCCGCTGGAAGAAGGTGATGGACCGCATGCAAGTGCTGAGCAACCACATTCAGGAGAATGCCCTCGGCGCCGAGGTCGTGCGCGTATTCGCCCGCGAGCAGCATGAAATCGAACGCTTTCATAAAGAAAACCAGAAGCTCTACGAAGAACAGCTCGATTTTATCACTCAGTGGATCACTTATCTCCCGATCAGCGCGCTGCTGGCCGCCCTTTCCACCGCTCTCGTTTTGCTCTTCGGAGGGCTTCTGGAAGCGGCTGGCCTGGGCAATATCAGCGTCGGTCTGATTGTCACCTTCAATGCCTATGTGCTGCTTCTGGCCCAGCCCCTGCGCTTCAGCGGCTTCATGATTCTCTTGACGACCCAGGCTATCGCGAGCGGCGAACGCATCTTTGAGGTGCTCGATGAAAAGGACCTGGTTGTAAACCAGGGCGAAGCCATCAAGCACAAGATCACCGGTCATGTCCGCTTTGATAATGTCAGCACACAATATCGCAGTTCGAGTCATGCGATCGTGAATGACATCAGTCTTGATGCCAAGCCGGGCGAAGTGGTAGCAATCATCGGGCTCACCGGCTCCGGAAAGACGACAATCGCAAACCTCATACCCCGCTTCTATGACGTCACCGCCGGGCGCGTCAGCATTGACGGCATCGATGTGAGAGACTTTGACCTGCACAACTTGCGCAGCCAGGTCGGCATTGTCATGCAGCAATCGCTGCTGTTTTCCGCCACAATTGAAGAAAACATCGCCTATGGCGATCCGGATGCAACAGGCGCGCAAATCGTCGCGGCTGCGAAATCCGCCAATGCGCATGACTTCATTTCGGACTTCCCAGATGGCTACCAGACTATGGTCGGCGAACGCGGCGTAACCTTGTCGGGCGGGCAGAAGCAGCGCATCGCCATCGCCCGCGCATTGCTGATAGACCCGCGCATCCTCATTCTTGATGACGCCACCAGCAGCGTCGACACCCAGACTGAACACCTGATCCAGCAGGCGCTGGAGCGCATCATGGAAGGCCGCACCACATTTGTCATCGCCCAACGCATGAGCACGATTCTAAAGGCGGATCAGATCATCGTGCTGCGGGACGGCGAAATTATTCAGCAGGGCACGCATCAGACCTTGCTCGCGGACGGCGGTCTATACGAAGAGATCTACAAATTGCAACTGGAAGAGCAGGAACGCGTTCGGCGCGAGGCCATCATCGCGGGCATCATCAAGATCCCGCTTGAAGAACGCCGCTCGACTGCGCAATTCCGCGCCTTGATCGACCGTCTGGCCGGCAAATACTCGCCATAGCGCATGACATCGGACAGGAGCCTATGCCCGCCCTAAGCCTGCGAAAGCGTAAAGAAACACCGCGCAAAGCAAAACAACAAGATGTCGAGCTCAATGTGCTCGAGATTGACGACGATCACAAACCGGGCTTCGACCGCGAAGTGACGGCGCGGCTGCTGTCTTATCTCAAGCCGCAGCGGCGAGAGCTCGCTATCGCCCTGGTTATGATGCTCTTGAGCGTTATCGCGAATGTGGCCAGCCCGCCGCTGATCGGCTGGGCAATTGATGAAGGCATCCGCACTCGCGATATGTCGGTTCTCATATTTGGCGTTTGCGCTCTTATCGCGATGCAGTTGATCGGTTTCCTGGGCTTCCGCATTCAGCTGAGAACGATGGCCATTGTCGGGCAGACCATTATTCGCAGGCTGCGCGACCAGCTCTTTGACCATGTTCAGTACCTCTCCATCAGCTTTTTCGCCGAATACGAAGTGGGCCGTCTGATCGCCCGCATCATAAGCGACGTAAACGTCGTGCGGGAAGCGGTGACATTCGCGGCGGTCGGCACGATCCGCGAGGTGCTTATGCTATTTGGCATCCTCATTTCGATGATGCTAATCAACATCCCGCTAACGGCGGTCGCCTTCACCGTCATGGTCGTCCTTCTCGTGATTGCGAATGTCTGGCGGATTCATGCGCGCGCCGCTTACCTGCGCGTGTCGGACGCCAATGCCAAGGTATATGCGGAATTGTCCGAAGCATTCAACGGCGTTCGCGTCACACAGGCCTTCGCCAGGCAAGCCTACAATTATGAGCGTTTCTCCGGCCAAATAAACATGGCCACACGCCAGGCGACGGTCCGCGCCGCGCTCATCGCCGGCATCTTCTATCCCACTGTGGAATTGGTCGGCGGCGTCGCCACCGGCACACTGATCTTTGTTGGCGGCGTCCTGGCGCTGGAAGAACGCATCACCGTCGGCGTCCTGCTGGCCTTCATCCTCTATATTCAGCAGTTCTTCTTCCCCATCCGGTTGCTTGCGCAGCGCTACAACCTGCTGCAAAGCGTCATCGCCTCCGCCTTTCGCATCTTCAAGCTCATGGATTTCCCGGCCGAAATCCGCGACGATATTAATGCGGATGAATTGCCCGCGATCACCGGTCATATCCGCTTTGAGAACGTCTCATTTCGCTATTCGCGAGAGGGCGAAATGGTCTTGAAGAACGTCAATCTCGATGTGGCGCCCGGTTCACGCGTGGCTTTTGTCGGGCACACCGGCGCCGGCAAAACGACCATGATTAAACTGCTGATGCGTTTCCACGACGCCACGTCAGGCCGCATTACTGTGGATGGGCATGACATTCGACATGTCACGCAGAATAGCCTGCGCCGCCAGGTCAGCGTTGTGCCGCAGGATACACATTTGTTCTCCGGCAGCGTCATGGACAACATCCGCTACGGCCGTCTCAACGCCAGCGATGAAGAGGTTGTCGCGGCGGCAAAGGCGGTCGACGCTCACCAGTTCATCGTCGAACTGACTGGCGGCTACCTTACCGATATCATGGAAGGCGGCTCGCTCTTGTCCACCGGGCAACGTCAACTGCTGGCCTTTGCCCGCGCCTTGCTGGCGGACCCGCGCGTCCTCATCCTGGATGAAGCGACCAGCAACATCGACACACAAACTGAACGGCAGATCCAAATGGCGCTGGAACGACTGCTGGAAGGGCGGACCAGCTTTGTCATCGCCCACCGCCTCAGCACCATTACATCATCCGATCTCATCGTTGTCATGGACCATGGGGAGATTATAGAAATGGGCAGCCATCAAGAATTGCTGGAACTTGAAGGCGTCTATCATCAGTTATTCACGTTGGTTTAAGCCGCCTCAGCGCTTGTTGTCTTCATTGGGATCGAAATGCAAATCACTCGCCCGCCGGATTGTTCTCTCGCCGAAGCGATCGCGTAGTCGATCGAGCGCGTCCTGCAGGTCTTCCCCCTGCCGTTCATCCACAAGGCTATCCCACAAGCCCAATTGACGGCCGGTGTCGTCGAAACCGCTCAAGCCGACGCCCAGCAGGCGCACCGGCTTCCCGGCCAGCCAGGTCTGCTCGAATAACTTCCGGGCGCAATCGTAAATTTCGGCGTCCAAGTCAATGGCATGATCCAGCGATATTTGCCGGTTCAGGGTCGAGAAATCGGTCCAGCGCAGCTTGATCTTGACGGTCGTGCCGGCCAAGCCCGCCTTGCGCGCCTGGCGGCCAACGCCATCCGACAGCCGTCGAAGGGTCAGTTTCAATGCGTCTTCGTCGTTAATATCTTTGGCGAATGTCACTTCCTTGCTGATTGACTTCGCCCGGTGAGCATTGACAACCGGGCGGACATCGATCCCTTGCGCGCGCCTCCAGATATCGCCGCCCAGCTTGCCCAAGCGCCTAATCAAGGCTTCCTCGCTCCAATTCGTTACGTCGCCCACCGTAGTCAATCCGAGCTTCCCCAAGGCCTCGGCGCTCTTCCCGCCCACGCCCCACAAGCGCCGCATCGGCAGAGGCGCCAGAAAGGTTGCCTCCGCGCCGGGCGGAACAATTGTAATGGCATTCGGCGGCTGGTCGCCGCCCTGCCGCGCCTTGCCCACCGTGTTCGCCGTCTTCGCCACCATCTTGTTGGTCGCGCCTCCCAGGGAACAAGGCAGTTCCAGTTCATCATTGATCCGCGTTTGCAGTCGGCGCGCCACGCTCTCCAGCGGATCCGGCAAGATGGTCACATCAAGAAAGGCTTCGTCAATCGAGAGCGGTTCCACATCTGGCGCAGTGTCGCGCAGGATCGCCATGACGGCGCGCGAACGTTCGCCATAAACACCGCGCGTCTGGCCGACGACAATGAGATGCGGGCAGAGCCTGAGCGCCTGCGCCATCGGCATCGCCGAGCGGACGCCGTACTTGCGCGCTGGATAGGAGGCCGACGAGACCACTCCGCGCTGATCGGGGCGGCCCCCAACCGCGATCGCCTTGCCGCGCAACTCGGGATTCAATTGCTCCTCGACCGCGCAGAAAAAAGCATCCAGATCTAAGTGGAGGATCTTTCGCGTCTTCGCCATAAGAGCCAGCAACACAAAAGACTTGCGAATGAATTAGAATATATTTTCTAGTATAACATGTTAGCGAAGCGTTCTCAAGTCTTGCGCCTCGCCCGCTATGCCAATCGCATCAAATTGAAATTGCGCTGATACATGTCAATTACAGCTCACATTTCGAAATCTGTAGGGGCGTTTCGCTGAAACGTCCACAATTGGCAGAAAATTTCAATGGGCGTCTCACGAGACGCCCCTACATTTTGCATGGCCATCGGCGGAAAATGTTCTGAAGCGATTGCCCTGCCTCGCCTGCCCCGAGCAAAACTGCGCTACGGCCTTTGCCCTTCCGCCGTTATAATGCCGCTGCTTTATGCAAACGCATCGCAGGAAGCAGTATGAAAGTTTCGCTACATCCCGATGCGATACAAGCCCTGATTGACGGCGATATCGGGTCGCCGTCTTCGGTGCTCGGTCGCCATGTGATCGGCGACGCAGTCTCGATCCGGACGTTTTGCCCGTGGGCCGATGAAACCCTCATCGTGAACGCCGCAACCGGCGAACGGGTCGCGATGCTGAAATGCCATGCCGACGGTCTTTTCCTGGTCGAATTGGATGCAGCCTGGGCGAACGCCGGATATCACTTCGAAGCGACGACAGCGGAAGGCCGGCGCGTGACCTACGGCGATCCTTATATTCACCCGCCTCTGCTGACGGATTATGACATTTACCTTTTCGGGCAAGGCCGGCACCTGGCGATATATGAAAAGCTGGGCGCGCGCCTGCGAGAAGTCGAGGGCGTCCCGGGTATCAACTTCGCCGTCTGGGCGCCCAACTGCTACAAAGTCGCGCTGATCGGTGATTTCAACCGTTGGGACGCGCGCAGTCATATCATGGAAAACAACAACAATTCGGGCATCTGGGAGATCTTCGTGCCAGGCCTGGAAGAAGGCGCCCGCTACAAATACGAGATCCGTTCGCATAACCGCGGCTTTCGCGCGGAAAAAACCGACCCCTACGGCTTCTACGCCGAGCTGCGCCCCAAGACCGCCTCAATCGTCTGGAACATTGAAGGCTATGAATGGCATGACGCCGACTGGATGGCGGCCCGCGCGGAACAAGACCCGCTGTCACAGCCGATGAATATATATGAATTGCACTTGGGTTCCTGGAAACGGAAGGCGGGCGAAGATTTCCTAAGTTATCGCGAATTGGCCGACGAACTCCTGCCCTACCTGGTCGATATGGGTTACACGCATCTGGAGCTGCTGCCGGTCGCCGAGCACCCGCTGGATGCCTCTTGGGGTTACCAAGTCACCGGCTACTATGCCCCGACCAGCCGCTTCGGTACGCCCGACGACTTCAAATACTTGGTGGACCAATGCCACCAGCGCGGGATCGCCATCATCCTCGACTGGGTGCCGGGGCACTTCCCCAAAGACGGGCACGGCCTGAATTATTTCGACGGCACGCACCTCTATAGTCACGAAGATCCGCGTCAAGGTGAACAGCCCGATTGGGGCACTATGGTATTCAACTTCGCCCGCAGCGAAGTTCGCAACTTTCTCATCGCCAATGCGCTTTTCTGGCTGAAGGAATATCACATTGATGGCTTGCGCGTGGACGCCGTCTCGTCAATGATCTACCTGAATTTCTCGCGCGAAGACCGGGAATGGATCCCCAACGAATACGGCAGCCACGAGAATCTGGCCGCCCTCGCCTTCCTGCGCGAATTCAACGAGGTTGTACATGCCGAAGCTCCTGGCGCCATCACCATCGCCGAAGAGTCGACCGCCTGGTCCATGGTATCCCGCCCGACCTATGTCGGCGGGCTTGGATTCACCTTCAAATGGAATATGGGCTGGATGCACGACACGCTTGAATATATGGCGCGCGACCCGGTGCATCGGCGTTTCCATCACCATCAAATCACCTTCGCCCTGCTCTACGCCTTCAGCGAGAATTTCGTTCTTCCTCTCTCTCACGATGAAGTCGTTCACATGAAGGGCTCGTTGATCGGCAAGCTGCCGGGCGACTATTGGCAGAAGTTCGCGGGCCTGCGCTTGCTTTTCGGCTACCAATACACGCAGCTTGGGAAAGTGTTGAACTTCATGGGCAACGAGTTTGGGCAATTCGCCGAGTGGAGCGAAGCGCGCAGCCTGGACTGGCATCTGCTCGAATATGAAAAACACGCCCAGATGCATACCTGGGTGCGCGATCTCAATCACTTCTATCGCAGCCAGCCCGCCCTCTGGCAAGCCGATTTTGCGCCCGAAGGCTTCCGCTGGATAGAAGCGAATGACGCCGATTACAGTGTCTACAGCTATATGCGCTTTGCCGAAGATCCCAGTGATTTCCTGGTCATCTTGCTCAACTGCACACCGGAAGTCCGCGAGAACTATCGCATCGGGGTTCCGCATGCGGGCTTCTACAAAGAACTGCTGAACAGCGACGCTCAGGTCTATGGCGGTAGCAACGTTGGCAATCTCGGCGGCGCGCAGAGCGATGATATTCCTATGCACGGCCTGCCGCAGAGCATCAGTCTGCGCCTTCCGCCGCTGGCGATTCTGATATTACAACGCAGGATCGATTCTTAAGACCGCTCAGGCTTGAGCGCGACGTTTCGGCGTCGGCGCCGCCAGCGCCAGCAAGAATATGGCCATGCTCAGTCCCGCGCCGATCCAAAGGGCCAGGTTGTAGCCGCCGGCGTAATCGTAGCTCAGGCCAAAAATGGCAGGGCCAATTGCGCTGCCGATAACGCTTGTGGTGTATACAAAACCGCGTATTTCGCCTTGAAAGCGGCGTCCGAAAAGATTGGGCCAGACCGCGCCATCAAAAACATAACCGATGCCCATTCCCAAACCGAAGGCCAGGGCATAAGCCACTAGCAGCGGGCTTTCTCGCATGGTCATCGCGAGCAGGCAGGCGGCCAAAAGCGCCAGCATCTGCAGCGCCACGACCAGCGCCGGCCTGAAGCGGTCAATCAGATAACCCGCAAGCAAAGCCGAGCCTGCTGCGGCGAGCGATGTCAAAGCGAAAATTTCTGTCACGACCTGCGCGCTATGATTCAGCCCGGCAAAGATCGAGATTTGATGCAGAATCAAACCGGTGCCCCAGGCTGAAGGCAGCATGCGCGCAACCAGGAAAATCCAGAGGATCGGCGTGCGCATCGCCTCGCGCAGCGTCCAGTTGTCCTCGTCTTCGTGGCTGCTGCCGGCGGCGCGCTTGACGCCCGCTAAATTGTCCGGCACCAGGCCATGATCTTCCGGCTTGTCGCGCATGAATAAGGCAAATGCCGGAATCACAAGCGCCGCCACGCCCAAGCCCAGGACGATGAACACTTGCCGCCAGTCCAGCGCCTCCAGCAGCAGGCGCAGCATATTGACGTAGAGCCCCTGGAACAAGGCAAAGGTCAGCGCCAGCAAGGACATCATGCGGCCGCGGCGGCTGCGAAACCAATTGGCGATGGCGGTGGAACTCACCAGCGGCAGCGACCCTTGTCCCAGGCCGCGCATGCCGGCGAAGGCGAAGAACAACATGATGGGACCGCTGATCCACGCGCTCAGCACGAGTACCGCGCCGAACAAGACGCCAATTCCAAGGCCAACACGGCGGTTGCCCCATAAGTCGATCTGACGGCCCACCCAGGTCAGCGCGATCGAAGCCGCAAATGTGCCGGCGCCATAGAGGCTGCTGACCGTGGTGCGATCCAATCCGAAGTCTTCAATGAAAAAATCCAGGAAGAGGGATATGGAAAAGCTCTGGCCGGGCGAGCTGCAGACGACGCCGATCAAGGCGACCAACCAGACGATCCAGCCATAATAGACCGGGCAGGCCATCACCAGGCGGCTGGGCCCGGGCGCATTGGCCGTCATTAGTCTCATTCGCTCTAACCGTCCCGCCGCAGCAAACGCATCCTGGAATTATATGAAGCATTGTTGAAAATAACAGCCAATCAAGCCGCTTCATGTTAAAATCGGGATTTGGAAAGTCACATAGTTTTACAGAATTGGCTAAAATGCCGGTTTTAGATCTTCGCCTTCATCACATGTTCCCGTTCAAGTTTATGGAGGCCCTGTCCCAATGAACATCCCGTCCGATTTAACAATCGCCCAAAATGCCAAGCTCGTTCACATCAATGACATCGCCGAAATGATGGGGCTCAATCCCGAAACTGACCTGGAGCATTACGGGAAATACGTCGCCAAAATCAATCTGGACGCCCTCGACCGTTTAAAAGACAGGCCCGACGCCAAATATGTCGATGTCACCGCTATAACGCCAACCCCGCTTGGCGAAGGCAAATCCACCACCACCGTCGGCATCGGCCAAGCATTGAAACAGATCGGGAAAAACGCGATCATCACGCTGCGCCAGCCTTCACAAGGCCCCACCTTCGGCATCAAAGGCGGGGCGGCCGGCGGCGGCTACAGCCAAATTGTTCCCATGGAGAACTTCAATCTTCATCTGACCGGAGATATCCACGCCATAAGCGCGGCGCACAATCTCATCTCTGCTATGTTGGACGCGCATATCTATAACGGCAACGCGCTCAACATTGACATCCACAATATTGCCTGGCGCCGTGTTGTGGATCTGAATGATCGCGCCTTGCGCAACATCATCCTGGGCTTGGGCAAGCGCTTTGACGGCGTGCCGCGTCAGTCCGGCTACGATATCACGGTTGCGTCCGAGATTATGGCGATACTGGCTTTGACGACATCGCTGCAAGATATGCGCGCGCGGATCGGCAAGATGGTCATCGCCTATGACAAGGAGAAGAATCCGGTGACGGCCGAGGACATACGCGCGGCCGGCGCTGCAACCGTGTTGATGAAAGAAGCGATCAAGCCGAACTTGATGCAATCGCTGGAGAATACACCCGCCCTGGTGCATGCCGGTCCCTTCGCCAACATCGCCCACGGCAATTCTTCCATCCTCGCCGATTTAATCGCCATGAAATGCGGTGATTATGTCGTCACCGAGTCGGGTTTCGGCGCAGATATCGGCGCGGAGAAATTCTTTAATATCAAGTCGCGCATTTCCGGTCTAAAGCCAAACGCCGTCGTGCTCGTCACGACCATTCGCGCGCTAAAAGCGCATACCGGCAAATATCGAATCATACCCGGTCGCCCGATTGACCCCGGGCTGCAAGAAGAAAATGTCCCCGATGTCGAAGCGGGCGCGGTCAACATGGTGCGGCATTTGGAAAACCTGAAGAAATTCGGCGTGAATCCGGTGGTCGCCATCAATGTATTCGCCGACGATACCGAACGTGAAATCCAGGCCGTCCGCGAGATCGCGCTGGCGGCCGGCGCAACGGGCGCCACTGTCGCCCGGCATTGGGCCCAGGGCGGCGCCGGCGCGGTTGAACTGGCGGAGATGATCGTAAGCGCCTGTGATATGCCCAACGACTTCCGTTTGCTCTATCCCGACGATATGGCGATCAAAGATAAAATTGAAACGATTGCGACGGAAATCTACCGCGCCGACGGCGTCGACTACGCGCCGGCCGCCAGCCGGAAAATCCGCCAATATGAAGAACAGGGCCTGCGCGATTTGCCGATATGCATGGCGAAGACGCATCTCAGCCTGAGCGACAATCCCAAACTCAAGGGAGCGCCCGACGGCTTCCGCATCACCATCACCGACATCCGCGCCTCGGCCGGCGCCGGCTTCATCTATCCACTCTGCGGCAATGTGCGCACGATGCCCGGGCTCGGCCGAACGCCGGCGGCGATGAATGTCGATATCGATGACGAGGGCAAAGTTGTTGGTCTGTTTTGAGATTGCGCAAGCCGAGCGCCAAACGACGCCGCAGCGTCGCCTGGCCCGCGCTAGATATTGAGCGCCAACAAGGAGTTGGAATTGGCAGAAAACAGCGACAGCGAAGCAGCCGCCATCAGCCAGCATGCCCTGTCTTATCGACCCGCGTCAATCAATGGCGAGTTCCTGGGCAAGCACATCATTTCCGTGGACCAATTTCAACGCCGCGATCTCGACATTCTCTTTGACGCGGCTGCCGCAATCAGAAAGCGCATCCGCACACACGATCGCGGGCTGACCGAACTCTGCGCGGGCAAAGTGATGGCATCGCTTTTCTTTGAGGCCAGCACGCGCACCGACATGTCTTTCCAATCGGCTATGCGGCGGCTGGGCGGCGATGTGATCGCGGTCAGCAATGGCGTGCGCTTCTCTTCAATGTACAAAGGCGAAAACCTCTCGGATACAATCCGCGCCACCGGCTGCTACGCTGATGTGATCGTCCTGCGTCACCCGGAAATCGGCTCATCTTACGAAGCCGGCTATTACCTCGACCTCCTTAACGGGCGCATCGACAACCCAACCGTCGCCATCAGCGGCGGCGATGGCATTGGCGAGCACCCCACCCAGGCATTACTCGATATCTTTACTATCTTCGACCAGAAAAAGTCGCTTGATAATCTAGCAATCACCTTGGTCGGGGATCTCAAGCACGGCCGCACCGTGCATTCCCTGGCCAAGTTGATCGCTTACTACGATGCCAGCGGAGTGCGGCTTTGCATGGTCGCGCCTGAAAGCCTGGCGATGCCCGCCGATATCACCGACTTGGTGGAAGCCCATGGCATTCGCGTGACGCAAACCGAAGACCTGCGCGACGTCATTGCGGAAACAGACGTGATCTATTGGACGCGGATCCAGGAAGAGCGATTCGCTGATGGCGCGGAATACGATGGCATCAAAGACCGCTTTATCATGACACCAGCGGTAATGGCGCGGGCGAAGGCGGACGCCATCCTTATGCACCCCTTGCCGCGCAAGCATGAGATGGGCACGCGTTCCGATCACGATATTCTGGATGCGGATCCGCGTTCGATCTATTTTGAACAGATGGAAAATGGCATGTTCGTGCGCATGGCGCTCCTGGTCAAAGTCCTGCGCGGGGTCTACGTCTAATGCCGGTCATCAAGATTCACGGCATGATCGACCCGCACACCCATCTGCGCGATCTTGATTGGTCCCACAAAGCGACGTTCGAAACGGAAACAAAAGCCGCAATCGCCGGCGGCTATTGGGCGGTATTCGACATGCCGAACACGGCGCCCTCAACCATCAGCGACGCGCTGCTCAGCGACAAGCTCAAGCGGATTGATCGCGTCGCCCATTGCGACTGGGGCTTGTATTTCGGGGCTTCCCAAGCCGATAACAGCGCCGAATATGAAGCCATCGCCCGGCGAGTTTGCGGCCTCAAAATCTACAACAATTCCACCACTGGCGACCTTCTGATCGATTCCAGCTCCATGCGCGAGCGGCATTACCGCGCCTGGACGACCGACCGTTTGATCGCCGTGCACGCCGAAGGCGAAACCGTGCGCAACATCATCGACCTGGTGCGCAAGTATCGCCAGCCCACGCATTTCCTGCATATCAGCAGCGAATACGAGATCAAGCTCCTGACGGCGGCCAAGGAGGATGGCCTGCCCGTGACCGTCGGCGTCTGCCCGCATCACCTATTTTTGTCCGAAGACGACTTGCCGACTCTGGGCGCGTTTGGTCTGATGAAACCGGAGCTCAAGCGCAAGTCCGATGCGCGCGCTCTTTGGCGCGCCATTCGACTCGGCATAGTCGATATCATCGAATCCGACCACGCGCCCCATACAATTGAAGAAAAAGGCTCTGGCGAACCGCCTTATGGCGTTCCCGGTCTCGAAACGACATTGCCGCTAATGATGCAAGCGGTCAAAGATGGCCGTTTGTCTCTGCAGAAGGCCTGCGATATGGTCTCGCTCAACGTGCAGCGGATTTGGCGCATTACGCCCTTGCCCAAGACCTATACGGTCGTGGATACCGATCATGAATTCCTGGTCGAAGGCAGCAAGCTCTTCAGCAAATGCGGCTGGTCGCCCTTTGAGGGTATGAGAGTCTGCGGTAAAGTGCTGGAAGTCTGGATTCGCGGCCACAAAGTCTACGACGGCGAACAGATTCTGAGCGAATCCGGATTCGGCCGAAACCTCTTTGGGTTTGTCGCGTGAAGACGGAAGCAAGACGCTGGCTGCTGACTGCGCTGGACGCAGTTTACCAACTCCTGAATCGTCGCCTCATTTTCCGCGCCTCGGCGCAAGTTGCGCATGAGCGCGTCACGAGATTGCTGCGCCGCTTGGATCGTATTCACATTGTCGTAGCGCTCGCCGGAATTCTGCGTCGCGTGATTTTTGTGGAAGCGCCGACGGCTGTGGGCCGGGCGCATATTTCCCAGCGCCTGATCCTCGCGGCCGGCTTTGTAAAAGGCGACGGCTTCGCCGACGAAAGCGCCGCCCTTCAGGCGCTAAGCGACCAGCAACAAAACATCATACCGGGCTGGCGCATCCTGCCCGCTCTGGCGGGTCCGGTGGAATTCGGCTCTTTCACGCGTCAGCCGCGACTCGGCAACAGCAGTACGGTTCTCTGGCGGAACAACGAGACAATGTCGACGCAGAATCGCATCGGCTTGCGCAACCCCGGCGCCCGTGCCGCCGCACAGTTCCTTGCCGATCGCCGAGGACAGCTGCCGGCGGAATACGGTATCAATATCGCCCTGACGCCCGGCCTGCAGGACATTGAAGATCAGGAGCGCGAAGTCGACGAGGCGCTGGCTTTCTTCCTGGACGCCCGCATTCACCCGACCTGGTTCACATTGAATATCAGCTGCCCGAATACAGAAGATGATCCGTTTGCGAATCAGCTCGAAGCCGAGACGCGTCGGCTCTGCGGCGCATTCATCCGCGCCTTGCGCGCGCGCGGCCTGGAGACGCCGCTCTGGGTCAAAATCAGCCCGGGCTTAGGCGCCGGCCAATACAGCGCTTTGATGCGCATATTTGATGAGCTGGGTGTCAGCGCTGTCATCGCGACCAATACTTTTTCGAAGCCCGTTCCGGACGATGCATCGACGCAAGCCGGGGTCGGCGGCGGCGAATTGTTTGCGCAAGCCCGGAGCGCGATTGAACATCTTGGCGCCGCCAAGGCGGCCGGTGGCTATGATGTCGACATAATCGCTTGCGGCGGCGTACTTGATGGCGCAAGCCTGCGCGCTTATCAGCGGCTCGGAGCGCAGGCCGCCCAATATTGGTCGGCTCTCGTCTTTCGCGGTCCCTTCGCGGCCGCCATCATCGAAAGCGAACTGGAAAAACATGATTACGACTACGAAGCGGTCCATCGCCAAAGCCTTGCTTGAAATCGGCGCGATCGGCTTCTCGCCCGAGGCGCCGGTTACCTTCAAGTCAGGGATCCACTCGCCCGTATACGTCGACAATCGCTCGCTCATTTACCATCCCGACGCCTGGCGCCGGGTCATCGCCGGCTTTCATGCGCTTGTCGAGAAGCGGGCGCTTGAATTCGACCTGATCGCCGGGGTTGCGGTTGGCGGCATACCGCACAGCTCGGCGCTTGCCTACCTCATGGGCGCGCCATCGGTTTTCATCCGCAAGGAAAGCAAGGGGCATGGCCAGGGCAAGCGGATTGAAGGCGGCGCTGTCGCCGGGCAGCGCGCGCTTCTCGTTGAAGACCTGGTAACCACCGGCGGCAGCAGCCTGTCCGCGGTGGAGGCCCTGCGCGCCGACGGCGCCCGCGTCTCCGATCTGCTGGCAATCATCAGTTATGGCTTTACCGAAGCGGCGGAAGCCCTGCAGTGCGCGAACCTGCGCCTGCACACCTTGACCGATTTCGACACGCTGCTGGATATTGCCGACGAAAACGGCGCGCTTGGCGCTGGGCAGATGGCGATCATCCAAGATTGGTTTGCCGCCCCTTACAGTTGGGTGGCGGACGGCCGATGAAGGCCCTGGAAAAATATGAGGGCCGCGTCGATCGGGTCGATTCATTGCTCTGCGTCGGCTTGGACAGCGACCTCCTAAAATTGCCGCCCGCCTATCGCCAGCGACGCTCGCCCCAGTTGGAATTCAATCGCGACATCATCGACGCCACCGCTGAATTCGCCGCCGCCTTCAAATTCAACATGGCTTTCTACGAAGTCAACGGCGCCGCGGGCTGGCGTCAATTGGCGGAGTCGGTCGCATATCTGCGCCAACATTACCCCGATATCCTGATTATCAGCGATGCCAAGCGCGCCGACATCGGCAACACCAGCGCCGCCTACGCCCGGGCGATTTTTGACGAGCTTGGATTTGACGCCGTCACGCTGAATCCGTACCTTGGTCGTGATGCCTTGCAGCCCTTTCTCGACCGCGGGGACAAAGCGGCGATCATTCTCTGCCGGACGTCAAATCCCGGCGCCGCCGAGATCCAGGACCTCGAGCCGGGAGGCCGCGCGCTTTGGGCTGTGATCGCGGATAAGGTCGTTCATGAATGGAACGAAAAAGGCAATTGCATGCTCGTGGCATCTGGAACCAATCCGGCCGAGATGGCGGATATACGCTTGCTGGTTGGCGATATGACCCTGCTCGTTCCGGGAATTGGCGCGCAAGGCGGGGATATCGGAACCGTCATGCGCTCCGGCCAGAATAGCGCCGGCCGCGGTCTCATCATCAACTCGTCGCGCGGCATCATCTTCGCCGCCGATCCCGCGGCCGCGGCCGCGGCGCTGCGGGCCGATATCAACCTGCATCGTTCCGCATCGCGCATCGCGCGCGCCGATGCCTGATCTTTCTTTCATCCTCGACTCGGCGGGAGCGCAAGCAGGTCGACACTGATGAGCGACGAACTCAGCATGATTGCAAAGCCAAGCCCGCCGGCGCAGACTCGAAGCTTCGTCAAGACGAGCCTGATTAAGACAAGCCTCTCCGAAATCAAAGACTTTCACGAAGTACCGGGCGCGCTGGCGGGCTTGACACCGCCATTCGTCATCATGCGCGTTCAGCGCGATGACCGCCGTTCCCTGACGTCGGGCGAAATTGAATTCACGCTTTGGTTTGGTCCGCTGCCCATTCGCTGGCTCGCGCGCCACGAGGCGGGACCGACGCCCGATTCTTTCGCCGATGTGCAGCTGCAGGGTCCGCTCGCTTACTGGCGTCACGAGCATATCTTCGAAGAAGTGGACGGCGGCGTTCGCTTGAGCGACCGCATTAGTTTCGCGCACAAGCGCGGGCTCCTCGGCCTGTTCACGCGGCTTGCCTTCGATGGCCTTCCGCTGCGGCTCCTCTTCCTTTATCGACACTGGAGGACGCGGCGGGCCTTGAACGCCGGTTAAAATACCGCATCAGGCATTTGCTCGCTGACGCCTGTTGCTGTATCTTAATTTCACCGGATATACAAGTTACGCCATGCCTAATTCCATCATCATCGGCGCCGGCATTGGCGGACTGGCCGCCGCCATACGCCTGGCGCAAGCCGACTACAATGTCACCGTCTTGGAGAAGAATCCGCGCGTCGGCGGCAAAGTTTATCGCTATGAAACCGACGGTTTCCAGTGGGATACCGGCCCAGCGCTGATAAGCATGCGTCCCTTGCTGGAAGAGGTTTTCGCCGCAGCGGGACAGGACATGGCAGATCGTTTGCGCTTGCAGCCCATCGATCCGCTGACGCGCTACTTCTTCCCGGATGGAACGAGTTTTGATGCGCATCGCGATTGGGCCGAGACCGCAGCGCAAATTGAGCGGCTGGCGCCGGCGGATCTGGAAGGCGTCCTGCGCTTTCTGGCGGAGGCGGCCCGCCTGCATCGCAGCGCGGATCCGCTGGGACCGGGCCATAACTCGGGCGGCCTTCTCAAGCCTGCGCCCTGGCTGCGGGCTGGCGCCCGGCGCAGTGTGAGTCGCGCGATCGGGCGCTATGTCAGCTCAGAAAAGCTCCGGCGTGTGCTGGAACATTTCGCGGCAAACGCAGGCGCGAACCCGTTCCGGGCGCCGGCGGCGTTGAACGCGATCGCGCATCGCGAGCTGACAGCCGGCGCCTGGTACCCGCAGGATGGCCCCGGCGCGATCCCGCGCGCGCTGGAGCAATTAGCCGCGGATTCCGGCGTCAAAATGCTTTTCAACTGTCCCGTCCGTCAGATTGCGGTTAAAGAAGGCGCTGCCCGAGGCGTCACCTACGGCGCGGACGCGCAGTTCCTATCCGCGGACGCCGTCGTCTCCAATGTTGATGCTCTATCGACGCTGCGCTACCTGTTGCCCCCGGATGCGCTTTCACCGTCGGCGCTGCGCAGGCTGAACAAGACGCCGGTGACGGCTTCCGCCTATGTCATCATGCTCGGCGTCCGCGGCGCCTTCCCGCAATTGGCGCATCACAATGTGCTGTTTTCCGCGGACGCTCGACGAGAGTACGACCAAATCTACAAACAATCGCTAATGCCCGAGGACCCGACAATTAGCCTAACGGTAAGCAGCAAGACCGACCCGCTGCACGCGCCGGTCAATCAAGAGAACTGGCTGATCCGGGTAAACGCGCCGCCGCTGTCGGAGAAGTATGATTGGGCGGCGCGGCCAAGCGAAATCCGCGATCGCCTGATGGCGCTGCTGCGGCAACGTCACGACCTCGATATCAGCGGCCGCATCCGCAGCGAGATTCACCTGACGCCGGCCGATTGGGGACGGATGACTGGCGCCTGGCGCGGCAGCCTTTACGGGCCTTCTCCCGAAAACCGCCGCGCGCTTTTCGGGCGCCCGGTTTTGCAGGCGCGCAATATCGCGCGACTCTATTTCGTCGGCGGCACGGCGCATCCGGGCGGCGGCCTGCCTATGGCGCTGCTTAGCGCCAAGCTGGCAACGGGCATTATCCAGGCGCAGGTCAACTAGCCCGGGGTTGTGTATCCATTTCGGTTGAAATAGTGTGGTAGGGGCGATCCGGTGGATCGCCCGATAGGTAAAACAGGATCGAAATAGGGCGACTCACCGAGTCGCCCCTACCAAATCGTCGGTATTTGAAGAATTCAACCGACTCCGATACGTTACCTAGCCCGGTTCTTGGCGCTCAAGGCTGCGACATCATCAGCAGCGACAAACTGCCCTTCTGCACAACCGTCCCGTCTTGTTTGATGATTCTGATGCCCAGGGCGACCAGGCCGCCGCCCAAGCGGCGGGCGGGCTTGGTCTCCCTCACTGTCAGTTCGGCATGAATCGTATCGCCGATGAATACCGGACTGCTGAACTTCATCTCCAGCCCGCGGAAGCCGAGCACGGTCCGTTCAAGGATGCCCAGCTGATACGCTTGCCCGACTGCGTAGCTGATCGTCAGCATGCCATGCGCCACGCGCTGCCCCATGAAAGAGTCTTTGCAATACTCGGCATCGGTGTGCATGGGATTGAAGTCGCCGGTCAACGCTGCAAACTGAACCAGATCCGCTTCGGTGATCGTGCGGCCGCGCGTACGCAAGACCGCGCCCAACTCAAATTCCTCAAAATAGAGACCGCGCGGCCCGTCGCTTTCATGCTTCACGGCGCATCCTTCCCGCAGCGCGCCTCGCCAGGCGAAAGACAGTTTCTGATTCCAGCGTTTGCCGGCAGCATCGACTTTGCCCACATGCTGTTCTTCCTTGACCTCACTCGGGCTTAGCCACCCGAGTCGTCGGCCGTCTGCTCGACCGCCGGCGAAGAATCCAAGGCTGCCGCATCGATATCGGCGGGAAAAGCTCCGCCGATCAGCGGCGCTATCACCAGCGAAACGATCGCCAGCAACTTCAGCAGGATATTCAAGGACGGACCGGAGGTATCTTTGAAGGGATCCCCGACGGTATCCCCGACTACGGCCGCCTTGTGCGCGTCCGAGCCTTTGCCGCCATAATTCCCCGCTTCGATGTTCTTTTTGGCATTGTCCCAGGCGCCGCCGGCATTCGCCATCATCACCGCCAGCATAAATGCCGAGACCAAAGATCCGAGCAGCACGCCCACAAGCGAAATCGGCGCGATGAATTCCCCGAGCAGGTTGTCCTTGCCAATGACAGCCAGCAAAGCCATGCCCACCGGTACGCCGACAGCGATCACGCCGGGCAGAAGCATCTGTTTGATGGCGCTGTCCGTGCTGATGGCGACGCAGCGCTCGTAATCCGGTTCCGCCTCGCCTTCCATAATTCCCTTGATCTCGCGGAATTGTCGGCGCACCTCTTCTACGATCTGCTGGGCGGCATCGCCGACCGCCACCATTGTCAAAGCGCTGAAGACGTATGGCAGCAAGCCGCCGATGAAGAGACCGGTCACAAACTGCGGGTTGAGCAGCAGTTCCGCTGGATTCGCCGCCGCGCCCAGCGCGGAGCTGCCGCCGGCGGTCAAGGCTGTGATAAAGGCGGCTGTCAAAGCCAGCGCGGTCATCGCCGCTGAGCCGATTGCGAAGCCTTTGCCGGTGGCCGCTGTAGTATTGCCAAGGCTATCGAGGGCGTCGGTGCGGTCGCGCACTTCCTCCGGGAGATCGGACATTTCGGCGATGCCGCCGGCGTTGTCCGCCACCGGACCATAAGCGTCGGTCGCCAACGTAATGCCCAGCGTCGACAGCATGCCCACTGCCGCAACCGCCACGCCGTACAAGCCCGCCTGAGAGGTCGCCAGCAGCGTGACCACCACGACAATGATGACGGGCGCAAGCGTGCTCATCATGCCCAGCGCCAGACCACGGATGACGACAATGCCGGCGCCGCCTTCCGCCGAAGCCGAAAGCGCCTTGGTGGGTCCATAACTATCCGCCGTGAAGAACTCTGTGAAATATCCGATGAGGACGCCGCCAATCAATCCGCTCAAGGTCGCTACGATGACGCCAATGCTTTGTTCGCCAAAGGGCATGCTCAAGCCAAGCACAACAATCACGACGCCAATCAAGCCCGACGCGCCATAAATGCCTGTGCGTATGCTGCCCAGAAGCCGTTCCTGATCCGCGCCTTCTTCAGTCTTGACCAGGAAGCTCGCGATGATGCTGATGATCAATCCGGCCGCCGCCACCATTAGCGGGAATATCTGCGCCGCCAGCAAGCCATCGCCAGCGAAGGCGCCGGCCGTCGTCGCCAGCGAAATCGCAGCGATAATTGAACTGGCATAGCTCTCAAATAGATCCGAGCCCATACCCGCGACATCGCCGACGTTGTCGCCGACATTATCCGCAATCGTCGCCGGATTGCGCGGATCGTCTTCCGGAATGCCCGCTTCCGTCTTGCCCACCAGGTCAGCGCCGACATCGGCCGCCTTGGTGTAGATGCCGCCGCCGACGCGGGCGAATATGGCGATGGATGTGCCGCCGAAACCGAAGCCGGCCAAAGCCGAGGCCGCCTGCGCCGCGTTGCCCAGCTGGTTGACAAAAAGGATGAATAGTAGACTGATGCCCAGCAAAGCCAGCGAGACCACCATCGTGCTCATAACCGTGCCGCTGGCGAAGGCGACGCGCAAACCCTGGTTCAGGCTCTGCGAGGCGGCTTGCGCCGTGCGCACATTGGCGCGCACCGCAATATACATGCCGATGTAGCCTGACAAGCCCGATGCCAATGCGCCGAATACGAAAGCCACGGCCGTCAGTATCGACATGCCAGAGCCGGGAACCTGGCTCAGGACGACGAGGGCTATAGCCACGATCACCACGAGGATCGCCACAGCGCGGTACTCGCGGCTAAGAAAGGCCTGCGCGCCCTTCTGAATTGCCGCCGCAATCTGCCGCATCCGGTCCGAGCCTTCAGCTTGTGACAGCACAAAATTGCGCTGGTAAAGCGCAAAAAACAAACCAATCACAGCGGCCGCCACAGCCGAGGCGACCGCCGTATTCATATCAATCATCGATTCTGACTCCTCTGTGAACTAACTCGCGGCGAACCGGCGCGCCCCAAGGCAAGCGATGCGCCTGCAATTCATTCTATCAGTCTTGCTATCGACCGCATGGATACAACCAAGCAATAGATGCTATCGCAAACCGGCGCGAATTCAACACCGGAGTGAACTTCAATGCCCGGTTCGCTGTGCCCGCCTGTCTCTCACGCAACGCAAGCCGGCAACAATGCTAGAATAGACCACATGCGGAATCAACGTATCGGCGCACAGGGCGAAGAAATCGCGCGCGATTACCTCCGGCGCAAGGGTTATGCCATCCTCGAGATGAATTGGTCGACCGTCCGCGGCGAGCTTGATATCGTGGCGGCGCGGGCCGGCATCCTGGTCTTTGTCGAAGTGAAGACGCGCCGCAGCCCGAACCCGGAAGCCGCTCTCTTGGGCATCAGCGAGCTCAAAAGGGAGCGCGTCATCGAAACCGCCTATCAATATCTGCAAGACCGTAACATCGAGGAAGACGCCAACTGGCGCATCGATGTCATCGCCGTCGCTCTGAACGAGCGGGGGCCGCCGCGGATTGATCATGTGGAGGACGCCTTTGACTGGTGAGGCAAAACCGCTGATCATCGTTCTCGGTCCCACCGGGGTCGGCAAGACAAGCCTGGCGATTGATCTGGCGCAAAAGCTCGGCGGCGAGATCATCGGCGCCGACAGCCGCCAGGTCTATCGTTATATGGACATCGGCACAGCCAAACCGACGCCGGCGCAGCAAGCCCTGGTAGCGCACCATTTGATCGACATGGCGCCGCCCGATTACAACTTAAGCCTGGCCGAATACCAGAAAGCCGCCTACGTCGCTATCGACGCCTTGCATCAGCAGGGCCTGCTGCCTTTCCTTGTCGGCGGAAGCGGGCAGTACATAAGCGCCATCGAAGAAGGCTGGGCCATCCCGCGCGTGCCGCCGGACCCGGCCCTGCGCGCGGAATTGGAGGCATTTGTCCGGCGGCATTCGCCTGAAGCATTGCACGAGCGCCTGCGCGCGGCCGATCCGGTCTCCGCCGAACGCATCCACCCCAATAATACGCGCCGTGTCATCCGCGCCCTTGAAGTCCAGATGCTCAGCGGTCAACCCATCAGCGCCTTGCAGGTCAAGCGTCCGCCGCCTTATCGCATCATCCGGGTAGGCTTGCAGCTGCCGCGTTCCATTTTGTATCCCCGCGTCGACAGGCGCGTGGACGAGATGATGGCGGCCGGTTTCCTCGCCGAAGTTTCGCGACTGCTCGAGATGGGTTACGACCGTCACTTGCCCGCGATGAGCGGTCTCGGCTACCTGGAGATGGCGGCGCACCTTCTGGACGAGACGCCGCTGGCTGAGGCGGTCCAGCGCACGAAATTCAGCACACACGAATTCATTAGACGGCAGGACGTCTGGTTCCGCGGCCACGATCACGGCATTCTATGGCATAATGTTGAAGAAATCGGCGCCGACGCCCTGGCGGATACGCTGAGCGACTGGCTGCGGCGAGGTGACTGACCGCATTGATTAGGTTGGATCGCAATAATCCCAACACCTACGTCGGCGTCATCCTCCTGGTTGTGCTGGCGGTTTTTGTCTTGCCGGATCGACTGCCGCAGTTTATCTCGGATCTGTCACCGCAGTTGTTCGCGGGCATCCCCTGCGGTCGCTTGCCCAGCGCGGGCGATTTGGCGACGCGCCAATCGATTATCGGGCGCAGAGCCAGCGATCCGCTCCTGCTGGAGCTTGACGCGAGCGAAATCGACGGCGATGGCGGCCTGCTGCTTCGCTTGTCTGTGACCAATCGCTCGCTTGGGGCTCTGCCGATTGTCTATCAGGAGGACAATATCAGCGTAGCGGCAGGTGACGATTCATCCGACGGCTTTGGCTTTATCATCGTTCCGGCGCCAGCCGTGGGAACAAAAGCGCGGAGCGATCCCAATCCGACCGCCTACGCGGAAGCCGATATCCGGCTGCTGGGTCCGCGACAGAAGTGCGTGCATACGCTGACAATCCGTGCCGCGGCCGCCATGATCTCAGGCGGCGGCAGCGCGCAAGCCTGGTACCGCATGTCGGTCGCCGGGGCGCCGCAGCCGCCAAGCGACGGCAAAGGCGCGATTTACAGCGATCAAGGGCTCGATATACTCAGCGGCGCTGTTGTATTCTCAGAAGAGTTGGCGATTGAGGCGCGCGCCTGACCGGCGACCGGCGAAAAGAAGCGGACGAATAAAGAAATGTCAGACGACAGGGAATTAACCCACCTCGACCGGCAAGGCCGGGCAAACATGGTCGATGTCGGCGACAAAGCGACCACAAGCCGCGTCGCCATAGCTGGCGGCCGAGTCAAGATGCAGGCGGCGACGCTTGAGCGCATCCGCGCGGGCAACCTGGGAAAAGGCGATGTCTTCGCTGTCGCCCGCATAGCCGGTGTCATGGCGGCCAAGCGCACCGCGGAATTGATCCCGCTCTGCCATCCCTTGCCCTTGGAAAAGATCGCGCTGGAGCTCGAATTCTGTGACGACGAATGCGCCATCAATATCAAGGCAACGGTCAAGACAAGCGGCAAAACCGGCGTTGAAATGGAAGCTCTGACGGCGGCGTCCGTCGCCGCCTTGACGATATACGATATGGCGAAGGCGGTCGATCGCGGCATGCGCATCTCCGACATTCGTCTGCTGGAAAAGCGCGGTGGCGCCCGAGGCGATTATCGCGCTGAAGAATAGAGGCGCTCATGCGGATTACTGTGCTATTCTTTGCCACCTTGCGCGACCGCGTCGGCGCGCGGCAAGTGACGCTGGACCTCGACGCGGCCGTCGACAGCGTGGCCCGTTTGCGCGCGCTTTTGGCCGAGCGCTATCCGGCGGCGTCGGAGAATCTCAGCGTCGCCCTGGCCGCAGTCAACGAAGAATTCGCTTCTGAGAACGAAGGGATCAGCGATGGCGACGAAGTCGCCTTTTTCCCGCCTGTGAGCGGCGGTTCCGGCCGGAAGGAGGAGCGTCCGGAGATTTTTCGTTTGCCCGACGCCCCAATCGATCATGATGAAATTGTCGCCGCTCTAACTACCGAAGTCACCGGCGCTGTCTGCCTGTTCACCGGGACCGTGCGCGGCCGAACGGAAAAGGACGGACACCTGCCCCGCACCACGCGCCTGGAATATGAAGCCTATAAGCCGATGGCCCTGGCCAAGATGAAGCAGGTCGCCGCGGAAATCCGGGCGCGCTGGCCCAAGGTCGAAGGCATCGCCATCATTCAGCGGCTTGGCTTGCTGCAAGTCGGCGACAATACCGTCCTCTGCGCCTGTTCCTCGCCCCATCGCGATGACGGCTGTTTCGAAGCCGCTCGCTATGGCATAGACCGGCTGAAAGAAATCGTGCCGGTCTGGAAAAAAGAAGTGGGAGAGGCCGGCGAAACTTGGATCGAAGGCGACTATCGCCCAAGCTCCCAGGACACCGTCGCCGGCGCAAACAGAGCTTGACGCGCCGCGTCCAAATGCAATGATGTCAGAAGCAAAGAGAGCCACGACCGCCTTTGAAGAAGAAACAGGCATCCGCTTCCGGGAGCCGGCGCTGCTAACCGAAGCGCTGACGCACCGCTCCTTCGTCAACGAATACGCCGGGGACGGTGCCGTTAAGGACAATGAACGCCTTGAATTCCTCGGTGATGCCGTGTTGCACATCATTGTCACCGATCTGCTCTTTGACAAGTATCCCGCGCAAAATGAAGGTACGCTCACGCAGCTGCGCGCCGCCCTGGTCAGAACCGAGTCGCTGGCGAAGCTGGCGCGTGACTGCCGCCTCGGCGAGTTCCTTCTGATGGGACGGGGCGAGGAACTCAGCGGCGGGCGGCAGCGCCTGAGCCTGCTTTGCCGCAGCTATGAAGCTTTAATTGGCGCTCTCTACCTGGATAGCGGATTAGAAGCCGTGGCGGCATTTGTCACGCCGCAGTTGCTGCGCCTGTTGGAAGACGTCATGGAACAGAAACTGCACATTGATGCGCGCAGCGAACTGCAGGAGCGGATCCAGGCGAGCCTGAACATTGCGCCCGATTACCGCGTCGCCGACTCCGCGGGACCGGAACATGATAAAGAGTTCCGCGTGGAAGTCAGCTTGGGCGACCGCATTATCGGCAGCGGCCTTGGCAAGAGCAAGCGCGCCGCCGCGCAGAACGCCGCCCGCATCGCCCTGCGCTACCTCGAAGATCATGGATTGCCGCCGACCGCTCTTGCGGATGACGGCAATGCGCGCCAATAATTATCAGGCTCGCCTGTCGTCGAAACAATTATCGCAGATGCGATAACGATGGCGCGACGGCAAATATGCGCCGCAACTGCGGCAGCGCCTGGCGGTATTCAGGTTGCGCAGCAGCGCCTCATGAATCGAAAGCGACCACTCGCGCCGTTCTTCGCGGATTTGCGCCTGCGCCTCGCAGAACTGCGCGAATTCGCGCCGTCTCGAGAGCCAAAGGTAAATGTCGGCGCAGGCAATTGAAAACTCGGTCGCATCCAAATCGCCGCCATCTTGAATTGGCACGGGCGCGTCGGGCGGCAACGGGATCTGATAGCCCTCCAGTATCATGTAGGCGCAATCCAGCCAATACGGACGCGTTGTCTTGCGCGTCGGCGCATTGACCAATTGCAGGGCGCTGGCCAATCCCAAACGCTTGATTTCTTCATCCGCCAGCATCTTGGCCAGTTCAATGCGCTCGTCCATATCCGCCGTCGTGATCACCGCGCGCAATTCTTCCGGGATCGATTGCAGTTCCGCCCATTGCGTGAGTTGCTCGGCCAGGTTGCCCGGGATCAAATTCAAATCCTCAACCGTCGGCGCCACTCGGGCGAACTTCAGATCAGCCGGCTCCTGCGCGTATAGCTCGCGAATGACGCGCATATCCTGGGCGTTAGCGGCCGCGATCAGGCCTGTCTTCGACATGCCGTAACGCCCGGCCCGCCCGCCGATCTGGCGCACCTCCGCCGGATAGAGCCGCCTGTCATTCTTGCCATCAAACTTTTCCACTTCATAAAAGCAGACGACATCCGCCGGCAGATTCAGGCCCATGCCGACAGCGTCGGTGGCGACGCAGATTTCGGTTTCCCCGGCCGCAAAGCGATCGGCTTGCCGGCGCCGCACTTCCGGCGGCAAACTGCCATAGACAACTGAGACTGCGCGTCCCAGGCGTTCAAGCTGCATCTTGAGATCGAGAACATTCCGCCGCGTAAAGGCCACGAGAATGGTCGCCGGGGGTAGAGTCTCCAGGGTAAAATGCCGCTCCGCGAGGGCAACCGGCGCCAAACGCTCATGCTCAATCAATGCGCAGGGGATTTCCGCCGCCGACGCCAGCACCTCAATCAGGCCGCGCGCGGTTGGCGGGCCTATGATGTGCATCTCCGGCGCCGCTGATTCCATCAGGGCTCGCGTCCAGGCCCAGCCGCGGTCGGCATCCGCCAGCATCTGCGCTTCGTCAATAATGACGCAGGCGCGGCTGTCCAGCGGATTGAACATTTCAATGGTCGCGGCTGTGATGCGCGCGCCCTCGACCGGAACATACTCTTCGCCGGTCAAGAGGTGGCAGGCCACGCCTTCGCCGTTCAGGCGGTCGAATATCTCGTAAGCCAGCAAGCGCAAGGGCGCCAGATACCAACCGGAACCGGCCTGCTTCAAAGCCTCTAGCGCATCGTGCGTCTTGCCGCTGTTGGGCTCGCCCACATGCAAATGCAGCCTTTGCTGATCGCGCCAGTTATTCTGCCACTTGGGGAAAGAATCGATCAGCCGATTGCGCAGTTTTTGCCGCGCGGCCCGCCGGCGCCGGCGCCGGGAGCGGCCGCCGCGTCGGTTCGGTTCTGCGGCCGCCACTGCCTCTTCGGCCGCGCTTAGCAGCTGCCTGAATTCCTGGTAGGTCTCCGGCAGATCCAGGAGGCCGCGCAGATCGCGCCAGAGCATGCGTTTCGGCGAGATGCCGGCCTCGCGCAGTCTGCCGTTCAAGCTCCGCTGATCCAGCCCAAGGGCAGCCCGCAAATCACTCGGCCGCAGCCGTTCATAACCGGCAATCATCTCGCGCATGTCCGGATCGGCAGCGGTCGGCTTAAAGGTATAAACGGGAAAGCGGAGCTTGCCGCGCGGATCGCGCAAACTGTCCAGCGCCAAGACTTCTGCGGCGACGCGCAAACTCGCCTGATTGACACCGGCGAGTTTTGCCGCCTGCTTCAGAGTATAGCTGCGCGCGGCGACTTGCTGCTCCGCGGGCGCGTCTGCTTTCGGCTGGGCTGCGCCGTCGCGGACCATGCCGCCGCAGAGCCCAAGCGCGTTCTGCCAGGCTTCTTCAGCTTGCGCCGCCTCGGCGACGACGCCTTCTATATTGTCTTCAATCACAGATGTCAATGGATTGGTCCAGAGTTATTCGTCATGCCGACCCGGCAAGGCGGACCAGCGGTAGGGAGGCCGCGCGGATACGCCTTCCGACGTCGCCGCATCGAGGCCGGCGCCTTCCTGTGGCCCGAACAATGGCGATTGCCGCGCCGGTTCCAGCGAAAAATGCGCCATGATCCCGGACAGCAGATCCGTCCGCAGGCCCGTGTCCGCATAAATCTCCGCCGCGAAGCGGGCAGGATGCTTGCTCCCTTTGCGCCGGTTGCAATCGGGGCAAGCCACCGCCAAATTGGCCGCGGAATGGCGCCCCTGTTGGCGCAGGCTGATGACATGATCCAGTTCAAATTCGCGCTCGACCAGGCTCGCGCCGCACCACTCGCAACGCCCGCGGCAAGCATGGATCCGGTGACGCAGATCCGCCGCGCTCAATTGCCCCGCGGCTTGTGCCTTACGGGCGCGCGCATTCAACGCCGCCGCGTATTGCTCCAAGGCGCTCGCTTCAAGAATGTCCTGATAAATCATTCAGCAGATTCTTCCGGCGGATTGTCGAGCCGAAAGCCATGGCCGCGCACGGTCACAATATACTGATGTTGACTATCGACTTCCGCCAGCCGATCGCGCAGGCGCCGCACAAGCGCGTCAATCGCCTGTTCACTGACGCCCATGCCCTTTGTATCCGGCCAAACCGCATCAACCACATCATTGCGGCTGCATACGCCGCCTTGGCTGGCGAACAAAATCTCCAGCAATCGATATTGGGGCAAGCTCAAAGGCGGATCCAGCTCTTGCCCGTGGATGACAACTTTGCGCGATTCCGGATCAAGCCGCATGCGCAAACCAGTCATCGCGCCCGAGGGAATCACATCGGGCAAAACACGCGTGGTTGACGGCGCCGTCGCCCCCGAACCCACGAAGCGCAGCCGAATATCTTTTGCCACACGAATCTCGTCGCCGTCTTCCAACTGGCGCATGCCGGTCAAGCGGTAGCCATTGACCCAGGTGCCGTTTTTACTGCGCATGTCTTCGACGGTACAACTGCCCTCGTGAGAAATGAGACGCACATGCTGGCGCGAAATCTGCCGTACCGGAATCACGATATCGCAAGATTCATCACGCCCAAGAATCATCTCCGCGCGATCAACCGCCCAATGCGGATTCGATAAGGAACCGTCCATCCAAACGATGATCGGGAATTCATCGGTTGATTGGGACATTCCGGCGATGCCCTTTCTACCGTTATCCGGTGATCAAGCCGTCATCTTTCCATATTGATTATACATTATTATTGTCGGCGCGACCTCGCATTGTCCTCTCTCCTGCCAGCCGTTATAATCATCGCCTGGTTTTGGATCGACAGTGGGAGCGTTTTCCTTGGGCCTGTTTCGCCGTGGACTTTCCAAGACGCGCCAGTCTTTCTTCGGGCGTATCGCGCAATTGCTCGGCAATACCGAGATTGACGACGATACCTGGGATGACATGGAAACCTTGTTGATCCAGGCCGATGTCGGCTTCGATACCACGGTGAAAGTCATCGACACGCTTCAGGCGCGCGTCAGCGCAGAGGGCATGACCAAGGCCGATCAACTGCAAGGCGCGCTCAAGGAAGCCCTGGCTGACTTGCTGGAATTCCCGCCGGCGCTGGATATTTCCGGGCGCGAGCTTTCGATCATTCTTGTGGTTGGCGTCAATGGATCGGGCAAGACAACTTCCATCGCCAAACTGGCGCACCGTTTGAAAAACCTGTCCCGCCGCAAGGTGATGATCGCGGCCGGCGATACCTTTCGCGCCGCCGCCATCGAGCAGCTGCAAACCTGGGGCGCGCGCATAGACGTCCCCGTCATCGCCAACAGACCGGGCTCGGACCCCGGCGCTGTTGTCTACGACGCCACAGTCGCCGCCAAAGCCCGCGGTTACGAGATCCTCATCATTGATACCGCCGGACGCCTGCAAAACAACTACAATCTCATGCGCGAGTTGACCAAGATAAGCGAAGTTTCGGGCAAAGTCGTGCCCGGGGCGCCGCATGAAGTGCTGCTTGTGCTGGACGGCACCACCGGCCAAAACGCCATCGAGCAAGCGAAGAAGTTCCAGGAAGCATCCGGCGTCAGCGGTGTGATCGTCAGCAAACTGGACAGCACAGCCAAGGGCGGCATGGTCTTCTCGGTCTTCAGCGACTTGCAGCTGCCGGTGCATTATCTTGGCTTGGGGGAACGCATCGAGGATCTCGTCCTTTTCACGCCGGAATTCTTCGTCGAAAGCCTCTTCAACGACGAGGAAGACGAGACGGATTGAACGGCGCTGTGCAAATTACAAGCGCGCAAAATACAAAAGTCAAATTGATCAAACGCCTGCGCAGCAAACGCGGCCGCGAAGCGGAAAAGAGATTCCTTGTCGATTATCAACGTGATTTGCGGCGCGCGCTGGACTGCGGTTACAGCGTCGATTTTCTGTTGCATTGCGCTGAGTTTGGCAGCCGGCCGCTTCTGCCCAATACGGACATCTATGAGATCGCGCCGCAAATCATGAAGGACCTCAGTTATCGCGAAAACCCGGATAGCATCGTCGCCGTTTTGCACAGCAAGCCGCAACCTGGCCTGTCCGCGCTGGAGCTGGCGCGGGCCGCGCATGTCGTCGTCCTGGTGGACCTGCGTGTGCCTGGCAACATCGGCGCCTTGCTGCGCACAGCCGATGCCGCCGGGCTGGATGCGGTCATCCTGGTCGATACGGCGCTCGACCGCTATAATGCCAACATCATTCGCAGCAGTACCGGCGCTTGTTTTTTGGACAATGTGTATAAGTTGAGCAGCGACGACGCAATCGCATTCCTGCAGTCGGGCGCCTTCCAAGTCTTCGCCGCGGACGCGCAAGGCGATGCCAGCATCTACGACCTGAGCATACAAGGAAAGACCGCGATCGTGCTCGGCGCGGAGGACCGCGGCCTGTCATCGAATTGGCGCCAAACAGCTGATCGGCGCGTGAAAATACCGATGGCCGGCCGCCTTAGCGACTCGCTAAACGTATCAGCCTGTGGCGCGGTCTTCATGTATGAACTTTATCGGCAGCGCCAGGCAAAGCGAGTGATCGCGAATCAGAAAGGCGATGCCGGTATTTAGCCGGTGGCTGTCATGGACAATGTCATCGCGGAACTCAAAGTCTTCAAGGGCCAGATCGACCAATTGATGCGGGGCATCGACATTGCCGGCAAGTCCGCCCAAATCACTGAGCTGGAAGCGGCGGCCAACAGCAGCGAATTCTGGAATGACCCTGACGCCGCCAAATTGACCATGCAGAAATTGGCGAGATTGAAGGGCCAGGTCGAAGAATGGCAAACGCTGGCCGATCGCATCAGCGACGCCATCGAACTCGCCGAAATCGCGGACGGTGATATGGGCGCGGAAATGGAAGCGGAGGCCGAAGCGCTGCGCAAGATCGTTGAGGCGATGTCCTTTCAAGCCATGCTCTCGGGCGATTATGACCGCGAAGACGCTATCTTCGCCATCCATGCCGGCGCCGGCGGCGTGGATGCGCAGGATTGGGCCGAAATGCTCGAGCGCATGTACCTGCGCTGGATGGAACAGAAGGGCTACAAAGCCGAAATCCTCGACCGCAGCAACGGCGATGAAGCCGGCATCAAAAGCGTAACCGTCAGCGTCAAGGGCGATTATGCCTTCGGTTACCTGCAAAGCGAAGAAGGCGTGCACCGCCTCGTCCGTCTCAGCCCTTTCGACAGCGCCAACCGCCGGCATACCTCGTTCGCCAAAGTCGAATTATGGCCGGATATCGCAACCGATATCGAGATTGCCGTGGACGACAAAGACATCCGCATCGACACCTACCGCGCCAGCGGCGCCGGCGGCCAGCATGTGCAGAAGAATGATACTGCCGTGCGCATCACGCATCTGCCCACCGGCCTGGTGGTGCAATGCCAGAACCAGCGCAGCCAGGCGCAGAACCGCGAACGCGCCATGCAGATCCTCAAGGCGCGCCTCTTCGAGATGGAACGGGCGAGGCAGGAAGCGGAAATGGCCGAGCTCAAGGGCGAGAATGTCGCCGCCGGCTGGGGCAATCAGATCCGCTCTTACGTTTTGCACCCCTATCAGATGGTCAAAGATCATCGCACGAGCATCGAAATCGGCAACACATCAGCCGTGCTCGACGGGTGCCTCAACGATTTCATTGAAGCCTGGCTGCGGCAAAAGGTCAGCGCGTAGCCATCGGCGCGGCCTCAGTTAAAGCGGGTGATTTCGACGGAATATGCCCCAAGCTGCGGACAACTGCGCCAGAATATGCTAATCTAGATTCAAGCTACTCTTGGCAGGCGCCTTTGCCATGTTGATTTCAACAAACGTTTATCCCCGCGATTTGGAATCTCTGCTGAACGCCCTGCCTGAGATCAAGCCGAACGAGATTGATCTCATCGCCGCCGCCTACCAGCGCGCCGACAGCGCCCATAGCGGCCAGCAACGTAAATCGGGCGAACCTTACCTCACGCACTGCGTCGCCGTCGCCGGCATCCTCGCCGAGATGAAACTGGATTCCGAGACGATCGCCGCCGGGCTCCTGCATGATGTCGCCGAAGACAGCGATGTGAGCGTCGATGCCTTGCGCGCGGAATTCGGCACGACGATCGCCAAACTCGTCGACGGCGTCACCAAACTGAAGAACCTGCCGCTGAAGAATGTCTCGCCGCTCGGCGACAGCCGCCGCTCCAGCGCTGTCAACCGCGAGATGGAATACATCCGCAAGATGCTGTTGACGATGGGCGATGACGTGCGCGTCGTTCTGGTCAAACTCGCCGACCGCCTGCATAACATGCGCACGCTGGGCTACATGCCGCGCAACAAACAGCAGGCCGTCGCCCGGGAAACCATGGACATATTCGCCCCGCTCGCCAACCGCCTCGGCATCTGGCAGATGAAATGGGAACTGGAGGATCTCAGCTTCCGATATCTCAACCCCGATGCCTACCGTTCAATCGCCAAAGCGCTGGATGAACGGCGGGATGAGCGCGAGCGCTACATTGGCGGCATCAAAGATCGGCTGACGCGGGAATTAAGAAAAGCCAATATCAACCGGGTCACCATCAGCGCCCGCCCAAAACATATCTACAGCATCTACAACAAGATGTCCAAGAAAGACTTGCCGCTGGAGCAAATCTACGACATACGCGGCATGCGCGTACTCGTCGATTCCCTGGAGCAATGTTACCTGGCGCTCGGCATCGCGCACAATCTCTGGCGGCCCATCCCGGGCGAATTCGACGATTATATCGCCAATCCCAAAGACAACTTCTATCGCAGCCTGCACACGGCTGTGCACGACGACGCTGGCAAGACGGTCGAGGTGCAGATTCGCACCTGGGAAATGCACGAGGACGCCGAATACGGTATCGCCGCCCATTGGCGCTATAAAGAGGGCGGCAACGGGCATGATCAGGCCTTCGAACAACGGCTCGCCTACCTGCGCCGCCTTATGGAATTTGGGCCGGAGGTCAACGACGCCTCGCAATTTGTCGATACGGTGAAGTCCGAGGTATTCCAGGACCGGGTCTACAGCGTCACGCCCAATGGCGATATCATCGACTTGCCGGCCGGCGCCACGCCCATTGATTTCGCTTATCACATTCACACCGACATCGGCAATCGCTGCCGCGGCGCCAAGGTCAACGGCCGCCTCGTTCCCCTGAACTACAAACTCAATATGGGCGACCAGGTCGTAATCTTGACCGCCAAGCGCGGCGGACCCAGCATGGATTGGCTTAATCCCGACCTTGAATATGCCATTACCAGCCGCGCCCGCACCAAGATTCGTCACTGGCTGCGCAAGCAGAACCGCGATAACCATATCGCCATGGGCCGCGAAGTGCTTGAGCGCGAACTGAAGCGCCTTGGCGTACTGGAAAAGGTCACATTTGAGTCGGTCGCGCGCCTGCTCAATTACGACAAACTTGAAGATTTCCAAGCGGCCATCGGCGCCGGCGATGTCACCGGTTCCCAGATAACCAACCGCGTCCTGGAAGATGAACGGCGCAAATCCGCCGAGAGCCTGAGCGACGATGAGCTGCTGAAGCCGCGGACAAAGCGGACGGGAGGGAGCGTCGCCAAGGGTGTCAGCATCATGGGCGCCGGCGGCTTGCTGGTTAATCTGGCTCGTTGCTGCGGGCCCATGCCCGGCGACGATATTATCGGATACATCACCCGGGGACGGGGCGTTACCGTGCATCGCGGCGATTGCCCCAATATCCTCGCTATGCGTGAGAACGAGCGCCTGATCGATGTCGCCTGGGGCACAGAAGAAGAAGAACATCGCTACGTCGTGCCGGTCGAGGTCGTCGCTTATGACCGTGAAGGCCTGTTGGGCGATATCAGCACCATTATCGCGGAACAGCGCGTCAACATCGCCTCAGTTGACGTTTACACCCGCAATCAGATCGCCACCCTCAATCTGCAACTCGAGATCGCCAGCAACAAACAGCTGACCCGCATTCTTTCGAAAATCGATCTGGTGCCCAATGTAGTTGAGGCGCGTCGCCGCAATACGAGCTGAGACCGCGCCCGGCAATGCGCATCGCCCTGCTTGAATCCTATTACGGCGGCAGCCACAAGACCTGGGCGGACAGCTATCGCAAATTCTCGCAGCATGACATCGAGTTAATCGCGCTGCCGGCGCAATTCTGGAAGTGGCGTATGCAAGGCGGCGCCATCACCCTCGCACGATTGCTGGGTTCAAAGCCCGATCTCATTCTGGCTTCAAGCATGATCGACCTGAGCATATTTCGCGCCTTGACCCAAAGGCGGCTGGGCGATGTGCCGATTGCGCTTTATTTCCACGAGAATCAGCTCTCCTACCCGCAGAACCGGCGCCAGGCGCATGGTTGGCGCTACGGCTTCATCAACTACGTCAGCGCGCTCAGCGCCGATGCCGTCTATTTCAATAGCGAATTTCATCGGCGTGACTTTATGCGGCAATTGCCGCGCCTTCTCAAACACTTTGCCGACTTCAATGAATTGGAGACCATCGACGCGATCCGCGCCAAATCGCAGGTACTGCCATTGGGTTTGGATCTGCGCCGCTTCGCCGCCCATCGCGTCGCCAAAGCCGATGACGGCCCTCCCATCATTCTTTGGAATCACCGCTGGGAAGAAGACAAGGATCCGGATACCTTCATCCACAGCATGATCAGGCTCGCCAGCGACGGCTGCGACTTCAAGTTGGCGATCAGCGGCGAACGCTTCGGTGAAATGCCGGCGGCCTTTCAAACCGCGAAGACGCTCCTCGGCGACAAGATCCTGCAACTCGGTTATGTCGAGTCATTCGCCGATTACGCGCGGCTGCTCTGGTCTTCACATTATGTCGTCAGCACCGCCCGCCAGGAGTTTTTCGGAAGCGCAATCTGCGAGGCGATCTTTTGCGGCTGCATGCCGATCTTGCCCGATCGCCTGAATTATCCCTACTTGCTCACAGATGATCTCAAGCGCGCCTGCCTTTACCAGCGGGATCGACTGACAGCCCAACTGCGCTATCATCTTGACGGCGATCTCGGCCTGGATACGACCGCTCTGCGGCAGAAAATCGCCCAATTTGACTGGCGGATCATTGCGCCGCGATATGATGCGGAGTTGCTGGAGCTTGTTATTCGTCACCGCTGACGTTCGGATCAGCCCCATTCGAACCGGACTTGTCATCCGGCTCGTCGTCCAAGGCGTCGGCCCGATCCAATAGCCGTTCGATCTCTTCCAGGTCCAGCTCTTCTTCCGCTTCAACTTCCTCAGCTTCTGGCATGTCAATGCGTGGGCGGTATTCAACGACAGCGACCACCTCTTCTTTCTCACGCAGGGCGATTACGGGCTCGATGCCTCGCGGTCCAAGCTGAACCGTCTCTGCCAGGCTAAGCGTCATATACTTCGCTTTGCCCCTGTTCGTGAGTAACAAGAATGTATCGGTCAACTTTCCTGTGGCAATCGCCGCCACCTTGCTTTCTATGTGATCCCGGTTGCGCAGGCGCTTGCCTTTGCCCCCGCGTCCCTGAGAACGCATCTTGAGTAGTTGCGCAGTGTTGGCGAATCCGCGCCGGCTTACGTACCAAAAGTGCGTCGCCTTTGGGCTGACAAAACATGCGGCAACGACAGAGTCATTGCTGATTTCGATTCCCCGCACCCCGCCGGATGTCATGCCGGTAGGACGGATGTCATCCTCATTGAAGCGAATGGCGTAACCCCGCGCCGTCGTCAGGACCAGATCGCCTCCGCCGCGACTGTAAAGCGCATCGACAAGCCGGTCGCCCTTGGCGAGCTTCATTACGCTGAACGCATGCGACATTACGCCGGGAAGTTCGTCAAGGCGCATGCGCTTGACCTGCCCCTGCGCGCTGATAAAACAGAGGAAGCCCTCGTCAAGGCGCTGCGGCAAACACAAGAAGGAGACGATCTTTTGTCGCGCCGCCAGCGAGGTCAACTCGGTAAAATGCTGGCCGTCTACGGGCTGCTCCGCGCGCGGAATCTGCTGCACGGGCAAGGTGGCGCAATTGCCGTCCGCGGCAAAGAGGTACAAGATCTGCGCCGTTGTGCTGTGCTGCAGGAGTCGCGGTGGCGCCTTTGTCGCTGTTGTGATCTTTGGCGGCTCATCGGTCGGCGTCCGCGCCAACTGGCCGCGCGCGCTCAACATGACCACCGTGTTCTCTTCCGGCACCAGAAAATCGGATTGACTAAAGCCAATCGCTTCCCCATCAGCGATGATGCTGCGGCGGGGATCGCCAAATTCCTGCTTCATATTCGCGAGTTCTTCGGCGATAAGCCGACGCTGCTTTTGCGGGCTCGCGAGCAGATCCTCCAGGAGCTTGATCTGCTTGAGTTTATCTTTGTATTCCTGCCGGATCCGGCGGATTTCCAACGACGCCAGCCGACGCAGCGGCATTGCAAGTATCGCCTCGGCCTGAATTTCCGTGACTTTGAAATTCTTCATCAGGTTGCGGCGCGCGGTCTCGCTATTGCGTGATTTTCGAATGGTCTGTATCACGGCGTCCAACTGGTCGAGCGCAACAAGCAGGCCTTCCAGCACATGCGCCCGCTCGCGCGCCCGTGTCAAATCAAATTGACTGCGCCTCTGAACCACTTCAAATCGGTGATCCAGATAGACGCGCAGCGCTTGTTTCAGCGAGAGCAAACGCGGTTGACCATCGACAAGCGCCAGCATGATAATGCCGAAGGTACTCTGCAGCGGCGTCAACTTGAACAATTGCACCAGGACATCAGTCACATTCGCGCTGCGCTGCAGCTCAATCACCAGCCGCACCGCATTCTGTCGATCCGACTCATCGCGCAGATCCGCCAGACCCTCGAGCTTGCCGCCGCTGACCAAGCTGGCGATGCGTTCAATCAAGGCCGTTTTATTGGTTTGGTAAGGCAGCTCGCTGACGATTATGCGGGATTTTCCACGGCCCATATCCTCGATGTGTACTTTTGCTCGCAGCGTGACCTTGCCGCGACCGGTCGCCAGCGCCGTCCGCAGCATATCTTCATCGCCGCGCATCTTGTAGATGACGCCGCCGGTCGGGAAGTCGGGTCCTTTGACAAAGCGCATGAGTTCATCGACATCAAGCGCTTCCAGGCGCTCCCATTGCTCCAACATGTAAACAAGGGCGTCGCAAATCTCGCCCAGGTTATGGGGCGGGATATTGGTCGACATGCCAACGGCAATGCCGGAAGCGCCGTTGATCAAAAGGTTGGGCAGCGATGACGGCAAGACGGAGGGCTCGTCCAAGCTGCCGTCGAAATTCTCGACGAAGTCGACCGTCTCCTTATTGATATCAACCAGCAGTTCGCCGCCGATGGCCGCCATTCGCGCTTCGGTGTATCGCATCGCCGCCGCGCCATCGCCGTCGATGCTGCCGAAATTGCCTTGCCCGTCGATTAGCATGTAGCGCATCGAGAAATCCTGCGCCATGCGCACCATCGTGTCATAAACGGCGGCGTCTCCATGCGGATGATATTTGCCCATAACCTCGCCTACGATGCGCGCGCTCTTCTTATGACTGCCAGCCGCGCCGACGCCCATATCGTGCATTGCGTACAAAATACGGCGATGCACCGGTTTCAGGCCGTCGCGCGCGTCGGGAAGCGCCCGCGACACGATAACGCTCATCGCGTAGCTGAGGTAGGCTTCTCGCATTTCGCTTTCGATGTTGATTTGATGAATCGACCGATCAGTCATCGGCTGTCCTCGGAGGCTGTTGCTGTTGGCTTTGGCTGTTCGGGGTCGGCGGCTTGCCGATACAGATTCCGCTTTTCCTGTACCCGCGCTTTACCCGGGCGCAAATGTATGCGTATCGTTTGGCGCGCGCATCGCATTGGCCAAGCGGACTTCAATTTCCCATTGTAGAATGTGCTTTACGGGAGTGTCAAACGATTTGGCGCCTTCTGTCGCAACATATCGATACAGTGTCCACAGACGCAAAGAAAACAGAATTGGCGCCAGTCCCGATAGATCCCCATACGATGCCACTCAAGTTGACAAGATTCCCCGGCCGCAAGCTCCAGCGCGCACTGGCGCTGGCTTGTCTTGCAGTTTGCCTCGCGGGTTGTGCCGCGAATTCGATTCCCGAAATCGCGCCGGAAGTGGCGATCCAGGCTGAGATTAGCGATTCTCCCGTCGCGGATGCAACCGCCGATGACGAACGCAGTTTCGGGCCCGTCGTCGGTCCAGAATATACGCAGCCGGCGACGAGCACAGCGCTCCCAACTGTGCCGCCGACGGCGACGCCCCCGCCACCGACCCGGCCGCCGACCCGGCCCGGCAGCGCTTATACCACGCCGCTGCCGGTCGAAAATACGCTGCTTGATCCCGCCCAAATGGGTATTCAAGCGCATTACAATTACACCGTCGAAGATTGGGAGCGGACGCTGCATCGCGTCAATCAAGTGCGCGTGGGCTGGATTAAGCTGCAAGCCGCCTGGGAATGGCTGCAACCGGATCGCGCCGATCAATTCGACCAGAACTTCCGCCTCTTTCAGTTGCATGTGCAGAAGGCCGACCAATGGGGCTACCAGGTGATGATCAGTATCGCCAAGGCGCCCGACTGGGCCCGGCATGCCAATCGGAGCGAAGACGGGCCTCCGGATGACCTCAACCAGCTTGCCGCCTTCATCCGTATGCTTTTGGAAAAGCTCGGTCCCCAAATTGATGCCATTGAGATTTGGAACGAACCCAACCTGCGCCGCGAATGGACCGGCAGCCGTCCCTTGGGCGGCGCCAATTATATGGAGCTGTTCCGGGTCGCCTACGACAGCATACGCGCCTACTCGCCTCATATCAGCGTTGTCACAGCCGGGCTCGCGCCGACCGGCAACCACAGCGGCGTCTCCGTGGATGACCGCGCTTTCCTCCGGCAGATGTATCAAGCGGGCCTGGCGCGCTTCAATGACGTGAAGATCGGCGTGCATCCCTACAGTTGGGGCAATCCACCGGATTTCCTCTGCTGCGACAATGTCGACGGCCAAGGCTGGGACGATCAGCCACAGTTCTTTTTTCAGCAGACGATCCGCGACTACGCCGACATCATCGCCGCTTATGGCCACAACGCGCAAATGTGGGTGACGGAGTTTGGCTGGGCGACCTGGGAGGATTACCCGAACGAGGCGCCGGAAGCCTGGATGGCTTACAACTCCGCGCTCGACCAGCGGGACTATACGCTGCGCGCCTTTCAAATCGGGCAATCGCGCGCCGATGTCGGCGTTATGATCTTGTGGAACTTGAGTTACGCGGCCGAGCTAACAATCGGTCAGCGCAGCGAACTGGCGGCCTACAGCCTGCTCTATCCGCAATTCAATGGGTCGGATCAAAAGCGCGAGCGTCCGCTCTACCACGCGCTGTCCCGGCGTCCCTAAGGGAGTCGCCCAAAGAAAAACGCGGGCACCTGCCGGCAGCCCGCGTCGCAATGCTCGTTCTCAGCAAACCTAGAGTTCGCTCAGCATATTCTCGAAGTCGTCCTGGTCGCTCGCTTCTTCCAGATCGAGCGCCCCCTGCGCCTCCAGGGTTACCGGCGGCGCCACCGCCTCCCGATCCTGGTAGGCGTGGAATCCGGTGCCAGCTGGTATCAACTTGCCGATGATCACGTTCTCCTTCAAGCCGTGCAGCGGATCCACCTGACCCTCAATCGCCGCGCCCGCCAAGACCTTAATCGTGTGCTGGAAGCTGGCCGCCGAAAGGTAACTCTCCGTGCTCAGAGCCGCCTTGGTAATGCCGAGCAACACAGGTGAACCCGCGCTCGGCTCTCGGCCTTCGGATATCAGTCGCTCGTTGATCTCCAGCAGTTTCAACTGATCGATCAACTCGCCGGGCAGCAACTCGCTGTCGCCGCTTCTGGTGATCTGCACTTTGCACATCATCTTGCGAATGACCGTCTCGAAGTGCTTGTCCGCTATCGGCACGCCCTGGCTGCGATAGACCTCTTGGATCTCGCTGAGCAGATAGAGTTGAGTCGCGTTTGCGCCCAAGACTCGCAGAATGCGGTGAGGATTCATGGAACCCTCTGTCAGCTGCTCGCCGGGCTCAACGGTCATGCCATCGTGAATGGACTTGCGCAGACGCGCATTGGCTGGGATATCTTCCTGCCACTCGTCGGTGTCTTCATCGCGAATGTAGACGGTGTGGTCTTCGATGTACACTTCGCCCGCCATCTCCGCGCGGAGCTCGTCCTCGCCATTCTTGGCAATGATCGCGCCTTCTTTTACCTGCTTGCGATCTTCGACGACGATCTCCCAGTCTTCCGGCACAACTTGAACCGCGCTGAGCACCTGGCTATAGGTTACTGTCGCCACGCGCGCGCCATCTTCGCGATCGGTTATGCGCAACACGCCGCCAATTCCAGTCATCACCGACTCGCCTTTGGGCTTGCGGCGCGCTTCAAAGAGTTCTTCGACGCGCGGCAAACCGCTGGTGATATCACCGCGCGATTCGGCCGTGCCGCCGCTGTGGAAGGTGCGCAAAGTCAATTGTGTGCCCGGCTCGCCGATAGATTGCGCCGCGATGATGCCGACAGCCGCGCCGATATTCACCATCTCGCCCGTGCCCAGGTCCCGCCCATAACAGAGCGCGCAGACGCCATTGATCAAGTCGCAGGTGAGCGGGCTGCGCACTTCCACTTCGGCCAGCGTTGACTCTTCGATGGCAATCGCAATGTCTTCATCGATCATCTCGTTGCGGCCGACGATCAAAGTCCCCGTCTGCGGATCAATGATGTCTTCAGCGGCGCAGCGGCCGACGATCCGTTCGTCCATGGTCTGGCCGGCGACATTGTCGCTGCGACGGATCTTGAGCCCGCGCAGCGTATTGCAATCCCAACGGTTGACGATCATATCCTGCGCCACATCCACGAGACGCCGCGTCAAATAACCGGCGTCCGCCGTGCGCAGCGCCGTATCCGCCAGACCCTTGCGCGCGCCATGCGTCGATATAAAGTATTCCAGCGCGTTCAGTCCTTCGCGAAAATGACTGCGAATCGGCAGATCAATGATTCGCCCGGATGGATCCGCCATCAGGCCTCGCATGCCCGCTAACTGCGTGATTGGGCCGAATCCACCTTTGGTCGAGCCGGAAATCGCCATAATCGCTATCGGACCGTAGGGATCAAGCGTGTCCTGGATCTGGTCCTGCAAATGGTCCTTGGCGCGGTTCCACTCGTCGATCGTAATCTGATAGCGCTCGTCCTCAGTCATCAAGCCGCGGCGGAAATCGCGTTCGGCTCGGGTCACCACCTCTTCAGCTTGCTGCAGGATATGCGCCCGTTCATCCGGGATCGTCAAATCGCTGACGGCGATGGTCGTGCCGGAAATGGTCGCGTAGTGGAAGCCAAAGTTCTTGATCGCGTCGACGACTTCGGTCGTCCGTTCCCCGCCGATTACTTGATAGCAGCGCGCGACCAAATCCTGCAAGCCTCTCTTGCCCATTGTCTGCTGCTCGAAGCGCATTTCATCCGGCAAAATGCGATTGAACATCGCCCGTCCAATTGTACAAATTTCAGGTTCCTCTTGCGGCTCGCGTTTGTCATAGACGTTGCCGAGCAAGATCGGCGTGTGCAAATCAACCAAGCCAATGCGATACAGATATTCCACCTCATCCATATCAACGACCACGCGCCGCTCATGCAGGTTGGTGATCTCCAGTTGGTCTTCCAGATCATGGGCGCGCAGGTATTTGCGCGCTTCGTAGGCGTTGGCCAACATGCAATCGATTTCGCCTGCCAACAGCGCTTCAACTGTCCGGTCGACCGCCGACTTCATCACCTGCGGGCGGCCGTTGGCGTCGGTTTCGGTCTCGTCCAGGTAAAGTTCGCTATGGGGCACATGACGGAATTGCGCGTAATAGTAGCCGTTGGAACGGAAGGCGATGCCGACTTTGTGATCGCCGGAGAACAAGGCATTCGCCGACCGGAACTCATCCGCCCGCGAGCGCAAGGCTACGATTTCCACGGTCGGGTCCATCGTCAGGTAATAGTTGCCCAGCACCATATCTTTGGACGGTCCCACGATGGGCGCGCCATCCGACGGCTTGAGCAAATTGCGCGTGCTCAACATGAGCTCCCGCGCTTCCGTGACCGCCTGCTCGCTCAAGGGCACATGCACCGCCATCTGATCGCCGTCGAAATCGGCATTAAAGGCCGAACAGACCAAGGGATGAATCTGAATCGCCTTGCCCTCCACCAGAAGCGGCTCGAATGCCTGAATGCCCAGACGGTGCAGGGTCGGCGCGCGGTTGAGCAGCACCGGGCGCTCTTTGATGACTTCTTCCAGCACTTCCCAGACTTCCGGGCGCTCGCGCTCGATGATGCGCTTAGCGCCTTTCACATTGCTCGCATAGTTATAGGAGACAAGACGGCTGATGACGAAGGGCCGATACAGCTCCAGCGCCATGGTTTTGGGCAAGCCGCACTGGTGCAATTTCAGCTTCGGGCCGATAACGATCACGGAGCGGCCGGAATAATCGACGCGTTTGCCCAGCAAGTTGCGGCGGAAGCGTCCCTTCTTGCCCTTGAGCATATCGCTCAGGGATTTCAACTCGCGGCGTCCGCGCCGGCTCAATGCCTTGCCACGCTGACTGTTATCGATCAAGCTGTCGACCGACTCCTGCAGCATGCGCTTTTCGTTGCGCACAATGACATCGGGCGCGCCCAGGTCCAGCAGATGCTTGAGACGGTTGTTGCGGTTGATGACGCGGCGGTAGAGATCGTTAAGGTCGCTGGTGGCGAAGCGCCCGCCATCCAATTGCACCATCGGGCGCAGGTCGGGCGGAATAACCGGCAAGACCGTCAGGATCATCCACTCCGGGCTATTGCCATGCGGTTCGTTTTCTTGCTTGGTCTCGTCGCGATCGATGACGGTTTCGCTGCTGCCGCGCAAGCTTTCCACCACGCGCAAGCGCTTGGTCGCCTTGCGGCGGCGCTGCTTGGACTTTGAAGTGCGCACTTCCAGCCAAAGCTCATCCGCCAGCTTCGCCAGGTTCAAGTTGCTGAGAATCTCGTAGAAAGCTTCAGCGCCCATATTCGCCTGGAAGACGTTGCCAAAACGGCTCTTCAACTCGCGGTATCGGCTCTCCGACAGAAACTGCAGCACATGCAGATCCTGCAATTCATTGATCTGCTTCTCGGCGCCGTCGCGCATGCCGCGCATGCGCTCGTCCAGCTCGCGCAACTGCTCGTCGATGGAGCTGTCCGCATCAACATTGGCGCCGTCAATATCGCCGCTGATCTTCCCGATTTCTTCCTGGGTCAAGCTTTCAATCTCGCCCTGCAACGCGCTGAGATGACCATTGACCTGGTCCTGAATTTGAGAAATGTGATCGTTGGTGATTGTGTCGCCCTTCGTCACGACCACGGCCGATGTCGATTTCAATGTGATATCGGTGGCCGCTTCTTGACCGAGCATACTCTCGATGCGCGTCTGCGCGGCCTGAGCCTCGCTCATTACCTCATCGCTGAGCCGCGCCAACTCGGCATCGAAATGCTCGCGAATCGCCGCAACCTTGCTGTCGAATTCTTCGGCGATTTGAGCGCGATTGTCTTGCTGCTCGCGCATCTGGTCTTCAATGACGCCGGTGAGCTCCCGCTCCTTCTCCTCCAGCTCATTCTCAATGCGGTTGACTGCTTTTCCGCGCGCGTCCTCATCAACCTGCGTCACCACATATTGGGCGAAATAGAGCACGCGATCGAGATTGCGCCGGCTGACATCAAGCAGCAAGCCAAGATAGCTGGGAACGCGCCGCGTATACCATACATGGGCGACCGGCGCCGCCAATTCGATATGGCCCATGCGCTCGCGCCGCACCGAAGAACGCGTCACTTCGACGCCGCATTTGTCGCAGATGATGCCGCGATAACGGATGTTCTTATATTTTCCGCAGTAACATTGCCAGTCGCGTGTGGGACCGAATGTCCGCTCACAGAACAGCCCGTCCATCTCCGGCCGCAGCCGGCGATAATTGATCGTTTCCGGCTTGGTGACCTCGCCATAAGACCAGGAGCGGATCTGCTCCGGCGAAGCCAAGCTAATACGTAATGCGCTAAAGTCTCTCGCCTCCAAGGCGTAACCTCCTATGCGCTATAAATCTGTCGAATGAAAGATGATGACTCGATGAAATGTGCACACCGGCGTCACACAATAGCAAAAAGACTACAGAAGGCACAGCCTCTGAGCCTCGCCCAACAGTGATGTATTAGCGTTTTCCCATCGTTTTGGATTGTAACCTGTCCCGTCTGCCCTTGTCAAGACGCGTCCAAAAGGTCGCCTACGAATCCGAAGTATATTGTAGGGGCGTTTCGCTGAAACGTCCGCAGAATTTCATAAATGTTCAGGCGTCTCGGCGAGACTCCCCTGTTAGCCCTTTACCGCGCCGATTGTCAAGCCGGATATGAAGTAGCGCTGCAGCATAAGAAATAGCAGAATGACCGGCACCGACACCATAGTCGCCGCCGCCATCATCTCGCCATAAGGTATCTGCGACGCCGTCGCTTGGCTGCGCATGGTCGCGATGCCGACAGGCAGCGTGATAACCCGGTTGCCGCGCAGCACCATCAGCGGCCAGATGAAACTGTTCCACGAGCCAAGGAAGGTCAATATCGCCAGGGTCGTCAGGCCAGGCCGCACCAGTGGGACAATGACCTGAGCGTAAATCCGAAATTCAGAGGCGCCGTCAATCCTTGCCGACTCCATTAATTCCGTCGGCACAGCCTGAATATATTGTCGCATCAGGAAGATGCCAAAAGCCGGCGCCATCCAGGGCACGATCATCGAAGCGGGATGATTGACCCAATCGATTCGGCTCATCAATACAAACAGCGGAATCAATATCAGCTGGAAGGGAATCATCGTCGAGCCGATGAGAATGATGAATAAAACATTCTTGGCGCGAAAGTGATATTTGGCGAAAGCGAAACCGGCAAGCGAACAAAAGAACAACACGAATACCGTCACCACCCCGGCATAAATGAGGCTGTTGATATACCAGTATGGAAAGGGCCATTTGGTCAGCAGTTCTTCGTAATTCTTGAAAGACCACTCAGCAGGCGGCAGCCAGGGCGGCAGCGTGAATATCTCGGCAGTCGTCTTGAATGACGAATAGATCATGAAGGCGATCGGCGCGACCGTCAACAGCGCCCCGCTGATGACCACTACATGCAGCGCAACCACGCCAAGGCGCTGACCGAACCGCTCGCCCATCAGTCCTCCTTCCGGAAGACGCCGTACCATTGCAGCTGCAGCAGCGACAAAATGAAAACAGTCGCGAAAAGCACCGTTCCCACTGCCGATGCGAAGCCAAGACGCAAACGCGTATACCCGCGCTCATAGAGATAATGCACCACGCTCATACTGCTGTTGGCCGGTCCACCGCTGCCATTGGTCAGAATCTGGATTTCGTCGAAAATCTGTATTGAGCTAAGCAAGACGATAATACTGACGAACAAGATGATCGGCCGCAGCATGGGGACTGTGATACGAAAAAATTTCTGCAGCATGCTCGCGCCGTCTATCGACGCCGCTTCGTATAATTCTTCAGGAATGCTTTGCAGCCCCGCCAAAAAATAGATGGTCAGCAATCCGGTTGAGCGCCAGATGATAAGAATGATTATTGCCACCTTGACCCAGGATCTATCGCCCAGCCAGTATATCGGCTCCAGCCCCAAATAAATCAGCGGCGCGTTCAGCAGGCCAGTGTCGCGACTGTAGAGAATCTGAAAGACCAGCGAAATCGCCACCGTCGATGTCACCACCGGCGTGAAATACATTGCCCGCCAAACATTGCTGAAGCGCAAGGATTTGGCGTTCAGCAGCACCGCCAGCACAAGCGCCAAGGGGAGGACAATCAGAAGGCTGGCAATCGCGTAGATCGCCGTATTCGTCGCCGCCTGCGCGAAGACCTTGTCGCTTAAGAGGCGCCCATAATTGCGAGCGAGGACAAAGCGCGGGTCGTTGATGCCGTCCCAGCGGAACATGCTCAGCACCAGCGCAATCAGGCTGGGCGCCAGAAAGAAGAAAGCAAACAGGACGTAGAATGGAGAGATGAAGGCATAGGGCGCGAGCTTGTGCTGCTGGAAATCTCCACCAGCCCGCGCCTCGCGCCCACGGGTTAGTGCCGCCTGAACCATGAATTACTCCTGTTTGGGGAAAGGCAGCGCTGGCAAGGCAAGCGCCCTGCCAGCGCCGGATCGCCGACTTACTCGGCGAAAGCGATCTCGTCTTCCATGTACTGAACAATGCTGTCGATCGCTTCGTCAGCCGTGACGGCGCCGTCAAAGAAAACGGCAAGCTCAGCCGCCATCTGCAACTCAAAGGTTCTGCGGAACAAGCTCTGATACCAGATCGGCACATCGTCCACGATCTCGGCGAAGACCTCGCCCGTCTTCTGATTTGCATAGAAGGGATCTTGCAAACCAATGATGCGCTCATCGTGGAAGGCGGCCGGCATCGTCGGATAGTAGGCGATCTCCTCGTAACGCTTGATCTGATTCTCCAGCGTCACATAGGTATATTGCAGCAGCTCCCAGGCATATTGCGCGTTGTCGCTCTCCTTGGCGACGGCGAAACCGGTGCCGCCCCAGACGGAGGTCTTGTGGCTGTTGCCATCGTCCCAAACCGGCATGCGCGCGATTCGCCATTGTTCGGCCATATCTTCCGCTTGCGGTTTCAAGATGTAGTCGGAATACCAGTCGGGCATAATCGCGCCGACCAAATTGCCTTCGCGATAGGAATTGATGATCGCCGGGCCCCAAACTTCACTGCTTGGAACATAGCGAATCGCGCCGCTTTCCAGCCCCTCGCGCAACAAGTCCAGCACTTCAATCGCGATCGTCCGGTTTTCCTCCTCGGGCAATACAAATTCCCCGTGTTCATCGAAAATCGCGCCGCCACGCTGCAGCAAATACATCATGAACATGCCGCCGTGGTCGGTAATGTAAGACATGGCGATGCCTTCTTCCGCGAGCGCCGCGCCGGTCTCCAGATATTCGTCCCAGGTCGTCGGCACCGACAAACCCCGCTCCTCAAAGATCGACGGTTGATAGTAGTAAACAACCCCGCAAAGCGAGCTGTCCACGCCATAGACGCGCCCCTGATATTTGTAAGGCGTGTGCCGCCCTTCTACGATCAGGTCGTAGTCATCAGCCAGCAGATCGGTCAAATCGAGGAACTTGCTCTCGATGATGCCGCCCTGCATGAAACGCGGGAACGAGCCTTGCTCAATACCCAGCAAATCGGGGATCTCTTCGCCAGCCGCCAGATTACCCAGCACCTTGTCGAACACACTGGGAACTACCTCGAATTCAAAAGTGAATTCGATATCAGGATAGCGTTCTTGCCACTCCTCGGCGCGCGCGTTGAAGAATTGCACATACAAGCCGTCATGCGTCCACATCGTCAGCGTCACTTCGCTGGCGTCCTGTGCCGCCGCCGGCAGAGCCGCCGCCCATAGCATTGCGCAGGCCAGCAAGACAGTGATTACCGCTAGAAGCCTTCTCATATAAACCTCCTCCGAAGGAAACGGACTCAAAAAATGATCCAATCATACGACTGGGAGAGTATATCGCATGCGCTTGCACGGGGCAAAAATTAGCCTGGCGCGCACAGGGACAATCGCAGCAAAATCATAATGAGCGGTTCGCTACGAAAATTGCGGAAATGTAGGGGCGTCTCGTGAGACGCCCGTTGAAAATGGCCTGCAAATTGCGGGCGTTTCAGCGAAACGCCCCTACGTATTACATAATTTGAGGGGGAATTGTCATTTTTCAGCGCAATTCATACTGATGCGAGTGAGCCGCTGATGCGCAGCACATGAGAATGGCGCAGGTTATGCTATAATGCGCGCGCGAACCCACACGTGAAAGGAGCGCCGTGAAACCGCTGCTCAACGTCGATAGCGCCCTCAAAAACATACTCGCTGCGGTCCGACCGCTCCCGAGCGAATCCATTTCCCTGGCGGAGACTCTGGACCGGGTCATTGCCCGCGACATTGTCTCGCCGGTTGATCTGCCGCCCTTCGACAACTCCGCCATGGACGGCTACGCCATCCGCCACCAAGACAGCGCAGCGGCCAACGCGGCAAATCCCGTTGCCCTTTCTGTCGTGATGGATATACCAGCCGGCGCCGCGCCCACCGGCGTTCTCGAGACGGGGCAAGCCGCCCGCATCATGACCGGCGCGCCGATTCCGCCCGGGACAAGCGCGGTCATCCCGGTTGAGGATACCGACGATGATTGGTATAAGGGCGAAGCGGCGCCCGTGCCAGCCACAGTTCGACTTTTCCGCGCGCTTCGCGCCGACGAGAATATACGGCGCGCCGGTGAAAGCATCGCCGCCGGCCACAGGATCATGGCCGCGGGAACAGCGCTGGGACCGGCGGAAATCGGCATGTTAGCCGGCATCGGCTGCGCCAAAGTTGACGTTATCCGCCAGCCCAAGGTTGTCATTCTCAGCAGCGGCGATGAATTGGTAGATGTGCATCAGACGCCGGCGCCGGGCCAGATCCGCGATAGCAATAGCTACAGCGTCGCCGCGCTCGTCCGAGCGGGCGGGGGCGTCGCCATCCGGCTGCCCATCGCGCGCGATTCCCTCGACTCGGTACGGGCGCTTTACCGCCGCGCTCTGGAAATCCATCCCGACCTCATCATCAGCACCGCGGGCGTTTCGGTTGGCGCCGCCGATTTTGTCAAAACAGTTCTGGACGAACTCGGCGATATCGATTTCTGGCGCATCAATATGCGACCGGGCAAACCCCTGGCCTTTGGCAGCCTGCAGGGCATTCCGTTCTTTGGTCTGCCGGGCAATCCCGTTTCGGCCATGGTCACATTTGAAGTTTTGGCACGGCCGGCTCTGGCGCGTATCAGCGGGCGCGAATTCAAGCGCAAGACAATCAGCGCAGTCACTGCCGACGCTCTAAAATCGGATGGTCGCCGCAGCTACATCCGAGTCACCATTTCACGCTCGGATAAGGGTTTCATCGCCCATTCAACCGGCATTCAGAGTTCCGGCGCCTTGATGTCCATGGTGCTTGCCGATGGCTTGGCCGTCGTTCCGGAAGGAACGGAGTTCCTGCCCGCCGGCACAGAATTGACCGTTCTGCTTTTGCGCTCACTAGACTGATTTCAGCGAGTAATGGATGAATGCCATGAACGAAACTGAAAGCGACATTTCGGCGGACGACAATAAGAATCTGCGCCGACTTCAATTGCTGTTGATTCTCATCGGCCTGTTTATCAGCGGCTACTTGAGCTATCTCAAGCTCTCCAGCGAAACGGCTGTCTGCGTCGAAGCCGGTCCCTTCGATTGCAACCTTGTTCTCAATAGCATTTATTCGGAACTGGCCGGCATCCCCATCGCCTGGCTTGGTTTCGCTGTATACCTGCTGATCGGCCTGGCGACGCTCCTGGAGAGACGCTTCACGCTCCTGCGCAACTACGGCAGCCTGCTCATCTTCGGACTTGGGCTTTTCGCCTGGCTCTTCTCCATGTGGCTGGTCTACGTTCAGTTTGCCCTTCTGGGCGCGCTCTGCCCCTGGTGTCTCAGCCACGAACTCAACTTCAGCGTCTTGTTTGCCAGCATTGTCTATCGTGTTTACCGCGAACTGGCATAGCGCGCCGGCGCTGTCCAGGGCAATCTCTTCAAAATCAAAATGAACCGTTCGCTACGAATATGGTGAAAATGTAGGGGCGTCTCGTGAGACGCCCGTCGAAAATAGCCGGCAAATTGAGGGCGTTTCAGCGAAACGCCCCTACAGATTACGGATACTGAGGGAAAATGTCATTTAGCAGCGCAATTTCAATTTGATACGATTGACCAGCGGCGCTATTCAACAGAAAAGCCGGCGACCTTGTTCCAGCCCCGGCTTGGTCAATCTCTATATCGTTTTAAGCCAACCCCTCAAGCGGTCCCGCGAGTATATGCTTTTGCCGGAGCGCGGCAGCTCAATTTCTCCCCCGCCAGGCGGCTGCGGACAGCTAGCCTTGTGATTGGCGCAATGTGCGCTCCAGAATATCTTCTTGTTTCTGACGATGGCTGCTGGGCGCAAGAACCGGTTCCTGAACCCTTGTCTCGGCTATCGCGCCGCTTTGCATCGCCCGGCGAAAGGCTTGCGCCATAGCCGTCGGGACACTTTCAGCTTCGTCCTCGTCCTCTTCCTCCAGCGCCGGTTCTTCAACGACGGTTTTCATAGTGAGGTCAATCTGCCGCGGCCGCCCGCTCTTTTTGATTACGCGCACTTGAACATCTTGGCCGACGCTGGCGACATCGCCCGGCGACTTCACATAACCATCAGCCATCTCCGACACATGCACCATGCCCGGGCGTTCGGCGCCGAAATCAACGAAGACGCCAAAATCTTCGACTCTTATCACTTGACCGTTGTAGGTATTGCCCAGTTTGATCGAGGCCCAGGGCACCGCAGGCGGTTTTTCCATTGTCAATGCCACGTGCCCATCGCGGCGCCTTTTGAGGACAAAGGCGCTGATTTCAGCGCCAGATTGCACAACATCCTCAAACTTGCGTTTTTCACTTTCCGCCAGTTGCGAAATATGCAAGAGCGCATCCTGACCGGTGCCGATATCGACCAGCGCGCCATAAATGCCGATATGCCTAACTTTGCCCACAACTTTCGCGCCGACCGCAAGCGTCGACTGTGCATCCATTGCCATCTTGTTCCCGCTCCTCAAATCCGAATTAACGCGCTTGATCCAGGCAAGCTACTGTTCGGTGGGGCAAATCTCTTCGTCGCCCACGCCCTCGCCGACGTAGTCGAAGCCTTCGCCGCCGACATAGCTGGAAAAGGGCAAGAACCCGCCCCAGTTGTTCAGGCTGGTACATGTCAGCATCTGGCTCATTTCTTCGCTGGACATGTACATAACGCCGATAATTTCACTGTGCACGGAGAGATCAGCTTCGGGTCCGGCCACAAAGGCATAGACAACCAGCGGACGATCCGGATAGACCATCGCCAGATAAGCTTGTTCCCCGCTGAGCTCCTGGCCGCTCACATATTGCGGTTCGCCCAGGTTATCCACAACCGGCCCAAAACTGACATCAGGCGCCAGCTGCAGCAGAAATGACGTAACAATCTCGCCATCGCGGCTGAAAAGCTGGCAGCAGCCCTGGTTCTCGCCTTCAGCAAAAGTTAGAAGGCGGCCCGGGTTGTCTTCCTGCGGATCCGGCTCCTCAACGATCGTGAAGCGCGCGTCGGCTTCAATGATCAGCTTGGCATCGCGATAGCGCGTCTCTCCCGGCGTTATGCCATACCAGCAAGGCGCTTCACAAGGATCCCCGGTCAACAAACTCGTATCTTTGAGTTTGCTTTCATCAAGCAGGTCTACGTTCGGCGAACAGGCCGAAAGCGCAAGCGCCGCCAACACAGAAAATACAAGAAGCATGCGCTGTTTCATGCAGTTTCACTTTCGCAAGAGGATCGGCAGCGATTGCGCCGCATCATAGCAAATAGGCCGGGCATTGTACAGTGTCTTGGAAATCGTCCCTTCTTCCATAACAAGCCGCCGGGCTTCCAAGCGGCCTTACGGCGGTACCGCCACGCGCGACAGCGGCTAATTCTGATTCAGCGTCAGCTGATAGACGCCTATCGTGCCGCCGTACTGATTGGCATAGCGGGTGGCGATTATAGTGTAGGGACCGTTCTCCGCCAAGACATAACCGCTGATGAGGGAGTCAGTCGTTCGCCCGCTTGCGCCCAACTGTACCGGATCGCCATCGTCATTCGCGGCGACCTCAGTCCCGCTGGGACTGATCAAGTACAAATTCGTATCAAGCGTCTGCGACACTGCCGCCATGCTGATCGAAACTGTTTGACCGGCTGCGCCGTTGAAACTGTATACATCAAAGGTATTTTCCGCCGTAATCGTACCGGTGACGGAACTGCCGCGTTCGATCGCGGGCGCGCCCAGCGCCTCCTGCTGATAAGCCAGGCTCGCGCTGCCGGCGTCTATGAAGCCGCCTTCGCCCGCTTCGGCTGCGCCCAGAGGCTGTATCGTAAAGTTCGTGACATAGCGCTGGCCTTGCTGCGGGAATTGACGGGCGTCGGCAACCATCACGCCACCGACCTCAATTAGCAGTGTAAAGTCGACGGGCGGCGGCAAATCCGAACATGAATTCTGATACCAGACTTCAACTTCATAGGTCCCCGGTCGCATGCGCCCGGGCGGCCAATAGATGTAGGATGCCGGCGCGTCGGTAGCGGCCGGAATACAGTTCACATTGCCCGCCAGGTACAAGATGCCGCCACTGGCCGAAAATGGATTGTCATCAAAAACGGACTCGCCAATCGGGTCGCGCACCAGCAATTGCAGGTCGGCGCCCGTGCTCCATAACAAGCTCACTTGAATATCGCCCGGCGGCAAGTTCAAGCCGCTGATCGGCGAGGCCGCATCACTGCCGGCGCCGCTCAATGTCAATTGGTAGCTGCCCTGCGTGCCGCCATAATCCATGGCGTAACGCGTGGCGATGATCGTATAGCTGCCGCCGCTCAGCAATTGAACGTTGGCAATACGGGAATCGGTTTGCCCGGCGCCCACATCGTCATTCACATGGACGACCCGGCCGGCTGGATCCAATATCTGCAGCAAGGTATCCAGATTCGGCCCCACCGCCAGCATTTCCACAGAAATCACCTCGCCCGCGGCGGCGCTGAAAGAATACGTGACGAAGGGTTGATCGTTGCTGATGTTCCCGAGGACCGACACATCGCGCGCAATCGGGGTCGGCGATTCGCTGGCGCGGTCATAGCTGCTGGGCGGGAAAGTCAGGCTCGTAGACGGGTTCGGGCCGCCGGCGCTTAAAATCGCGCTGCCATCGCCACTGATGACAAAGCGCGACACGTAGACATTTTCTTGTCCCTGCGCACCGGGGGCGAGCACATTTGCCATGCTGCCGCTGGGCAAACCGTCGACCGACACATCCAATCTGAATGGCACAGCGCCGGTCACGGAGTCGCAAACTTCCTTGTAGTAGATGATGACTTCGTAGCTGCCGGTCGGCAGGAAGCCTGGCTGCCAGGTCGCCGTCTCTACAGGATCGGAACTAATCACCTGGCAAAGTCCATTGGCGTCAAATCCGAAGACGCCGCCGTCGGCGGTCGCGCGCGAGTTCCAATGCAAGGATTGGCCGGTTGGGCCGCGCACTTCCAGATTCAAATCAGCCGCGCCGCTCCAGCTCAACTGCACATCAATGCCGGCGCCGAGCAGGATCAGGTCGGGCTCGGCTACCGCGACAGCTTCCGCCGCAGCCGGCGCGCCAGTACTCAGATCGAAGCTAAGATCGAAACTCGTCTCTTGCGCGCCGGCGCCCGGCGCGAAATATACAAAGACAAAGTATCGACCGCCTGAAGCCAGCGATACATCGCCCAAGGCCACTACACTGTCGCCAGCAGGCGCGCTTGCAATCGTATTGCCATTGATATCGCTAAGTTGAAGCGCCAGAGCGCCTCCAGACAGGTTACGCAGCTCGAGGCTCGCTACGCTATCCGCGCCCGCGTCAAAAATATAGGTCGCAGCCGTGGATTCGGGACCCAACTCACCGGAAATCACAGTGCCGGCCACAAGAATGCGGCTCTCATCTTGCGCCAGCAAAGGCGTCGCGGCGATGACCGAAATTGCTATCAACAGGACGAGCATCAAACGAAGATTGGGCAGTGCGAATTTAATTCCGGACATTGTCTCAGTCCTCCATCCCAAGCGGCTTTGCTGCGCGCTGCGAACCGAAGTGTAACGGATTCCCCCTGCTCTTGCCAAGCGTTCAGCCTACGCTTGCGCTATGCCCGCCTGCCGCAATCGCGCCAATCGCGCTCACCCTTCGCATTGGCGCGAAGGCGGCAATCCCGCGTCATTACAGACGTTCAGCCCCTTCAAAGCCGCCGGGCGGGCCGCATTGCGGCGAAATTTAGGAGCACAAACTTGAATGCGCCTCGTTCCGAATATGAGAGGGAATATGTTACCGTGTCAACAACAGCGACCGAATGCAAAGAGGTTAAGCCATGAGATCAGCGCGCTCGCTCCTGTTGACCAGTGTTATTCTACTGTTGCTTGTTCCAAGCGTGGCGGCGCAGCGAATTGCCGCGGAAACTCACATCGTGCGCCCGGGCGAAACGCTGGGTTTGATCGCCCAGTCTTATGGCGTCAGCATGGAAGAATTGGCTGCGGAGAACGGCATCGGCAATTCACACCTGATCCATGCCTGGCAATTACTGACAATCCCGCTGGGGCCGTCAGACGTCGACCATTCTATCACTTCTATCACTGCGCTGGGCTTTCATGTGGTACAGCCGGGGGAAACGCTTGGCAGCATCGCCGCCGCCTACAGCGTGAGCCTGTTTGAACTCGAGGCCCTCAATAACAACTACCACGGCTTGATCTATCCCGGCGACCGCTTGGCGCTCCCTGTACCCGGACGGGAAGGCGGCGAGATTTCGCCGGCGGCGGAGGCGCTCGTCCACATCGTGCAAGCCGGCGATTCCATGGGTAAAATCGCCGAAGCCTACGGCGTTACTCTGTATGATCTCCAAGCGGCAAATGGCCTGTATTCTTGGCTGATAAGTCCAGGACAAGAACTGCGTATTCCCGCTGGTGGAAGGCCGCCTGCGCTTGATATCGCGACAGACGACCCCGAAGAGGATAGGAGCGCCGCGCCCGAGACGACTACCGAAAGCGCGCCCGAAGCGGCGCCAGCCGCCAGGGAATACGTCCATATCGTGCAATTCGGCGATACGCTGGGGAAAATCGCGCAAACTTATGGCGTAAGCCTCATTGATTTGCAGAGGCTGAACGACCTCCCAACCTGGATGATCTATCCGGGGCAGATATTGGCGATTCCGGAGCTGGATATCGCGGCAGTCGACCCCGAAGAGGATAGAGTCGCCGCGCCCAAGCCGACTATCGAAAGCGCGCCCGAGCCCGCGCCGGCCGCCAGCGAATATGTCCATATCGTGCAATTCGGCGATGCGCTGGAGAAAATCGCGCAAGCTTATGGCGTAAGCCTGTCAGATTTGCAGAGGTTGAACGACCTGCCATCCTGGATGATCTATCCGGGGCAGAAACTGCTGATTCCGGAAGGCGGCGCCCTGCCCGCGCCAGATATCGCGACAGTCGACGCCGAAGAGGATGGAGTCGCCGCGCCCAAGCCGACTGTCGAAAGCGCGCCCGAGACGGCGCCGGCCGCCAGCGAATATGTCCATATCGTGCAATTCGGCGATGCGCTGGGGAATATCGCGCAAGCTTATGGCGTAAGCCTCATTGATTTGCAGAGGTTGAACGACCTGCCATCCTGGATGATCTATCCGGGACAGAAACTGCTGATCCCGGAAGGCGGCGCCCCGCCCGCCGTCGATGCGGCGCCGGCTGCGCCAGCCGCGCCGGTTACACAGAATCCGCCAAGCACGAGCGCGCCCGATACCCATGTCGTTCAGCGCGGCGAGACTCTGTTCAGGATTGCCCAGCGGTACGGAATCTCGCTTGATACCTTGATGGCCGCAAACGGCATAGAGGACGCAACACGCATCCACGCCGGAAATAAGCTCCGCGTCAGCCGCTTGGATGCAGTCGCGCCGCCGGCCGCCTCAAACGATGCGCCCAGCCCGGCGCCAGCACAGGAAAGTCGCCCCCCCGCCCCACCAGGCCACGCGCTTCCAAACCTAACCGCTTTGCCCGCTCCCGGCATCTATCCTGCTGGCAACCTCGGACAGCAGTACACCGTCGGCCGTGGCGAATACCTAACGGAGCTTGGCGTGCGATTCAATATGGAGTGGAGAGTGCTCGCCAAAATCAACGGCATAAGCCCTCCTGCTTACGCACTGCACCCCCTACAGACGCTACGGATTCCTTCGTTCGCAGAGTATCTGAGCTATCTGCCGGATAATTCCAGCTACAAGCTCTTCTATACCACTCATCATCATCCAGGACCGCGTGTAGGCGTCGGGCGCGAGATCGTCATCGAGCTGGGACGGCAATCCATATACGCCTATGAAAATGGCATCTTAAAGAAGCGGGCGCTGATGTCCAGCGGAAAAATGCTGACGCCGACAGTGCTAGGAGACTATGAGATCTATCTAAAATACCGTTCGCAGACAATGAGCGGTCCTGGTTACAGCCTGGACAACGTGGAATGGCCGATGTATTTCTACGCAGGCTACGCCATACACGGCACTTGGTGGCACACGATGTTTGGTACGCCCATGAGCCACGGCTGCGTCAACCTCACGAATGCAGACGCCCAATGGTTCTGGGAATTCGCGCCACTTGGCACGCCCGTTCAAGTCCGCCACTAAACATTCACTAATCATTAACCCACTGCGGCGCCGTCGAGCCCCAGCTCGGCGGCGCCAGCTTGCATAGCCGCCAGCACCAGCGGCACATGAAACTCCCAGACATCTACCCCCAGCACTTCACAGCCATCAATGACATCCTGCCGATTGACGCCGGCGGCGAAAGCCTTGTCCTTCCATTTCTTGCGGATGCTGCGCGCTTTGACATCGCGGATGTCTTTGCTGGGGCGAACCAGCGCCACCGCCGTGATTAGACCGGTCAGTTCATCTACCGCGTAGAGCGCCTTGTCGCGCAAGGTCACGCGATCATCGGCCGCCAGTGGTCCATGACTGAGGATCGTGCGGATGTCTTCTTCGCCCAAACCGCGCTCGCGCAAGATAGGCGCGCCATCCATCGGGTGCTGCTCCAGAGACGGGTGGATCTCCCAGTCGAAATCATGCAGAAGCCCAACCAGGCCCCAGGCGTCGGCGTCTTCGCCGTAGTGCTCGGCGTAAGCGCGCATGGCGAATTCTACCGCCAGCATGTGCTTGCGCAGCGAGTCGGATTGCACAAACTCACAGACGATATCGTAGGCAGTCTGTCTATCCAAGGTCTCATCCCTCCCGATACCTGAATCGCTATGCGCTTTAGTTTTCTCAATATCCAGCGCATTGCAATGCTGAATCCGTTCTCAGACAGAGAACAAAGTAACTCCAAGAAAGTAATGCACATTTATGTATGATGGTGTAAGGCTTGTCCGGTACTAACAGATGAGAGTCGCCATCGCTCCGTCTGCTCGTCCACACTGCCGATTGAATAGGATGGCGATGTTATAGGCAGCAGTTTTGGCGGCTATTCTTGCGAGCATGCCGAGTTCACTGTGGGCAT